>NZ_JBFBKN010000004.1:0-338470 GCF_040702225.1 Rhodococcus sp. NPDC080181
GATGCGACGTCCTGTTCGCCATGCTCAAGACCAAGACTCTGTACCAACCGCCCACGACACAAGCCGCTTGACAGAAACCATAGGGACACCCCCCCGGTAGACGTCGAACGGCATTTTGGCCTCTAGCTCCCTCGGAGGACGCAACCGACGTCACCCGCCGAATTGAAGGTCGCGGTCCGACACGAAAGAGCGCTCGACGTCGCAGACACCTGGAACCGGAGTACACGAATTGCATCGATTGCACGACAAAAAGAGGGTTTCGGGAGTGTCATCGGAAAATGTTGTGCGAGTAACCGACTCGTGGATCGGCGCGGCGTCGGGAATCGAACTCGCCGAAGCGATTCGGTCTGGGCGAACGACTTCCCGCCGGGTGGTCGCACTGCACATCGCTACCCTTCTCCGACGGGCCGGGGACGGTGCCATCGCGCGGGACCGGTTCGCTGCCGCCCTCGACGAAGCCGGCCACGTCGACGCAGGCCCTCCAACCACTGCGGCAGATCGCCCCTTGGCTGGGGTGCCGTGCACGATCAAAGAGTCCATTCCAGTGGCAGGGATGCCCCATACCGCCGGCCTCGCCAGTCGCGCAGGTGTGGTAGCCGAGTCCGATGCGCTTGTCGTGCAACGACTCAGGAACGCGGGAGCGATCATCGTCGGTGTCACGAACACCTCCGAGATGTGCCTGGGCATCGAAAGCACAAACAGTGTCTACGGACGGACTTCGAACCCGTACGATCGCCATCGCGTGTCGGGTGGTTCCTCCGGCGGCGAGGGGGCCGCGATCGGCGGCGGCGGCAGCCCTTTCGGTGTGGGCGGCGACACCGGTGGCTCGATCCGTATCCCCTCGTTCTTCTGCGGCGTCTTCGGCCACAAACCATCGCCCGGGCTGGTGCCCGCACACGAGCAGATCCCGTCGGTGTCCAGGACCGGCGAGTCGAGTCGTCTGGAAACCTTGGGTCCGATGACCCGCCGCGCCTCTGATCTGATGCCGCTGTTGAGAATTCTCGCCGATGACGACGGATCACGTTGCAAATCAACGGAATCGGTCGACTTGAACGGTTTGCGCGTCGTGATCCCGACCGGGTCGACGTATCTGCGGCCGATGGACCGCTCGCTGCGCGACGCCCGCGATGCCGCTGGCATGGCACTTGCCGAACTGGGCGCAGACGTGCAGTGGCAACCGATGCCCGCCATGCGACGGCTCATGTCGAGCTACCTGGCCGAGCTCCGACGCCACGCCCCGTCGCCGGTTACGACAATGTTCGATTCGTTCGACGTCTCCGGAGCTGCACACCGAACTCCAGCGTTGTTGCGCGCCAGTAGTCTTCAACTTCGATTGGCGATGGTGGGTGACCACCTTCTCGGTTCGGCACCAAAGATGGTCGGTCGTCGGCTCGACTCGATCGCATCGGACCTGGCCGACCAGGTAGCAGAAGTCGTGGGCGAGGGGGTGATGATGCATCCGCCGCTACCGCGCCCGGCACCGCTGCACAATGCAACATTGGGCCGACCATGGCTCTTCGGTGGTGCCGCTCTGTTCAACTTGCTCGGCATGACCGCCACCGAAGTACCACTCGGGCTGAACAAACGCGGCCTGCCGGTCGGCGTTCAGGTGGCTGCCGCAGCTGGCAATGACCACGTGACGATTGCTGTCGCTACGGCTCTCGAGAGTCATTTCGGTGGATGGGTATCACCGTGAACTCGCAGCCGCCCGCGAGTGTGATCGATAACCTGTGCGTCGAACCCGGGACACTCGAGACCTGGGAGTTAGGCCCGTCGCGCGGAAAATGGGCGAAGAAGCCAGAACTTCCTTCAGTCATTGATATCTCGAAAGAAGTGCACAGTGAGATCGAGGTTTGCGCGGCGGCGGTTCAGGAGGCCCGAGTTGAGGGCGGAGTCCGGAGCTAGGTTTACCTGAACAATCCGGAACGGTTACTCGAAATGTATTCAGCTGTGCGCGTGCAACGGCCGTCCCGACAGTGCCATCATCGCCTCACCGATCGCCTCGTTCTGAGTGGGGTGAGCGTGAACGAAGCTACCGACCTCCGATGGCAACGCTTCCCATGCCACCGCGAGTTGCGCCTCACCTATCAATTCGCCCACGCGGTCACCGACGAGGTGGACACCCACAACAGGGCCGTCCTCACGAGCGCGAATAACCTTGACTCCGCCCGCGGTGGCGAGGATGCGGCTCTTGCCGTTGCCGCCGAGGTCGTAGACCACAGAGGTGACGGTGCCGTATGTCTGCTCCGCGGCCTTCTCTGTGAGACCGACCGACGCGACCTCCGGATGCGAATAGGTCACGCGCGGAACGAGATCGCCGTCGATACGTGCCGGCGCGAGTCCGGCAATGTGTTCGGCGACGAACATGCCGTGCTGGAATCCGCGGTGAGCCAACTGATATCCCGCCACGATGTCGCCGACGGCATAAACGCCCGCCGCGGTGGTGAGCAGATTGTCGTCGACAGTGACGAAGCCACGTTCGGTGGCGATGCCCTGCTCGGCCAGCCCGAGGCCATCGGTGCGGGGGCCGCGTCCGACGGAGACGAGCACGAGATCCGCCGAGAGGGTGTCGCCGGAGGACAGCGCCACCGCGATGTCGTCGGACGACTCGGTGACTGTCTCGACCTTGGTGCCGGTACGAATGTCGATGCCGCGTTTGCGCAATGCCTTGGTCAGCTGCTTCGAGGACCATTCGTCCTCACCGGGAACGATGCGATCGAGGGCTTCGACGACGGTGACCTTGGCACCGAAAGAGGCCCAGATGCTGGCGAATTCGATTCCGATGACCCCGCCGCCCAGTACGACGACGGACTCCGGAACTCGGTCGAGCGCCAACGCGCCGTCGCTGGTGAGCACTCGCGGACCCAGTTCGATACCGGGGATGGTGCGCGAATACGACCCGGTGGCGAGAACCATTGAAGCCCCAGTGATGCGTCGCCCACCGACTTCGACGGTGCAAGGACCGACCACCTGACCACGACCGGACACGATCTCGATGTTTGGACGCTTCAGCAAGCCTTGCAGTCCGGAGTACAGGCCTGCGACCACACTGCGCTGATAGCCCAGTGCCGCAGGCATATCTACGCCCGCGAACGATGCCGTGACGCCGACATACGCCGAACCGCGGACCGCGTCGGCCACCTCGGCGGTATGCAGCAGTGCCTTGGTGGGGATGCATCCACGGTGTAGGCAAGTGCCGCCGAGCTTGTCCTCCTCGACCAATGCGACCGTCAGGCCGAGTTGCTCGGCGCGCAGGGCACAGGAGTACCCGCCGGATCCGCCGCCGAGGATGAGAACGTCGACGTCGCTCATCGGACGGACCCCAATGCCACGACGGGATTTTCGACGAAATCGGCCACGGTGCGCAAGAACCCGCCGGCCACTCCGCCGTCGCACACGCGGTGATCGAACGCCAACGACAACTGCGCAACCTTGCGGACGGCCAATTGGCCGTCGACCACCCAGGGTCGGTCGATGATGCGTCCGATACCCAGAATCGCTGCCTCGGGATGGTTGATGATCGCGGCCGAGCCGTCGACGCCGAACACTCCGTAGTTGTTGAGCGTGAACGTTCCGCCGCTCAACCGGGCTGCGGGCAGAGAGCCGGTCCGTGCGAGTTCGGTCAGCTCGGACAATCGCTCGGCGAGTTCCTTCAGATCGGCCTTGTCCGCCTGCGGCACAACGGGAACCATCAGTCCACGATCGGTCTGCGCAGCGATGCCGAGCCCGACGTTCTCGTAGCGCAGGATCTCACCGGCTGCGGTGTCGACGGTGCTGTTGAGCTCGGGGAACTTGGCCAACGCGATCATGGTGAGTTTGGCGAGCACCGCCAACAGCGTCACCTTGGTTCCATCGATGGAGGCGTCGAGGTCACGTCGGGCTTGCAGCAGAGCCGTCGCGTCGACGTCGACCCAGACGGTCGCCTCGGGAATTTCCGCACGACTGCGAGAGAGTTTGTCGGCGATGGTCTTACGAATCCCGGTGATCGGGATTCGAGTGACGCCCTCGGCGCTGGGAGTGCTCGAGGACAGTGCCCGTTCCACGTCCGCGCGGGTGATGACCCCATGACTGCCGGCGACATCGATCGACGCCAGATCCAACCCACCCTGCAGCGCCATGCTGCGAACGATGGGGGAGAGCACCTTCGGTGCATGGGAGTGGAAATTCGTAGCCTGGGTCGAGTTTCCACTCACATGCGAAGCTCTTTTTCGGCGGCCGGTGGGGCCGTGGCCGGTGCCGTAGCCGATCAGCACATTTCCCGAGCCGGCGCGCTCCTCTTCGCGGTATCGCTCGTGGGCCGCGGGCGTATCGGCGACGGCACCGCCGGTGATGCTGATCAAGGGAGCGCCGACGGCCAGTGATGTGCCCTCGGCCGCATGCAATTCACCGACGACACCCTCGAAGGGGCAGGGCACCTCGACGGAGGCTTTAGCCGTCTCTACCTCGACGACGACCTGATCGATGGTGACGGTGTCGCCGGGCTTGACCTTCCATTCCACGATCTCGGCCTCGGTCAGTCCCTCGCCGAGGTCGGGCAGCAGAAATACCTGGGCACTCATACCGTGACCGCCTTGCTGAGGTCAGGTGCATCGTTCCACTGCAACCGGTCCATCGCGTCGAGAACGCGATCAGCGGACGGCAGGTGGAAGTGCTCGAGTTTCGGTGCCGGGTAGGGAATGTCGAGACCGGTGACTCGCAGTACCGGGGCGTGCAGGTGATGGAAGCAGCGCTCGGATACCCGCGATGCGATCTCCGCGGCCACACCGGAGAAGCCCTGCGCCTCTTGAATCACGATGCACCGTCCGGTTTTCCGTACCGAGGCCGCGACCGTCACGTCGTCGAATGGATTGAGTGAACGCAGATCGATCACCTCGACGCTCCGACCGTCCTCGGCCGCGAATTCGGCGGCCTGCATGGCCACCGACACGGTGGGGCCGTAGGCGAGCAGCGTGACGTCGGTGCCCGCACGGCGAACGACCGCGGTGCCGATCGGCTCGGTCTTTTTCAGCTCGATGTCGTCCTTGGAGAAGTACAGCCGCTTGGGCTCCAGAAAGATCACCGGATCCGGATCGGCGATGGCGTCACGCATCAGTGAGTAGGCGTCGGCGACAGTGGACGGGGAGACGACCTTGAGGCCCGGGGTGTGCGCGTAGTAGGCCTCGGACGAGTCGCAGTGATGCTCGACGCCGCCGATACCGCCTGCGAACGGGATGCGGATGACCATCGGGGCGGTGAGCGAGCCGCGAGTTCTGTTGCGCAGCTTGGCCACGTGGGACACGATCTGCTCGAACGCCGGGTAGGCGAAGGCGTCGAACTGCATCTCGACGACGGGCTTGTAGCCAGACATCGCCATTCCGATTGCGAATCCGACGATGCCGGACTCCGCGAGCGGGGTGTCGAAGCACCGGTCGTCGCCGAAGTCCCGGGTCAGTCCGTCGGTGACGCGGAAGACGCCGCCGAGTGTGCCGACGTCCTCACCGAAGACGACGACCTTCTCGTCCTCGGTCAACGCGTCGCGCAGGGCGGCGTTGAGGGCTCCGGCCATGGTCATCGTCGTCATGACAGTTCTCCTGCTGCGATTTCGGCGGTGACCTGATCGCGCTGTTCGTTCAGGCCGGGGGTGGGGGAGGAGTAGACGAACCGGAACAGATCCTCGGGGTCGACGTCTTGCTCGACGTTCATGCCTGCGCGAAGTGCCGCGGCGTCGGCGTCGGCCGATACCGTCATCTGCTCGCGCAGCTCGTCGGTGAGCAGACCCTGAGCTTCGAGGTAGGAGTCGAGGCGCGTCAGCGGATCTCGGGCCAACCATCCCTCGACCTCGTCGGCCTTGCGGTAGCGCGTGGCGTCGTCGGCGTTGGTGTGGGCGTCCATGCGGTAGGTGTGTGCCTCGACGACCACGGGTCCTTTGCCTGCGCGGACGTACTTCACGGCCTCGTCCATCACGGCCATCATCGCAATCGGGTCGTTGCCGTCGACCTGCTCGCTGCCGATGCCGTAACCGACTCCCTTGTGCGACAACGAGGGAGCCGCAGTCTGGCGAGCCAGGGGCACGCTGATGGCGAAGCCGTTGTTCTGCACCAGGAAGATCACCGGTGCGCGGAACACCGCGGCAAAGTTGAGGGCCTCGTGGAAGTCGCCTTCACTGGTCGCGCCGTCACCGCAGAACGCGAGGGCGATGGTGTCTCGTCCCTGCTTGGCCTCGGCGTAGGCGAAACCGGTCGCGTGCAGCAATTGTGTTGCCAGAGGCGTGCATTGGGGAGCGACCTTGTAGGCGGTGGGATCGTATCCGCAGTGCCAGTAGCCGGCGAGCATACCGAGCAACTCCACCTGGTCGACGCCTCGCGCCGCGAGAGCCATCGAGTCTCGGTACGTCGGGAACATCCAGTCCTGCTCACCCAGGCACAGGGCTGCGGCGATCTGGCAGGCCTCCTGGCCGCGGGAGGACGGGTAGACCGCAAGCCGACCCTGTTTGGTCAATGCTGTTGCCTGCTGGTCGAATCGGCGACCGTGCACAATCGAGCGGTACATCTCGAGCAGGCGCTCGTTCGACGGGTGTGCGTAGCGGGCGGCACTGTCCACGCCCGTCCCATCGGGTGCGAGGTACTGCACGGGACGGTCGGCAGGCATGAACTGTTGGTAGGACGTTGCCGGAACCTTCTCGACGGTCGTCATGGGGCATTCTCCTGAGATCGGCTTGTACGGTGATTCTGGCCGAATCGGTGAGGAAGAAGTCCTATGGCCGTAGGATTGCAGACATATTGCCGACATTTCAGGTACGAACTGACTATCTGTCGGATCGGCGTAGCGAACCACCAGGTAGGAGCGGACGAATGGACGACGTCTCGAGACGTGTGGAATTGGACGACACGGATCGTCGCATCCTCGCCGAGCTGACTGCCGACGGGCGGGTCTCGATGCGGGTGCTGGCCGATCGTTTGAATCTCTCTCGGGCACATACCTATACACGGGTGGACAGGCTCAAGGATGCGGGTGTCATCGAACGGTTCACCGTGCAGGTGGATCACGGGGCGTCCGGGCTAGGGACCTCGGCGTTCATCGCGTTGTCGATCCGTCAGGATTCGTGGCGCAGTGTGTCCGAGGGGTTGCGGTCGATGGAATTCGTCGACCACTTCAGTTTGCTCGGAGGGGATTTCGACGTGCTGGTACTCATCAGGACTCCCGACAACGAGAGCCTGCGGCAAGTCGTGCTGGAGGGCCTGCAATCGCTCGACGGCGTCCGGGCGACGCGCACGTGGTTGATCTTCGACGAGGACCGAGGTGGTCTGGGACGAACTGCGCCGCCCACCGAACGCTGACAGTGGGCGGCGTCGTTCGGGGTACGGGTCAGAAGTTGCCGCGAGCGTCCTGCTCACGTTCGATGGCCTCGAACAGTGCCTTGAAGTTGCCGATGCCGAAGCCGAGCGAGCCGTGGCGTTCGATCATCTCGAAGAACACCGTCGGGCGATCGACCAGCGGCTTGGTGAAGATCTGCAGTAGGTACCCGTCCTCGTCTCGGTCGACGAGAATTCCGCGCTTCTGCAACTCTTCGATCGGCACTCGGACCTTACCGATACGGGCTCGCAGTGCGGGATCCTCGTAGTACGAATCAGGAGTGGCGAGAAATTCGACGCCCGCCGCGCGGAGCGCATCGACCGAAGACAGGATGTCGTTGGTCGCCAGCGCCAGATGCTGTGCGCCCGGGCCGCGGTAGAAATCCAGGTACTCGTCGATCTGTGAACGCTTCTTGGCGATGGCCGGCTCGTTCAGCGGGAATTTCACCCGATGGTTGCCGTTGGAGACGACCTTGCTCATCAACGCCGAGTAGTCGGTGGCGATATCGGTGCCAACGAATTCCGCCATGTTCGTGAAACCCATGACGCGATGGTAGAAATCGACCCACTCGTCCATCTTGCCCAGCTCGACGTTGCCGACCACGTGATCGAGTGCCTGGAAGATGCGCTTGGGAGCGCCTTCCGGTCGCTGCAACGTCGACGTGCGTGGCAGATAACCGGGCAGATAGGTGCCGGTGTAGCGCGAGCGGTCGACCAACGTGTGTCGGGTGTCGCCGTAGGTCGCGATGGCCGCGGTGCGGACCGTGCCGTGCTCGTCGGACGTGTCGGTCGGCTCTTGCACTACTCGCGCGCCCTGGGATCGCGCATGCGCGATGCATCGGTCCACGTCCGGCACGGCCAGAGCGATATCGACGACGCCGTCGCCGTGGCGGGTGTGGTGGGCAACCAGGTCGCTATCGGGGTCGACGGCACCCTTGATGACGAATCGCACTGCGCCGGAGGTTAGTACGTACGCGTGATGGTCGCGTTGACCGGTGGTCGGTCCCGAGTAGGCGACGAGCTCCATGCCGAACGCGGACTGGAAGAAGTGGGTGGTCTGCGTCGCGTTACCGACGACCCACACGATCGCGTCCCAGCCACTGACGGGAAAGGGATCTCGCTCGTCGTCGTACTCGACCAAGCCGATGAGCTGACGCAACTGATCGGCGTCGAGATCGGCCAGTCTCTCGTCGTCGTTGAGGATGATGTCGAGGCTCATGAGGTCTCCCGCTTGGTCCGAGTGAGGCGCACTGTTCTGCCCAGCCCAGCATCGCGGCTCAGGGGAGTCAATCGACCCATGAACTGCTATCCGTGCTGTACAGATAGGGCAGGTTCACGCCGTATTTGCTATACGATCTGTACAGCAAACGGAGGTGCGCTGTGGAATCGACGTTGGACGAACTGGACCGAGCGATGCTCGCTGCGCTGCATGACAATTCGCGAATCGGCGTGCTCGATCTGTCGCGCATCCTCGGGGTGGCGCGTGCGACGGTGACAGCAAGATTGCAGCGGCTCGAGGATACCGGCGTCATCACCGGCTATCGGCCGAAAATCGGTTTGGCAGCAGCTGGTTACGGCGTACAGGCGTTCGTCACGCTGGAGATCGCGCAAGGCGCACTCGGCGACGTCGTCGCGGTTCTGGAGCAGATCCCCGGCGTACTGGAGGCGTTCGCGACAACCGGAGCCGGAGATGTGCTCTGCCGGGTCGCCGCGGCGTCGCACGACGATCTGCAACGAACGCTGATCGTGCTCAACCAATCTCGGACGATCGCGCGGTCCACCAGTGTGGTCGTACTCTCTGAGCTCGTCGAGTTCCGGGCAATGCCGCTGCTCAACAGCGCGGATCCCGATCGAACCCCCAGAGCCCCCGCATACCGACTACCGCGCGAGTGATCGACCTCAGGCCGGAACGATGCGGCCACGGACGTCCCCGAAGCCGATGCGCGAACCGCTAGGCCCTGGAGCGCTGGCTGCAATGACCACCTCGTCGCCGTCTTCGAGGAAGGTTCGAGTCTCCGAGCCCAGGGTCACCGGTTCTTCTCCACCCCAGGTGAGTTCGATGAATGCCCCGCGCTGATTCTTCTGTGGTCCCGAGATGGTGCCCGAGGCGAACAGGTCACCGGTTCGCGATGTTGCACCATTGCTGGTCTCGTGGGCGAGCATCTGAGCGGGCGACCAGTACATCGAATTGTACGGCGGACGCGAGACGACGTGGCCGTTCCATGAGACGGTCAGATCGATGTCGAGAGCCCAGGAACGCGATTCGCGCAGATGCTCGTGCGGCTCGGGATCCTGAACCGGCGTCGACGTTCGCGCGTGCTCCAGAGCGAGCAGCGGTACCACCCAGGGCGAGATGGACGTTGCGAAACTCTTGCCGAGGTTCGGCCCCAGCGGCACGTACTCCCATGCCTGGATGTCGCGAGCAGACCAGTCGTTGACGATGACGACACCGAACACGTGCTCGGAGAACTGATCCGGCGATATCGGACCATCCGCCGGAACGCCGACGACGAAGCCCATCTCTGCCTCGATGTCCAGTCGACGAGACGGGCCGAACGTGGGTGACGCCTCGTCGGGTGCCTTGCGTTGACCGTTCGGACGCTTGACATCTGTACCGGAGACGACGACCGTCCCCGACCGTCCGTGATACGCCACGGGCAGGTGCTTCCAATTCGGTAGCAGCGGTTCGGCATCGGGACGAAAGAGTCGGCCGAGATTGGACGCGTGGTGCTCGGACGCGTAGAAGTCCACGTAGTCCGCAACTTCGAACGGCAGGTGCATCGTGACGTCGGAAACCGAGACGATCGCTTCCGCGGGGGTCGTGCCACTGACGATCATGGCGGTGACGGACTCGCGGACCTCGACCCACCGACTGCGGCCGCGCGCCATGAAAGCATTGAGGCTGGGGGAGGCGAAAACCGAATGGTTCAGAGCGGCAGAAAGATCGATCACATTGTCGCCGTACCGGACTCCGACTCGAGCGTCCGAACCAGGAGTACTGAAAATGCCGTAAGGCAGGTTGTCGATTCCGAACTCGGAGTCGGCGGGGATGTCGATGTGCGTCATGAACGGCGCGCTCCTTGGTTCACTGAGGTGGGACGAGTCCGAGGCGGACCAGGTCGTCCAGGGGTTCGCGGATGCTGCAGGTGCCGAAAGATGCGAAGGCGCGTTGACCCTCGATCCCGGCGACGAGACCGGCGAGGACGTCGGCGTCCCGGATCGCCAGGATCTTCTCGAGCTCACCGACGCGTGCGCCGCTGTGTGCGGCCTGCGCGGCGAGGATCACGTTGAGGAAACCGTGTTGCTCGAAACCGTTGTGGGGATCGGTGTTACGGGCGGCATGGTGCAGACCCGCGGTGGCTTTGAAGTGGACCTCGCGTTGTGCCGCCTCGTAGATGGACGCGGCAAGCTCCCGCTCGTCCGGGTACTCGTCGGCCGTGACGCCGCCGGTCCTGAATTTGGCTCGATACCCGAACTCGTCGACTGCGTCGAAGATGTCGTCTCGTCGGGAGTCTCGGGGGATTTCGACGTAGATGTCGATGTCCTGAGTGATGTTGCGCAAAGCGTCGATGTTCGTGCCCTCGGGTACGGCCACTTCGACGGCAACGACCGTGACCCCGGCGGTGCGGTCGGCGACCCGCAGGCCCGCTTCTACGCTGCCCGGGCCTGCAGGTGCGGTCAACGCGACCTCCATCCGAGCGCCCAGGACGAGCTCGTTCACCCGGTCCATCGGAACGACCAACGGTCCGACGAGGTCTGCGAAAGAACTCGCCCGGTACTCGAGATGTTGTGCTGCAGCAACATCGAGTGGTGTATTGCCGGGAGGAAAGACAGCGGCGTCGTCGCACAGGCGATGGAAGAACTTCGGGATCATCGGTTCGGCCCCCGGCCTGCCCACGTCCACGCGTACCCGGTGTCCTCGCACGCGAGCGCTCCTTCGCCGAGTTCGAGGGGGCGGAAAGTATCGACCATGACGGCCAGTTCGTCGAAGAACTCGGCACCGATACTGCGTTCGTAGGCACCGGGTTGCGGACCGTGAGCATGCCCGCCCGGATGCACCGAGATCGAACCCTGGCCGATTCCGGAACCCTTGCGGGCCTCGTAGTCGCCGCCGACGTAGAACATGATCTCGTCGGAGTCGACGTTGGAGTGGTAGTACGGCACCGGAATTGCGAGCGGGTGGTAGTCGACCTTGCGCGGAACGAAATTACAGATCACGAAGTTGGCCCCCTCGAATGCCTGATGCGCAGGCGGCGGTTGATGCACACGGCCGGTGATCGGTTCGTAGTCGGAGATGTTGAACGTGTACGGATACAGGCAGCCGTCCCACCCCACTACGTCGAACGGGTGTTGCGGGTAGACGTAGCGGGTTCCGACGATGCCCGTCGAACCACGGTGCTTGACAAGTACTTCGATGTCTTCGCCGTCGGCGAGTAGAGGCTCGGTGGGGCCGTGCAGATCGCGTTCGCAGTAGGGAGCGTTCTCGAGCAACTGGCCGTACTTCGACAGGAACCGCTTCGGTGGCGCGATGTGACTGTTGGCCTCGATGGCGTAGGCGCGCAGGGTGCCGTCGGGAATCCAGCGGTGCGTCGTCGCGCGCGGAATGAGCACGTAGTCACCCTGCCGTGCCTGCAGCGCCCCGAATACTGTTTCCACCGTGGCAGAACCAGATTCGATGTAGACCATCTCGTCACCGATCGAATTGCGATACAGCGGAGAGGCTTTCGAGGCGACCACATACAATAGTCGAACATCGGCGTTGCCCAGAACGAGGCGTCGTCCAGTGACCACGTCGGTGTCGGCCACGACGGACTCGGGAAACAGCTCGTGCAACTTCAGGTGCCGCGGCACGAGCGGATGGTTGGGCGTCGTCGATTGATCGGGGAGGTCCCACACCGTGGCATCGACGATGGCCGACGGTATGTAGCGGTGGTACAGCAGAGACGAATCCGAGGAGAAGCCCTCTTCGCCCATCAGCTCCTCGTAATAGAGGTTGCCGTCGGGAGTTCGGTGCTGGGTGTGCCGCTTCGGCGGAACCGATCCGAGCTGCCGGTAGTAGGCCACGTGCTCTCTCCTGAGTTCTGTCACCGCTTGTAGTAAAGACATTAACTACTTTGACGTGATCTACGCAACCTTCAGTTGCGCCCCCGGACGTCGAACTGGCTGCGGTTGGTGATCAGTTTGGTCAACAGCATCACCAGGATTCGCTGTTCGGGTTCGGTGAGCGCGCTGGCCCATGCGTTCTCCCGTTCGTTCTGTTCGGCGAACGCCGCGACCATCTCGTCGTGCCCCTGCGTGGTCAGGGCGAGGCGCACCGAACGGCCGTCCTTCTCGTCGGGCGTGCTGGCGAGCAGGCCGCCGGAGATGAGTGTCTTGGACAGGTTCGACACTGCGGCGCGGCTCATGCCGGTCAGTTCGGCTGCTCGTCGCGGCTCGATCGGGCCTGCCAGCCACGTGACGAACATCAGCCGAAACGACGACCACGACCAGCCCCGCGGGCGATGAACCGTCGACTCGAGGTCGTACGTGACGATGTTCGACGCTCGGTTCAGTGTCAGCAGAACCTCGGTGGCCAGCTGATGCTCGAACCCGTACTCCCGGGCCAGTGTGTTGTTGGCAGTGTCGATGAACGACCAGAAATCGGGCTCGGGTGCGTCGGTCACGGATTCACTGTAGCCACGAACTCATCTGATCAACACCTTTACTACTCACGCAGCGAGATTCGTGTCCCACCGAGGAGGGGCCATGATGGACCCATGAGCTCGAAGAACCTGTTCGGTGGCCCCCGCACCCTGCTGATCGTGGCAGCAGTGGTCATCGTGATCGCACTCGTCGCTGCTGCCGCGACCCTGATCGTCCGCGCCGTGCTCGGACCGCCTGAGGGGGAGAACAAGTTCGAGATCCAGGGTTACTCTCTCGTACAGGTCGATCCCCAGGTCAGCGACCTCGCGCTCGCCACACGCTAGCCGACTCTGCACCGACCTGCGGGTCGTGCGTCTGCTGAAAATTTCGCCCGCCGCGCGCGAATGTGCGTAGCGTCGCGGCGGGTACCTCGTGTTCGGGAACAGGCTCGCCGATCCACTCGCAGTCACGGACGAAGATCAGGTTCGACGCCACCGCGTCGGCGCTGTGATCCTCCCGCAGTGGGCCGGAAATTCGGCCGAGGAAGTACTCGCCGTGCTCGGTTCGCGTCCAGACGAAAGATTGGTCCGCGACCTGCTCGAAACGCTCGACCCGTCGTAGCGAGCGTTCGTCGTTCGCCGACATGCCGCAGAGTCCGTAGGTGAGGGCACGCTCGACGCCATTCGGCATCGGGGCGCGATAGACATCCGGCATACAGCCGAGCCTAGGACCCGAGGGGTCTACATACCGCTTGGTCCGTTGCAGGATGTTCTCGAACAGCGGACGAATTCGACGAAATGGGGAGCATCGTGTTTTCGAGAAATAGAGTCTTTCGCCTCGTGGCGGCACCATTACTGGCGGGAGCCCTGACGCTGGGGTCGGCGGGCATCGCGTCGGCCGCAACCACCACGGAGCTCAGGCCGGTACAGGCATTCGTCTTCTTGCAACACGGCGTCAGTTTCGGGTCGGGGCCGGTCGAGGCAACGGCGACGGTGATCGAGGCAGGGGAGGTCACGGTGACGACAGTGAGCAAGATTTCTGGTGCGGGTGACATGGGCTCGTCAGCGGTCGGCCTGCTGCCGGTTCCGGTGACCGTGGTGTGGACGAACATCGACAACGGCCGATCCGGTTCGGCGGGTGGGATATCGACCGAGCCGATCACTCTCGCTACCGGTGCGGGCCGTGTCGATCTCACGATCACGACGGACACGCCCAACCTTCCCGGTGGTGGCCCCGTCGTCGTGGAGTAGCCGTGTCCTCGGCGTGGAGCACTGACGTGAGCGTCCACAATTCGCTCTCACAAACGGGAAAAGGTATTTCAGCACTAATAGTGGGCGCTGAGGTCACCCACAGTGTGGTTCGGTCCAGACCGGCTGGTCCGATGTTGTCGTGATTGGACTCAAGTGGTAGGTTGAAGATTCAACTTAGGTACTTCGAAGGACCCGCCATGACTTCTGTGATGAACCCGCCCGTCGCGGGTGCCGCATTCGATGCGTTTCTCGCCGATGCAGCACCCGCGAGCCGGTCGCAGCAGATGTGGACCCCACACGATGGGCCGATGCCCGCGCTGTACATCAGTCACGGTGCGCCCCCGGTGTTCGACGACGCGCTCTGGATGAACGAGCTCTTCACCTGGTCGCAGTCGATGCCCAAGCCGAAGGCGATCCTGATCGTCAGCGCACACTGGGAAGAGGCGCCGTTGAGCCTGTCTGCGACGGCTGCGGCGACGCCACTCGTCTACGACTTCGGTGGATTTGCGCAGCGTTACTACTCGATGGAATACCGGACTCCCGACGCTCAGGCGCTGGCCGCACGGGTGGCCGCGGCCATTCCGGCGTCGGAGAACCTGCATCAGCACACCGCGCGCGGACTCGATCACGGTGCCTGGGTGCCGCTGAAGGTCATGTATCCCTACGCCGATGTCCCGGTTCTGCAATTGAGCCTGCCGACGCACGCGCCCGATCGGCTGATGGCGATAGGCGCTGCGCTGAAGGAACTTCGGGCCGAGGGTGTGTTGGTCATCGGTTCCGGGTTCATGACCCACGGACTGCCGTTCCTGTCCCGGGAGAATTTCGCAACCAATACCGTGCCGACGTGGTCCGAGGACTTCGACCTCTGGGCAGCCGACGCCTTGTCTCGCGGTGACGTCGGGACTCTCGCCGACTTCCGCAGTGCCGCACCGGGAATGCCGTACGCGCACCCCACCGTCGAACATTTCACGCCGTTGTTCGTCACCCTCGGTGCCGCCGAGAATCCGGAAGCTCCGGTGACGACGGCCATCACCGGCTTCCAGTTCGGTTTGGCGAAGCGGTCTTTCGCGGTCGCGTGACGAACGGGAACTACCCCGTGCACTTGGGCTCGATTCAGTTCTGAATCTTTTTCGGCTCGGGGATTGTTATCCACGCCACTTCGCTCTACAGTTCTGAGCACCATCTCGGACATCGGTGTCCAAGATTGTCGGATGCGCTGTACGAAATGTCGCCGGGCGCGCGTCCTGTGGACCCCGTTGTCCGGCGCGAAGGAGTACAGCCGTGTCTTCTGCCCGATCTTGGACGCTGCGGGTAGCGATCGGTGTGGCGACCGTAGCCGCCGCCGTTGCCGCTACGACCAGCCCCGCTTCCGCTGCACCCGATTCCAGCGGTCCGGCCGGTGTGGAGGTTCAGCCGCCTTTGCCGCCGCTCACGTGGCCGAAGATTCCCGAGTTCGACACCGACTTCTACCTTCCTCCCGCCGACGTGGTGGCAGCGGCCGCGCCGGGCCAGGTCATCGCCGCACGGCCCGTCGAGCTGGCTACTCTCAACGTCATTCCCACGCAGGTCGACGCGTGGCAGTTGTCGTTCCGGTCCAACAACGGGCGCGACGAGCCGATCGCCGCCGTGACCACGGTCATCAAGCCGCGGGGAGTGCCTGCGGCACCGCGTCCGTTGATCTCCATCCAGGTGGCCGAGGATTCTCTCGCGGCCTACTGCGCTCCGTCGTACGCGATGCGAGCGGGTGCCATCCCCTGGCCGGTGACCGGCGCGGTGACGTCGGGCGCTCAATTCCTCGAAGTGCAGGCAGCGTTGGCGCAAGGATGGGCGGTGTCGGTACCCGATCATCAGGGCCCGAACAATTCGTTCGCCGCCGGGCCGGTCGCCGGTCGGATCACACTCGACGGCATCCGAGCTGCCGAGAACTTCGCGCCGATGCAGTTGGCCGGGGAGGCCACCAAGGTGGGGATGAGCGGCTACTCCGGTGGCGCGATCGCCACCGGGCACGCAGCAGAACTGGCCGAAAACTACGCCCCTGAGCTCGATATCGTCGGAGTCACCGAGGGCGGCACCCCGGCCGAACTCGGGGCATTGGTCGACAACGCGAACAACACCCTGGGATCGGGCATCGTCGCCGCCGGCATCATCGGTGCCAGCCGCGAGAGTCCCGAGCTGGCCGCCTTCATCGACGAACACGTCGACCCGTTCGGTAGAACGTTGTTCGCGGCCAAGGACAACCTCTGTGTCGGCTACTCGTCGGCGCTGCTGCCGTTCGTCAACCTGAAAGGCTTGCTGCACACCGACGGCGACCCGATCCAGCAACCGGTGGTGAAGAAGGCCCTGTCTGCGATGCAGCTCGGCCGCACCACTCCGAACATGCCGCTCTACGTCTACCATTCCAACCCGGACTGGCTGGTGCCGATCGGGCCGGTCAACGCGATGGTCGAGTCGTACTGCAGCCGTCCGGGTGCCGACGTCACCTACACCCGCGATCATTTCAGTGAGCACATCAGCCTGGAGCTGATCGCTTTTCCGAGTGCGGTGTTGTGGATGCGCGACCGATTTGCCGGTGTTCCGGTGGAACCGGGTTGCCGGACGAACGATGTCGGCTCGATGGCGCTCGACACGCGTGCGCACCCGACGTTCGTCGCGGCCGTCGGCGAGATAATCGCCGGATTGTTCGGGAAGCCGATCGGGTCGTGATGGAACCCATCAGCGGGGCTGCGAACGGTGCGTCGCCTGTAGACTCCCTCGGTGACTGTCGCCGATGATCAGGGCCGCATCTACGCCGGACGATCCTCCGCTGTTCGGAAAGCCGATCGTCGAGCTCGGTTCTTGCACGCGGCTATCGAGGTCGTCGGGGGACGCGGATACGCCGCCACCTCGGTGGCGGACATCTGCGCCGCGGCCGGCCTCGCACGCAGTCAGTTCTACAGTGAGTTCGCCAACCGTGAGGCGCTGCTCGTGGACGTCTACGACCTGATCCAAGACGACGCGCTGGCCGCCGTCGTCGCCGCACTCGACGAGCAGGTCGACCGTGATCGTCGCTCTCTGGTCGTCGCAGCGATGACGGCCCTGGTCGGATCGATCGGAGGTGACCCACGTCGGGCGCGCATCTCCTATCTGGAGATGCTGGGTGTCAGCGATGCCGTCGAACAGCATCGGACGCGCCGACGTGCGCAGTGGGTGGAGTTCTTCGAGAACACCCTGCGCTCGGAAGTCGGTTCCGATTTCGTTCCCCCGGGTGGATACCGCTTGGCCGCAACGGCATTCCTCGGTGCGCTCACCGAGATCGTCTCCGACTGGTCCCGCACTGCTCCGCCTCGTCCACCCATCGAGCAGATCGTGGACACGATGGTTGCCGTCCTGGCAGCGTTCGTTCCGGACCTGAACTGAACTGCAGCCGGCCGCGCAATACAGTGGACCGATGACAGACGCCACCGGTCCGCTCGCAGGCCTCGTGGTCGCGGACTTCTCTCGTGTACTCGCCGGACCGTACGCGACGATGATGCTCGGCGACATGGGCGCGGACGTGATCAAGATCGAGCGGCCCGGCAGCGGCGACGACACCCGATTGTGGGGTCCGCCGTACGATTCTGCCGGTACGGCAACGTATTTCAACTCGGTCAATCGGAACAAGACGTCTCGGTTCATCGACCTGCAGTCCGAGAGCGGTGTGGCCGAGGCCCGTGAGATCGTCGCGGGCGCAGACATCGTGATCGAGAACTTCCGCGCCGGAACGATGGACCGGCTCGGTCTCGGCTATCAGGCTGTCGCGCAGACGAACCCTGGCCTGATCTACTGCTCGATCACCGGCTTCGGTACCGGCGGCGGTGCTGCTCTTCCTGGATACGATCTGGTGGTCCAAGCCGTCGGCGGGCTGATGAGCGTCACCGGACCCGACGCATCCACACCGACGAAAGTGGGCGTGGCGATGGTCGATATCGTCACCGGTCTGCATGCGCTGAGCGGAATCCTTGCCGCACTGCATCATCGATCGAACACCGGTGCGGGTCAGCAGGTACACACCTCGCTGATGGCGTCGGTACTGTCCGCACTCAGCAATCAGTCGGCGGCATATCTCGGGGCGGGCACCGTGCCGGTTCCGATGGGCAACAAGCATCCGTCGTTGGTGCCGTACGAGGTGTTCGAGACCGCCGATCGACCGCTCGCGTTGGCCGTGGGCAACGATCGGCAGTTCCAGGCGTTGGTCGACGTGCTGGGTACCCCGGATCTGGTTGCGGATCAACGCTTCTCGTCCAATTCTGCTCGCGTCGAACATCGAGATCAGTTGGTCGACCTGCTCAACACGGCGTTGCAGACGCGTACTGCGGACGAATGGTATCGAGAACTGATGGCGCGGCACGTTCCCGCCGGGCCGGTCAATTCCATCGAGGAGGCATTCGCGTTCGCGCAGTCGTTGGGTCTCGAACCACGCATCGAGGTTCCCGGGGCAGTGGCCGAGGGCGTCCGAAATCCGGTGGATTTCTCGACGACCCCGGTGAACTACCGGCTGCCGCCCCCGCCGGCCGGCTGAGCCCGTGCGTGGGGGTCCTGCAACTTGTGCTCCACTCCAGGGCTCGAGTCGGCGAATCCCCGGTATGCAATCTCTTCAGTGGAGCAATAGTTGCAGCGGCAGTAACTCGCTGCGCTAGTTCAGCGCCCACTTCACCGACACGGACACGCTGACGGTTTGCTGTCCCGGTTCGATGGGCACTGCCGTGTCGAACGAAGCGGAGTCGCGAAAGCTCGTCGGCTGCTCCTGACCGGTGATCGACTCGGTGATCGACAGAACGTCACCGAGTTCGCCGCCTGCGAGCGACGCATACTGCTCGGCGCGATCGCGGGCGTCGGCGAACGCCCTGGATCGGGCATCGGTGATCAGCTCGGAATCGTCGTCGATCTTGAACGAGACCCCGGAGATTCGGGTCGCGTTGCCACCGGCGGAGGTGGCGTCGCCCAGGACTGCAGACGCCTTCGACAGGTCGCGCACCGTGACCTGCAACGTGTTGGTGGCCTGATATCCGGAGATGGCCGAGGTGCCGCCCGGCAGTGCTCCGGAGTACTGCGGATCGATCGACACCTGCTGCGTCTGAATATCCTCGCGTGCGACGCCGACAGCAATCACTGCGTCGGTCACCTCGGTAACCGCAGCATTGGCCTGTTCGATGGCGGCAGTGACGTCCTCGGCTGTGGCTTGAACGCCGATCTGAGTCGTCAACGTGTCCGGTGCACCTTGCACTTCGCCCACTCCGTTGACGTTCACTCCGGGAGGTCCGTCCGGGGACGTGGCCGCTGGACTGCTGCAGCCTGCGGTCAGGGCCACGGCCAACACCAGGGCCGATGCGCACGATCCGATCGTCCATCGATTTCGGTTCACCGCCGTAGTGTCCACCATTGCAGGTGAATTGGGAAGGCTCAGGGCTTGCGGTACTCGGCGTCGAACGTCACGGTCACCTCGTCTGCCACCTTCATGGCTCCGAACATCTGCGAATACGGCGTGATCTTGTAATCCGTTTGACGCACGGTAGTTTCGGAACCGATCTGCCATCTGTCGCCGGAGTCGGTGACGTCCACGTCCACGGTGATCTCCTTCGAGACACCGTGTATCTCGGCGGTACCCGCCAAGCGAAATCCGGAGGCAACGGCAGTGATCTCCTCCGAACGAAATCGAATTGTCGGGTACCGGTTGGCGTCGAAGGTCTTGAGTGCGTTGGCTTTTGCGACGATCTTCTCCGGCCCGATCAGCGGTGTCAGTCCGCCCTCGCCGTGGATCACCTCGAGTGAGCCGACCTCGGCGGTCAGTGACACCGCGGTGGGCGCGTCCCCGGACCACTCGACCGTCGCGGTCCAGGAGGTCACCGCAATCGTGAGTCGATGCCCCATCTTGGATGCCCTCCCGGTGACATCCGTCCTAACAGCCAACTGCCCGCCGTCCGATGCGTCGAAAGCCCAGGTCTCGGTGGTCATCTTCGCGACTGTAGACGCGCGGCGGCCCGGCAGCTCACCGAAGCCGACAATGGAGGCTTAGTGTGAAGGAATGTTCTCCAATTCTCCTCGAACATTCGTCGCCGACGCCCTCCGCGGCTTCGTGGCCGCCACCGACGACGTCACCTGGCACGCCGATCCCGGATTCCTCACCCGTCGCTACCGCATCTCCGACGGTCAAGTCGCGCTGCTGTCCGGTGGCGGATCGGGCCACGAGCCGATGCATGCCGGATTCATCGGTCGCGGCATGCTCACCGGCGCGTGCCCCGGCCTGGTGTTCACGTCACCGAACGCCCTCCAAGTACACGAGGCATCCAAGGCCGTGGACTCCGGCGGCGGAGTGGTGCACATCGTGAAGAACTACACCGGCGACGTGATGAACTTCAAGATCGCCCGAGAGTTGTTGCAGGAAGACGGTATTGCAGCCGATGTCGTTCTCGTCGACGACGACGTGGCCAGCGAGAGCGAGGACGGCCCGGGTCGCCGTGGCACTGCCGCGACCATCGTCGTCGAAAAGGTGTGCGGCGCAGCGGCAGAACGCGGCGACAGCCTGCAGGCGGTGGTCGCGCTGGGGCGTCGAACAGCGGAGAACGCACGCAGTATGGCGGTCGCATTGAACCCGCCGACGCTACCGGGTGCCGACGGGCCGTCGTTCGAACTGCCCAAGGAGGAAATCGAACTCGGCATCGGTATCCACGGCGAGCGCGGCACCGACCGGGTGTCCCGGCTGCCTGCTCAGGAGGTCGTCGAGAAGCTGACCGAGCCCATCGTGAGCTCGCTCGGATTGAACTCGGGCGAATCGGTGATCGCCATCGTCAACGGGCTCGGCGCAACGCACCCGCTCGAACTGCATCTGCTGTTCGGGGAACTCTCGGAGTACCTCGCGGGTAAGGGCATCGAGATAACCCGCTCACTCGTCGGAAGTTTTGTCACCGCGCTCAACATGGGCGGAGCGTCCATCACTCTGGTGCGCGCCGACGACGAGATGCTCGAACTCTGGGACGCCCCCACCGATGCGCCCGGTTGGCCCAACGCGCAGAGCCAAGGTGCGAAACCGGTGGGCGAGCGCGGCGCATTCGGGCCGACGTTCTCGCCGTCCGACACCGGAGAGAAGTCGGCATTCGTCTCGGAGTGGATCGGGTCGTGGGCCCAGCGGGTACTCGACGAGGAGCCCGCTCTGACCGAATTGGATCGCAAGGCGGGCGACGGCGACTTCGGTACCAACATGGTGGCCGCACTCGAACAACTCGACCTCTACGCGATCAAGGAAACCTATTCGGCAGCAACGGTATTCGAAGCCGTGAGCGAGGCCTACCTCGGCCATGCGGGCGGTACGTCCGGCGCACTGTTCGGCATTTGGTTCCGGCAGTTCTACCGACGATGCTCGACACCGAGCCATCTGCCGCGGCTGTCGCAGCGGCCGCGCGGGCCGGACTGGACAGCATCACCGAACTCGGTGGCGCCCGCGTGGGCGACAAGACGATGATCGACGCCATTGCCCCGGCTGTCGACGCGCTCGAGAAAGACGGCGGCACCCTGCAGGATGCCGCCGACGCCGCGAAGTCCGGAGCCGAATCGACCAAGGACATCACCGCCAACCGGGGCCGCGCCAGCTATGTCGGTGAGGCCGCGCGAGGCGTCGTCGACCCCGGCGCGTTGGTCATGGCCTGGTTCTTCGAAGCGGCAGCGTCTAGCTGATCGAACCGAGGAACACCGCCGCGATCGCTTCGAGGCCGGCCTGATCGTCGGCGTCGAAGCGATCGGGTATCGGGCTGTCCAGATCGAACACACCGATCAGTTTCTCGCCCTGGTACAGCGGAACGACGACCTCGGAGCGAGTGTTGGCATCGCACGCGATGTGGCCGGGGAAGGCATGAACGTCGGCCACTCGTTGTGTCTCGCGGGTGGTCGCGGCAGCGCCGCAGACCCCTTTGCTCAGCGCGATGCGAACGCAGGCAGGCTGGCCCTGGAACGGGCCGACCACCAGTTCGGTGCCGTCGAACAGGTAGAAGCCGACCCAATTGACCTCGGGCAGAGCGTGATAGACCAACGCGGAGAGATTGGCGGCGTTGGCGATGAGGTTCGATTCCTCGAACACCAGGCCGCGTGCCTGCTCGGCGAGCTGCTGGTACTGCTCTGCCTTGGAACCGTTCAGTTCGGTCGCGGTGAAAGACATGCGCCGAGTCTAAGCGCACACCCCAGCACCACCAGATACGCCGACATCCCGCCCACCTGCACCCGCTGGGCGATGCCGAGGCCGTGATCGCCGGGAAGGTTGTCGGCGATCAACAGCCACGCCGTGGCCAGGGCCGTGATGGCCAGCACCGCGACACCGAGCGTCCGAAGCAGGGGATAGGCCCGATAGCGGAATGCGGCGAGCGTGAACGCGATCATGACCGTGAAGATCGCGAACACCGCGATGGTGCTCGTCAGAGCATGAAGATGATGAAGCTGTGGGAACAACCCGCTGGGCTCGATCGGGCAGCTCGGATCGTCGGCGGCCACACACTCGAGTGGCAGTTTCGCGTCGGCGATGGTGGCGATACCGAAGATGCCCGACGCCACCCAGCCGGTGACGACGAGCCGTCGGCGAGGGCTGACGAGGAAACCGAGCACGGCGGCGAGAATCATCAGCGAACCCGTGACCACGTCTGCGGTGGAGAAGAATTCGCGGTACGGCTGATCGCGGGCATCGAGTTCGCTGAGGAACGACCGGGCCGGGTCGAGCCCGGTGTCGAGGAAGAATTCGGCCACCCACGCGGAGTACAGCAACCCGGCGAGGATCAGAAACACCACCGCGATTACTCGGCGGATATCCACACCTTCGGTTTTCGAGCGCACCGACCAAGGCTAACCAGTGAGCTCGTCGGCAGCTGCCACCGCCAGCGCGACGGCGGAGTCGCAGTCGTCCGCCATGACGGACAGCTCGGGAACCGTGCGGGCGTAACGCGCGGCCGAGTCCTCGTTACCGGGCAGGCCGAGAACGGGGTTGCCCAACACGATGTCGGCCGAACACACCGAATCCGAGTCGCGAGTCTCCACGGTGTAACCGCCCTGCCGGATCTTCTCGCGATCTGTCGAACGCAAGTCGCTGTCGTCGTAGGTGAGCGCGACGTCGAGCAGTACCAGGTTGTCCTCGAACGTCGCCGACGACGCCTCGAAGTGGCAGCCGTACGGATCCGCGGCAGGGTTCCACCGGTCGACCGTCCAGGTCTCGGGCAGATGCTCCAGCACGCTGCACGGATCCTTCGCGGCCAACGGCAGGTTGTACCTGGAATCGGCACGTAGTGGTGGATCGCTCACGAGGCCGAGTGCGGTCTCGGTGACGGATTTCGCTGCACTGCAGGCGTCTCCGTCAGCAAGATAGACGTCGATCGTGGCGAAACTACGACCCGATTGGGTGAGAACATCGTCCATGGGCCCGGAGGTGGTGCCGTCGAACTCGTCGCGAAGCGGGAAGCTGACGCGACACGTCCCTCGGGAGGCGTCATCGAGGTACACCTGCTCGCCGCCGATCGTGACTTGCTCGAAGTTCGGGTCGGCCGGCGTCGGCTGGTATCCGTTCAGCTTGATCGACACGGAGTCCGTGACGTCCGATCGCCCAGGGTTGACTTCTGCCGAGCAGCTACTCAGTTCGCCGTCCGGCCTGAGCTGCACCACGGTGCCGAGAGCTGTGAGGTCGTCCTCGGTGAGGAAGCCGCAGGGATCGAGGCTGCGGACGAAGGCCGCCGAGTCGGCCAGATAGCGGTCTGCCTCCGACATCTCGAATCCGTACCGGTTCTGTTCCGCCGGCGACGCACTGCCGGCGGGGAACGCGCTGCCGAGCAACACCACCGCGCATCCACTGGTCGATAACGACATCGCCGCTGCCATCGCCGCAAGCACCCAACTTTTACGCACTGTCCTCATCCCTCGACTCGAATCGACCGATCATCAGGTTGGACGCGCGGGGAGTGCTGTGGGTTTCAGTCGGTCACTATCGGATCTGCAGCAAGATCATCGACGACGCGTTGGGCGGCGACGACCGGGTCCTCGTGTTCCCAGATCCGCACGACGCGCCAGCCTTCCTCGATCAGGCGGGTGTCGGTGTCGCGGTCGCGGGCCACGTTGGCAGCCAGCTTGTCGGCCCACCACTGGGCGTTGTTGCGGGGTTTCGTCGCGTGGACGGGGCAACTGTGCCAGAAGCAACCGTCGACGTAGACCGCCACTTTGCGACGGGGAAACACCAGATCTGCTCGACGCCGCATGCCCTTCAGCGGAGCGCGGTCGACGAAATAGCGCAGTCCTCGTCGGTGCAACTCACGACGCAGCGCCACTTCCGGTTTGGTGTCGCGGCGGCGCTGCTTACTGAGCCGTGCACTGGTTTTCGCGTCGGTGACGGGACGTGTCGCGCTCAAACCGACACCCGTTGCGTGTACCCACCCATGCGCTCGAGGTGGGCGTCGAGGTCGTCGAGAAAGCCGTCGGCGAAGCGGAGGTTGCCGGCTCGCGCGCGCTTGAGGAACCCGGCCGTGGCTCGCGCCGACAGCAGGGTGGAGTCGTCCAGGAAGTCGATCAGGTCCTCGGGCGGTTCGTGCACCGGCATGGTCGAGACGGTCACCTTGAAGCTCGCGCGGTCTCGGCCCCACGCGGCCGTCGGCCAGGCCTGACCGGGCAGCAACGCGGTGTCGCCTGCGACGTCGTAGGGCTTCGGGTCGTCGAGTGCGGCGGCGACCCACGACGCCATCCGCACACTGACGGCATTGCCGACGAGCTTCCAACGATGCCCGGTACGCACTCCGGCGCGCTCGACCGCAGGCAGCGTCCAGTCCGGATCGAACCCCTGCAGCCGCTCGGCCCCGATGATGCCGGGCGTGACGATCTCCCCGGACGGCAACCGCACGGCCGGCGGACTGGCGATGCCGAGGGAGGAACCGCCCTTGAGGGTGGGGACGGCGTTGACGGCCCAGCCCAGTCCGCGGGTGCCCTCGGTCCAGTAGAAGCCGCAGGGCGCAGTACTCGGATCGCCGTCGGGCAACGGCCCGGCATCCTGCGAGAACAGCACCTCACGCGGATCGTCGGTGCGCGAGGCCAGCATCACCACGCGCTGTCGACGCTGCGGCAACCCGAACGCACGGGCGTCGACGACGCGGTAGGCCCACATGTAGCCGAGGTCCTCTAGCGCGTCGGTGATGTGTCGCATCGCTGCGCCACGTCCGAGTTGCAGCATGAACGGCACGTTCTCCATCAACAGCCACCGCGGGCCGCGGCGACGTGAGACCAGCCGGAACACCTCGTCGACCAGCCCGGAGCGAGCCCCGGTGATGCCTGCGGTCCGTCCGGCCTGGGAGAGGTCCTGGCAGGGGAAGCCGGCAGCAACGAGCTCGGTGCCGGTGGGCAGGCTGCGCAGCGTGGTGACGTCGGTGTGCAGCGGAACGTTCGGCATGCGCGCCGACAGCACCGCGCCGGCACCCGGATCGATCTCGCACAACAGCTGCGTCGTCCACCCTGCCTCGGCCAACCCCAGCTCGAGCCCGCCGATACCGGCGAACAACCCGACCATCGACCGTGTGCTCACGTGTGCCCTTCTCTCGCCCGACGGGTTCACGTTACTCGAGACTCGGTGTGCTGAGCGTCGGTCGAACTTGACCTCGACCGTGCTCGAGGTTCCACACTGGAATGCAGGCCGCCGAAAATCGGTTGGAAACTGAGCCTGAGCAATGAAATCATTCGGGCACCGCAATAAGGAGAACAACACGTGTCCACGGGTGTGCTCGACCCCGAAGCCCCAACCGTCGTTGAGTCGAACCCGAATGCTTCGCGGACACCCACGTCGCTGCAGCGTTTCGCGCCGTTCCTGGCCCCGTACAAGTGGTTCTACATCGGCTCCATCGTGGTCTCGCTCATCGCGACCCTCACCGGCCTCGTCATTCCGCTGGTGATGCAACGCGTCATCGACGGGCCCATCGCCGACCGCAACTTTTCCGCGGTGTGGTGGCCCGCGGCGCTGATCCTGCTGCTCGGCACCATCGACGCGGCCGGCATCTGGGTGCGTCGATACCTGGTGTCACGCCCGTCGAGCCAGTTCGAGATCAGCGCTCGGGCAACGGTATTCGACAAGCTGCAACGGCTGTCGGTCGCGGCGCACGAGAGCTGGGAATCGGGTCAGCTGCTCTCCCGTGCCATCGCCGATCTCGGGTCGCTGCGCCGGTTCATGGCGTTCATCGGCCCGTTCATCATCATCAACGCCGTCACGCTCGTCGTGGGTATCGGTGTATTGCTCGTTCAGGCATGGCAATTGGGTCTGATCATGCTGGTGACATCGGTTCCGCTGGTGATCGCCTGCACCAGGTTCGAGACGCTGTACCGCGTCGTCGCGCGTGATGCTCAGGACCAAGCAGGTGATGTGACGACAACGGTCGAGGAGTCCATTCAGGGCATCCGTGTTCTGAAGGCGTTCGGGCGAAGTGCGCACCTGGGCAAGCAGTTTCTGCGTCAGGCCTACACTCTTCGCGGCACCGAGCTGAAGAAGGTGCGCTATCTCGCGATCATCTGGGCGGTGATCGTCGGACTGCAGCCGATCACCATCGGCGCGATTCTGGCCGTGGGAACCTACTCGATCGTGCAGGGCACGATGACGGTCGGCACGCTCGTCGCTGCCATCGCCATCGTCACGTTCCTGCTGTGGCCGATCGAATCCTTCGGATACCTGCTGGCGGAGTTGAACAATGCGCGGACTGCGGCGGATCGTTACTGGGAGATCATCGACACCCCGGAGACCGTGACGGATCCGGACAACCCCGTCGAATTGCCCGACACGATCCGTGGCCGAGTGCAGTTCGACCGCGTCGGATTCACCTTTCCGGACGCGTCCTCGCCGCTGCTCACCGATGTCAGTTTCGTCGTCGAGCCGGGGGAGACCGTTGCGCTCGTCGGCAACACCGGCAGCGGAAAGACGGCACTGACGAACCTCGTTCCTCGTTTGTTCGACGCTACCGAGGGCACCATTTCGATCGACGGTATCGACGTGGCGTCGATGCGGCTGGCCGATCTGCGCTCGATCGTGTCGGTAGCGTTCGAGGACCCGGTGCTGTTCTCGGCCAGTGCGCGGGAGAACATCGCGCTCGGCTCTCCTGGCGCGTCCGATGCCGAGATCACCGAGGCGTTGGGGATTGCTCACGCAACGGAATTCGTCGACCGGCTGCCGTGGGGCCTGGCCACGCGCATCGGTGAGCAGGGCATGAGTTTGTCGGGCGGGCAGCGGCAGCGACTCGCACTGGCCCGTGCAGTGCTGGGCAAGCCCCGGGTGCTGGTGCTCGACGACCCGCTCTCGGCACTCGACGTGGACACCGAAGCGAAGGTGCAGAAGGAATTGCGGCGCGTGCTGGCCCATTCGACGACGTTGCTGGTGGCACACCGGCCGTCGACGGCGGCGTTGGCCGACCGGGTGCTGTATCTGGAGAACGGAAGAATTGTGGAGCAGGGAACGCACGAGGGACTGCTGGCGTCGTCGCCGCGGTACCGCGACGTCATGGGGTCGATCCATGGCTGAGCAGACCGCAACCGCGGACTGGCGGGGAGTGGGCGGCGAGGACTCGGAGGTGGACGCCACCGGAAACCTGGTGTTGGCCGGACGTTCTCGGCGGTTGCTCGCCTCGCTGGTGCGCCCGTACAAGAAGCAGGCCCTGCTGTCTTTCGTCATCATTCTGATCGACAACATCACCTATGTGGCCGGCCCGCTGTTCGTCGCCTACGCCCTCGACAACGGCGTCGGTGCTGCCGGACAAGGTGATTGGGGTCCGCTGCTGTGGGCCGTGGGCGGATACACCGGCTTCGGCCTGCTCGGAATGTTCACCACCTACGCGTTTCTCACCGTCTCGGGCCGACTCAGTCAGAACATTCTTTACGACCTGCGTGGACGCGTGTTCGACCACGCGCAGAAACTCAGTCTGTCGTTCCACGAGAAATACACGTCGGGACGGTTGATCTCGCGGTTGACCAGTGACGTGGAGTCGTTGCAGACACTGCTCGAAAGTGCGCTCAACGACGCGTTGACGGCCATCCTGTCGATGGTCTCGATCGCCGTCATCCTCGTGTATCTCGATGTTCCGATGGCGATGATCGTGCTCGCCGGCTTCGTACCGCTGGTGCTCGTCACCCGGTGGTCACAACGACGCCAACGCCAGGGATACCGTCGAACACGGGTGGCGATCGCACGTGTGGTGGTTCATTTCGTGGAGTCGATGGGCGGAATCCGTGCCGTACAGGTCTTTCGGCGTGAAGGTCGCAACGACGCGATCCTCGAGACCGAGGACTCGGAGTACCGAGATGCCACCACCGCGGCCCTGCGCGGCATGGCGAGCTACACCGGAATCGTTCGGTGGATCGGCAACGTCACTCTGGCGATCATCCTGGTGTTCGGTAGCTGGCGAGTGATCAACGGGCACATGGACGTCGGCGTGCTCGCCGCGTACGTGCTGTACCTTCGCCGGTTCTACGGCCCACTCGACGAGCTGGCGATGGTGTTCAACGCCTACCAGTCGGCCGCCGCTGCACTGGAGAAGATCTCCGGCGTACTCGAGGAAGAGCCGTCGGTGGTTGCCCCGAAGAACCCGGTGTCGATCGGAACGGTGAAGGGAGACATCACGTTCGACGACGTGCACTTTTCCTACGGCACCGAGCGCGTCGTGCTGCCCGAGTTCTCGCTGCACGTGCCGGCGGGTCAGGTGGTTGCCATGGTCGGTGCGACCGGAGCCGGAAAGTCGACGTTGGCAAAGCTGTTGGCGCGCTTCTACGATCCGACCGCCGGATCCGTGCGACTCGACGGCATCGACATGCGCGACATCTCCGACGAGGACCTGCGCCGCAACGTCGTCATGGTGACACAGGAATCGTTCCTGTTCTCCGGCTCGGTGGCCGACAACATCCGCCTCGGACGTCCCGACGCGACGGACGCCGAGGTCCGCGCTGCCGCCGAGGCCGTCGGACTGACCGAGTTCATCGCCTCGCTCCCCGAAGGGATCGATACCGACGTGCGTAAGCGCGGAGGCCGATTGTCCTCGGGCCAAAGGCAATTGGTGGCGTTCGCGAGGGTGTTCCTCGCTGCGCCGTCGGTAATCGTGCTCGACGAGGCAACGTCGAGTCTCGACATCCCGAGCGAGCGGTTGGTGCAGCGCGCACTCGAAACGATTCTGCAGGGCCGGACGGCGTTGATCATCGCGCACCGCTTGTCGACGGTGGCCATCGCGGACCGCGTCCTCGTCATGGCGGACGGCAACATCGTCGAGGACGGAACCCCGGCGGACCTCATTGCGGGAGAGGGCCGCTTCGCACACCTGCACGAGGCGTGGGAGGACTCGCTCGTCTAGGTCCAGGGGGTGATCGGCGGTTTGACCCACATGATCTTCTCGTCGGCGTGCTGGGGCGTCGCCCCGTCGTGACCGGGGTGCTCGGCCGCCCACGCGGATTTGCGGTCGAGCAACTCGGCCACGATGGTCCACGTTTCCATCGTGCTCGGTGGATGCAGGTCGGCTGCGCGGGCCAGTTTTCGACGGGTGGCGTCGGTGAGATCGAGCAGTTCCGCGCCGCTGATGCCGCGCTCCCAGACGTAGCGCGCCAGAGCAGTCGCCTTGTCCTGTCGGCTCTTCGCGGCCTGCTCGGAATGCGCGAAATCGAACTGGCCGCCGCCTGGGTTCCCTGTCGTCACGGCCATCACCTTAGTAATCGTGAGCGAAATCGACAGGGCCCGGCCGCTGTAAGGCGTCGCACACGGTGTCGGGCCAGAAGTCGACGTCGACGGGGTCGGCCGAGGCCGAGCGCAGCATGAACGGCTGGGTCGGTGCAAAGAAAAGTCGCGTCCGCTTGTTCTACAGGGGGCCCTGTCGCATACCGTAGGACCCGTGATCACTCAAGCATCGGGTGCAGAGCACGTCTCCGTTCCCGCAACCGCCACCACCGACGCGAAATCCTGGCCCTCGATCCTGACGTGGCGAGCGCACGACGTTCCCCGCATGGAGTCCGTGCGCGTCCAGCTTTCCGGCAACCGCATCAAAGCTGCCGGACGCATCATCGGTGCCGCCTGCAGTGATCATCCCGCCTTCAGTGCGTCGTACGACCTGGTGACCGACGAATACGGCGTCACCAAGAGGCTCTCGGTACGCACCTCGCTCGCGTCGGGTGACCGGCAGGCCTCGGTCAGCCGCGACGATGAGGGCTACTGGATGGTGGAGAACTCCGCCAACCACCAGCGCTCGACCTACAGCGGTGCCCTCGACGTCGACATGGTGCTCAGCCCGTTCTTCAACACCCTGCCGATCCGACGATTCGGTCTGCACACCCAGGTCCAGGACCTCGAGGTGCCGACGGTGTACGTCAACCTTCTCGACCTGAGCATCCAGGAAGCGACCCTGACCTACAGCAGCGGCGCGCACGGCATCCACGTCATCTCGCCGGTCTCGACATCGTCGGTGACGGTCGACGCCGACGGTTTTGTCATCGACTACCCGGGACTCGCCGAGCGGATCTGACGCACGACGCCACCGCGTCGCCCCGCGTCCTGCAGGTTCTCTCGCCACCCCGGCTCGCCCGGGGTTACGTCGGTGATGTCGAATCGCTGATGCTGCTCGTACTGCAGTCGCGCTGCGTGTCCGGCGTCGACCAGCGTTTCGGTCGAGTTCTCGTTCAATTTTTCGCGCGCTGTGGTGAGCGCATGCAGCGCCTCGTCGAGCGCGGTTCGTAGCGCGGTCGCGTTGCCCTCGGTCATCGCACGGACGAGAGTCGGCGCCGAGGACGCCACCCGGGTGCCGTCGCGAAACGACCCCGCGGCGAGCCCGAGCGCCAACGGCCCACCCGCGGCCCCCACGATCGCCAACGCCTCGGCCAGCAGATGCGGTAGGTGCGAGATGCGGGCGACGGCGCTGTCGTGCTCGACGCTGCCGGCCGGAACGACCACCGAACCGCAGGCCAGGGCCAGCTGGGCCACCCGCACCCACACGTCGGCGTCGACACCGGAATCCGTGGACACCACCCAGACCGCGTCGGCGAACAGTGCCGGGTCCGTCGCCGACCAGCCCGAGTGGTTGGTACCCGCCATCGGATGGCCGCCGACATAGCGGGCCTGTAGTCCGCGAGCAGCGACGGCCGCGGCAACCTCGGCCTTGACGCTCACCACGTCGGTGATCGGGGCGGTGGGTGCGTGCTCGGCGATGGCCTGCAGAGCGGAGTCGACGGCAGGCATCGGAACGGCGATGACGATCAGCGCATCCTCATCTGCAGCCCTGGTCAGGGCGGTTGCCAGATCGGTGCCGACGTCATAGCCATCGTCCGCAGCCCCGGCGATCGCGTCGGCCGATCGGTTCCAGCCCCACACCCGGCGACCGGCGTCGTGCGCCGCCCGCAGAATCGACCCACCGATCAGTCCCAGACCGAGAACGCACACCGAAGAAGAAGTCACCCGATCAGATTGGCACAGGTGGGTGACTTCCAAGGGAGGTGGACTTCGAATACCGGCACCTACCGGACTACCGTTGCGCACATGGCCGCACAGCGCGCGAACAACAACCGTGCCTCCGCATCGGAGTACGACGACCTCGAAGGATTCGGCGTTGCAGTTGTCCGAGAGGACGGCAAGTGGACCGTGACGCCACTGTCCGACGACGCACTGACCAGCCTGTCGGCAGCAGAGACCGAATTGCGTGAACTACGCAGCTCGGGAGCGGTGTTCGGACTGCTCGACGTGGACGAGGAATTCTTCGTCATCCTGCGTCCCGCACCCAACGGCACCCGCCTACTGCTGTCCGACGCGGTCGCCGCCGTCGACTACGAAATCGCCGCCGACGTCCTCGACGCACTCAACATCGAGATCCCCGACGTCGACCCCGACGAACTCGACGACATCGAACCCTACGAGGAAGGCGACCTCGCTCTCCTCGCCGACCTGGGCCTGCCCGAGGCAGTCCTGGGCATCATCGTCGCCGAGACCGACGACTACCCGGACGAACAACTGCAATCCATCGCCGAGCGCCTGGGCTTCGAGGACGAATTCGCCGCAGCGGTGAACAAGCTGCGGCGGTAACCGATGCCGCTGCCCGACGCGGACATGATCCGCGCAGCGCTGTCGGCCGCAGCCGAGGCATCGGACGCCGACGTCCCCGTCGGAGCCGTCGTGTACGACGCGTCGGGACGTGAGATCGCGCGAGCCTGCAATGCGCGGGAGGCGTCGGGCGACCCCACTGCGCACGCCGAAGTGCTCGCATTGCGTCGAGCAGCCGCCGTCCACGGAGACGGCTGGCGGCTCGAAAACTGCACTCTTGCAGTCACTTTGGAACCCTGCACGATGTGCGCCGGTGCCCTCGTTGCGGCCCGCGTCGGCACCGTGGTGTTCGGAGCCTGGGAACCGAAAACCGGGGCCGTTGGCTCGCTGTGGGACGTCGTCCGAGACCGTCGACTCACCCACCGCCCACAGGTGCGCGGGGGAGTGTTGGAAGCCGAATGCGCCGAAGTGCTGACCCAGTTCTTCGCCCGCCAGAGATAACGATCTCGTCACGGGGTGGCCGGAATGTCCAACATTGGGGAGGGTGGAGGGCAGGGCGCAACGCTGCGCTCCGAACTTGCGAAGGAGACACTCATGGGACTCGACGACAAGATCTCGAACAAGACCGAAGACCTCGGCGGCAAGGCAAAAGAAGCCGCAGGTTCGGCAACCGGAGACAGGGACCTCGAAGCAGAGGGCAAGGGCGATCAGACCTCCGCCGCATTCAAAGACGGTGCCGAGAAGGTCAAGGACGCGGCCTCGAACATCAAGGACAAGCTCACCGGCAAGTAATTTTGCGCTCTGAGCAGGCGATTTAGCCTCAGGCGCTCATTCCGGTACAGTCTTCTGCGGTGGCGTGTCCGAGCGGCCTAAGGAGCACGCCTCGAAAGCGTGTGAGGGTTCACCCCCTCCGAGGGTTCAAATCCCTCCGCCACCGCCAAGACTCCCCACCCGATCCGTCGGGTGGGGAGTTTTTTGTGCGCGGGGTGGGGTGGCTGGGTGTTGCTCGGCAAACGCGCGCGCATTCGTCAGATGCGTTCAGATTCGTCACCGATTCTGGGTCTACTTCGCGCGCACCTGGCAAACGCGCGCGCGTTTGCGGGATCAACAGGGCCCGGGCATCGAACCCCCAGGGCCGGGCGGGATCACCGGGCGGGTGTTACGCGGCAAACGCGCGCGCATTCGTCAGATGCGTTCAGATTCGCCACCGATTCGGGGTCTACTTCGCGCGCACCTGGCAAACGCGCGCGCGTTTGCGGCGGTAGAGGGGCGGCGACCGACTCAGACGCTCAGCATTGCCCCGCGCCCGCGGCGTCGAGTCCCCGCAGAATTTCGCCTTGATCGGCCTCGGGCACCGTGGACCAACTCGGCGCGGTGGTCATTTCGCTGCGCAGACCCTCGACGGATTTTGCGCGATCGGAGATTCCGGTTTGCTCCAGTGCATCGATGGACGGGAGAAACTGGGTGCAGGTCTGACGGTAGAGATCGTCGCCGGTGACGCCTCCGGTTCCTCCGGTCACTGCGGGGTCGGCTGGATCAGCGGCGGGCGGTGCCTCGGGAGCCGGACTGTCAGCGGGTGCATCGACCGTCGGGGTGGCAGCTGCGGTGGTCGCCTGCGTCGTCGTGGCCGACATGGCCGGAGCTGACGTGGCCTGAACGGACGTGGTCGACGCGTTCTCGGTCGACGCGTCGTCGCCGCATCCGGCTACAGAGGTGGCCACGATCAGCCCGAGCAATCCGGTCGCGATCTTTCGTTTCATCGCCACTGTGTACCACCTGCGGCTCAGAGCAGTGTCTGCGCGCGCCCGGTGATGGTGCTCAATGCGGTGGACCAGGCGATGTGCTTGGGGTCCAAAAACGCTCCGTGTCCGGCTCCGGGCAACACGACCAGCTCGGGGTCCGTGCTCCCTGCGCGGGTCGCGGCGTCGACGTACACGCGGCTCTGGTTCACCGACACGGTCTGGTCCGCATCACCGTGCAGCGCGGTCAACGGGACGTCGAGCGGGAGGTATTCGATGGGGGAGGCGATCTTGTATCGACCGGGAACGTCGTTGGGCATGCCGCCGAGGAATGCGGGCACGAACTTGTCGTTGCCGATGTTCGCCGCTCGTTTCATGTCGAACACCCCGGCCATGATGGTGGCACTGCGCGGCCGGATTCTGGGGTCTGCTCCCGGTGCGTCGATCGGCATCAGATGACGCGCAGCGACCCACGCGGCCAGCTGTCCGCCGGCCGAATGTCCGGCGACGTGCACTCGATCGAGGTCGAGTCGCCCGTCGGCGGCGTTCTGTACGACGGTTGCCAGTGCCTCGGTGGCGTCGTCGACGTCGGTGAGGGTGTTGGCCCAATTGTTCGGTCCGCGCCGATACTCGACGTTCCACACGGCGATGCCCTGGTCTGCGATGGCTTTGGACATCTGCTGGAAGTACGACAGATCGAGGTTCTCCTGCCATCCACCGCCGTGAATCATCACCACCACCGGCAGTGACGTCGCAGTGTTGGCAGGCAGATACAGGTCTCCGATGTTGTCGGGTTGGTACCCGTACTTCAGCCGGATCGGATCTCCGGTCGGTCCCGAAACGGGTTGCAGTGCAGCCGAATACGTCTCTGCTGTGCTCGGTGAGGATGTGGTGTCCGTGGAACTGCAGCCGACCAGCGTGACAGCGAGCAGGCCGGACAGGAAGTGGCGACGATTCACGTACCCTGAGCCGTCCAATCGAGCAGCTCGGGCAGCGACCAGGTGTTGATGACGCGATCGGCGGGAACGCCTTGGGCTTCGGCGCGGACACAGCCGTAGCCCTGCCAGTCGAGCTGGCCCGGTGCGTGTGCGTCGGTATCGATGGAGAAGAGGCAGTCGCGTTCGAGGGCGATGTCGATCAGGCGCTCGGGCGGGTCCTGGCGTTCGGGCCTGGCGTTGATCTCCACCGCGGTGCCGAACTGTCGGCATCCCTCGAACACCACCGGGGCGTCGAACGTCGACTCGGGCCGCTTTCCCCGGCCGCCCTCGACCAGTCGGCCGGTGCAATGACCGAGTACGTCGACGTGCGGATTCGCGATGGCGGTGACCATGCGCTTCGTCATCGCCACAGAATCGGCCCGCAGGTTCGAGTGCACGCTGGCCACCACCACGTCGAGTTCGGCGAGCAATCCCTCGTCCTGATCCAGCGAACCGTCGTCGAGGATGTCCACTTCGATTCCGGTGAGGATGCGGAACGGCGCGAGTTGCTCGTTGAGCTCGGCGATGATGTCGAGTTGTTTTCGCAGACGCTCGGCGCTGAGTCCGTTGGCGACCTTGAGCCGCGGTGAATGATCGGTCAACGCGCAGTACTCGTGCCCGAGGTTCTTGGCGGTGCGCATCATCTCGTCGATGGGGCTGCCGCCGTCGGACCAATTGGAATGGGTGTGCAGGTCGCCTTTGAGTGCGGCCCGTAGTGCGTTGTTGCCGATGGGTTCTGCGGCGTCGCGTTGCTCGGCCAGGTAGTCAGGAACGTCCTGGGTCAGCGCCTGCCGGATGATCAGCGAGGTCTTCGCACCGATTCCGGCCAACGACGACCAGCTGTCCGCCTTCTCGTGCTCGGATCGTTTTGCAGGAGAGAGTGATTCGACGACATCCGCGGCTCGGCGGTAGGCCTTGACGCGATGGGTGTCCGAGCGCGAACGCTCGAGCCAGAAGCCGATCTCACGAAGTGCCTCCACCGGATCCATGGGTTCCATTGTGCCTGGCACCACCGACACCTGCGCACGGGGTAATCGGACAAAATTCTCAGGGAGTTGCCAGGTCGCTCACTCCCCATGGGCTTGAAGCTGCAACTATCATCGTCGGTCATGACCAAGAAATGGTGGACAGTTGGCGTCGTTGTCGTAGTGCTCGTGGCCCTCGGGCTGTATTTCGGCCCCAAGATCTACGCGTCCTTCCAGGAGGACGACGCTCCGGCAGCGACCGTCGACACCTCCGGTGCGCAGGCCGCCACCACCGACGATCTGAACGGCACCTGGACGGTGACGGCAGGCGATGCGTCGAACAAGACCGCGGCCGGCTACACCGTCGACGAGGTGCTCAACGGATCGGATGTGACCGTCGTCGGGTCGACGCCCGAGGTCAGCGGCTCGGTGACCGTGGCGGATAATTCGTTGACCGCCGGTGAGGTTGTGGTGCAGACCAATTCGATCACCACCGACAGTGACCGTCGAGACGGTCAGTTCCGCGGCAACATCTTCGACACCGCGACATATCCGACGGCGACGTTCACCATCGACCAGCCCGTCGACCTCTCGTCGTTGCCCAAGGACGGCACCACCCAAACCGTCACGGCGGAAGGCACATTGACGCTCAAGGATCAGACGCGTCCGGTGTCGGTCGAGATGGAGGTGCTGCAGTCCGGTGACACGCTCATCGCGTCGGGTGCAATTCCGACGACGTGGTCGGACTACGGCATCGAGCCGCCGTCGCTCGGTTTCGTGACCGTCGAGGGTTCGGGAACCGTCGATTTCCTGATCAATCTGAGTCGGCAGTAGCCCGTTCTCGTGGGGCCGCCGGTGTCCATCCCGGCGGTCCGACGACGTATCCGACGCGTTCCTTCCATGACCTCGATGCCGCGACATCCCGTGCGATGTTGCGGTATTCGTGTGTTTGAAGCGTCCAGATGTTGAACGTGCCGACGGGCTTGGTCAGTCCGTAGTTCGGTCGCTGGACTTCGTCGGCGTAGCTGCCGAACAGGCGGTCCCAGACGATCAGGATGCCGCCGTAGTTCTTGTCGAGGTATTGCGGATCGCGACCGTGATGGACGCGGTGGTGCGAGGGCGTGTTGAAGACGAACTCGAACGGCCGCGGCAATTTGTCGATCCGTTCGGTGTGTACCCAGAACTGGTAGACGAGATTGATCGAAAAGCCCACGAACACCATCCACGGCGGCATCCCCAGCAGCGGCAGGGGCAGCCACATGATGATCTCGCCGCTGTTGTTCCACTTCTGCCGCAGCGCCGCGGCGAAGTTGAAGTACTCGCTCGAGTGGTGAGCCTGATGGGTCGCCCAGATCAGTCGGGTTCGGTGTGCGATGCGGTGGTAGCCGTAGAACAGCAGATCGACGCCCAGGATGAGGATGACCCACGTGTACCAGGCGTCGGCGGGTAGATGCCACGGCGCGATGTAGACGTAGATGGCGGTGTAGCCGATCAGGGCCAGCGCTTTCCACGCAGTCGTGGTTGCGATCGAAACCAAACCCATGCTCAGGCTCGCCCGTGCGTCCCGGGCCGAATACGCGCCGGGGGTTCCGTCTTCGAGTTTCTTCGCCGCGATCCACTCGATCGTCAGCAGTAGCGCGAACGCGGGGACGGCCAGGGCAACCGGATCCCGCAGCGGTTCGGGTAGCGCGTTCCACGCCGATGCGAGTTGGTCCCTCATGTGTACGGCCCTCCCGTGCGTGACACTGCTGTGCGAAGTGTAACGCTGTTTGCTGTCCCTTGTTTGCGCATTCGGCGGGCCGCAGCGTGGCGGTCAGGTGTCGGGCGACTGTCTGCGGGTGAACGGGCGCGGCTCGTACTGTGGAGTGTGGGCACCGAGCTGCCGAGAGAGCGGAGTGGGGACTTGTTGGAGAAGATCACGTCCACGATCGGGCAGGTGGGCGAGTCCGTGTTGGGTGTCGTCGGAATTCGGGTCGGCACCGAGGAGCCGCCGCACACGAGCCGGCGACTGACCGATGCGGTGGAGATCCGTCGTTACGAACCACGCATCGCAGCCCAGACCACCGTCGACGCAGATGAGGAAGAGGCACGCCAGGAGGGCTTCCGTCGCCTGGCCCGGTACATCTTCGGCGGAAACGGAGGCAAGCAGAAGGTCGCGATGACCGCTCCCGTCAGTCAGTCGTCGGCAGGCCCGCAGAAGATTGCGATGACGGCCCCCGTGTCGAGCACGCCCGGCGGCGGGGGCTGGGTAGTCCGGTTCTTCATGCCGTCCAAGTGGACGATGGACACGCTGCCCGAGCCCGACGACGACCGCGTGACGTTGACGTCGGTTCCGGCGGAGACAGTGGCCGTGCTGCGGTTCAGCGGTGGGCGGGGCCGGGACAACATCGAACCGCAGATAGCGGCGTTGACCGAAGCGCTGCGCGCACACGGCATCGAGATGCAAGACGAGCCGATGACCTGGTTCTACGACCCGCCCTGGACCTCGGGGCCACTCCGTCGCAACGAGGTGGTCGTGGTGGTGCCGGACGGTTCCTGACAGATCTGCTCGACGTGCTGGAGGTGCGTGAGCTGGCGGCGATCGCGTTCTACGAAAAGTCGGGTTGGATCAGGACCGGTACCGCGCCCGCGGACTGGGTGTTGCCCGACGGGCGCAGAGCCGTCGAACATCGGTACGTACCCGGTCGCTAATTTCCTATCGAAATGATAGGAATTGAATCGTGCACATCACGGCGAAAGCGGACTACGCGGTGCGGACTCTCGTCGAGCTCGCCGCGGTCGGCGGCCGAGCACCCGCCAAGGCCGAGGCGCTTGCCGCCGCTCAAGGGATACCGCACAAATTTCTCGAGTCGGTGCTCTCCGACCTGCGTCGCGCCGAGTTGGTGCGAAGTAGAAGGGGACCCGACGGCGGATACTGGCTCGCGCGGGAGGCGTCGAACATTTCCGTCGCGGACGTGATGCGTGCCGTCGAGGGGCCGCTCGCATCGGTGCGCGGGCAACGGCCCGAGGATGCGCAGTACGCCGGTCCCGCCGAGCCGTTGACGCGGGTGTGGCTGGCCGTCCGGGTCAATCTGCGTGCGGTTCTCGAATCCGTATCGCTGGCGGACATCGTCGACGACGACCTCCCGGATTTTGTCGGAGAGCTGATCAGCGAGCCGACCGCATGGTCCCGTCGATGACCTGAGTCACAGTCGGCCGCCGATGTGGCGCGGTCGTCAATATTGCACAGCTCTGCAAACTTGCCGAGCTGTGCAACTTCCGTATGTTGGACAGGGTGACCACCCCGACCGGCCTTCGCGATCAGAAGAAGGCAGCCACCCGCGACGCCCTCGGCATTGCCGCAGTCCGTCTGGGAAAGGAACACGGACTCGATGCCGTGACGGCCGACGCCATCGCACACGAAGCCGGAGTGTCGACCCGAACGTTCCACAACTACTTCTCCAACAAGGAAGAAGCGGTACTCCACAACATCGAGGCCTCGGCTCTGGAATGGTTCGAGCTGCTTCGCGCCAGACCCGAATCCGAACCCATCTGGGATTCGTTGCAGCACATCGCCGTCAACCTCGTCGCCGACCCGGGCCGCGACCTCGACGACACATTCGCCGCAGCACGACTCATCGAGGCCAACCCGGCGCTGATGGCACGCAAGCTCGAAATGCACCACTCGCTCACCCGCAAACTCGGCGAGGCAATCGCTGAGCGCACCGGAACCGATATCGATTTCGACCTCTACCCCAACCTGCTGCAAATGGCAGTCGGCGGTGCCGTGACCGCCGCACTGAACCTGTGGATCAACGACCCCGGCGGAGAGAACACTCCGAAAGCGCTTGTGGAGAACGCATTTCAGCAACTCCGCGCCGGAATCCCCGAGCCGAAATCTCGCCAGCACGTATCCGATAACAACCGAGGAGCCTGACAGTGGCCACCTATCTGTACCGAATCGGCAGATTCGCCTACCGCCGCAAGGGGGTCGTCCTCGGCCTCTGGCTCGTCATTCTGATCCTGGCCGGAGTGGGCGCAGCCACGCTGTCCGCGCCTACCGTCAACTCGTTCAGCATCCCCGGAACGCCTGCTCAGGCCGCATTGGATCTGCAGAAGGAACGATTCGGCGGAGCCGAGGATCCCCTTCAGGCCGTCAACGCCGAGTACGTCTTCCAAGCACCCGACGGTCAGTCGCTCGATACCCCGCAGTACACCTCGGCCATCGACGCCACGATCGCCGAGATCGAGAAGGTCGATGCGGCCAAGCCGGCGGAAGGCGCTCCGCCGCTTGCCGATCCGGTCGAGGCGAACAAGGCCATCGTGCAGCAGTACACCGACGCAGCCGCCGAGGCAGGAACGCCGGCCGACAAGGTGGCAGCCGACGCGGCAGCCACGTCGCCGTTGAGCCCCAACGGCAACGTCGGCACCGTCACGGTTCCGATCAACGTCGAGCTGGCCGACGTCACCGACGCGATTCGCAGCGATCTCGATGCCGCGGCGCAACCCGCGCGTGACGCAGGACTGACCGTCATCCTCGGTGGCACCGTCGCCCAGGAGAACCCGTCACCCGGTGGAAGTTCGGAGATCGTCGGTCTTGCCGTCGCCGCCATCGTGCTTCTCATCATGTTCGGCTCGGCCGCCGCTGCCAGCCTGCCGCTGATCACCGCGATCGTCGGTATCGGAATTTCGAGTCTGGCCATCACGACGGCCTCCGGGTTCGCGAGCCTGTCCTCGTTCACTCCAATTCTCGCGATCATGATCGGGCTTGCCGTCGCGATCGACTACTCGCTGTTCATCCTCGCGCGCTACCGGCACGAGCTCACGCTCACCGACAACCGCGAGGAAGCAGTCGGTCGAGCGGTCGGTACCGCCGGATCGGCCGTCGTGTTCGCCGGCGCGACCGTGCTCATCGCCCTCGTCGCCCTGCGCGTCGTCGGCATCCCGTTCCTGTCGCAGATGGGTCTGGCAGCAGGCTTCGCGGTGTTCATCGCGGTACTCATCGCCCTGACGTTCCTGCCCGCCATGCTGGGCGTCTACAAGGGCAAGGCCTTCGCGGGCAAGCTCAAGTTCGTCAACACCACCGACCCGGAGGACCCGAACGCAACCCCCACTAACGGTCTTCGGTGGGCACGGTTCCTGGTCAAGAAGCCGATCCTCGGCCTCGTCGGAGGCATCGTGCTGCTCGGTGTCATCGCGGGCCCGACCACCGGGCTGTCGCTGGCTCTCCCGTCGATCGCCACCTCGGACCCGTCCACGCCTGCCCGTCAGGCCTACGACATCACCGAAGAGGCATTCGGGCCGGGACGTAACGGACCGCTGCTCGTCATCGCCGACGCGTCCGACGTCGCCGAGGCAGACCGCACCGCGTCCTTCGGCAAGGTCATCGAGACGATCACCGCACAATCGGACGTCACGAACGCACAGATCGTCGCCGTCAACCCGGCGGGTGACACCGCGCAGATACTCGTCACCCCGTCGAGCACACCCAACAGTGACCAGACGAAGGCGCTCGTGACCAACCTGCGCGATGCCGAGAGTGGATTGCAGGAGAGCTCGGGCGTCTCCTACGGAGTGACGGGCGAAACCGCGATCGGGATCGACATCTCGGAGCGGCTGCAGAGCGCGCTGATTCCGTACCTGGCCGTGGTCGTCGGACTGGCGTTCGTGCTGCTGATGCTGGTGTTCCGCTCGATTCTGGTGCCGCTGACGGCAACGGTCGGGTTCCTGCTCAGCGTGCTCGCCACCTTCGGCGCGACGGTGTTCATCTTCCAAGAGGGCGGGCTCGGCATCATCTCCAACCCGCAGCCGATCGTCAGCTTCATGCCGATCTTCCTCATCGGTGTGGTGTTCGGCCTCGCGATGGACTACCAGGTGTTCCTCGTCTCGCGCATGCGTGAGGAGTTCGTGCACGGCGCGGCCGCCAAGGACGCCGTCGTCAACGGCTTCAAGTACGGCGCACGCGTGGTCACGTCGGCAGCGGTCATCATGATCTCGGTGTTCGCCGCGTTCATCGCCGAGCCGGACTCGTTCATCAAGTCCATCGGCTTCGCATTGGCCGCCGCCGTCTTCTTCGACGCGTTCGTCGTCCGTATGGTGCTGATTCCGTCGGTGATGGCGCTACTGGGCGACAAAGCCTGGTGGTTGCCGAAGTGGCTGGACAAGATCCTGCCCAACGTCGACATCGAAGGGGCCAAGCTGAAGACGGCCCCGGAGAAGCGCGCGTAATACTCGCGTCGCAGCTGAGAGGCCGAAGATTGCTCGTAATACTCGAAACGGAGAGACTGTTATCCATGTGTACGAGTAATCTTCGGTCATCATGCTGATCCCCCTTCTGCGTAGGTTTCTCGCCCCGTACAAGCTGCCGATTCTCTGCTTGGTGCTGCTGCAGCTGATCGCCACCCTCGCCGCGTTGTTCCTGCCGAGCCTCAACGCGGACATCATCGACAACGGTGTGACCGTCGGCGACACCGGCTACATCCTGTCCGCCGGCGGCGTCATGCTGTTGATCTCGGCAGTACAGATCATCAGCTCTGCCGCAGCGGTGTTCCTCGGTGCACGCACGGCCATGAGTGTCGGACGCGACCTTCGCGGAGCAATCCTCGAACGCGTCGGCACGTTCTCCGCCCGCGAGGTCGGAAAATTCGGTGCTCCGTCACTGATCACCCGCAACACCAACGACGTGCAGCAGGTGCAGTTGGTGATCATCATGGGATTCACCATCGTGGTGATGGCTCCCATCATGTGCATCGGCGGCATCGTGATGTCACTACGTGAGGACATCGGCCTGTCGTGGATCCTGCTCATCGCCGTGCCCGGCCTCGCACTCGCGATGGGCCTGATCATCGTCCGCATGGTGCCGGCCTTCCGCTCCATGCAGAAGCGCATCGACGCGGTCAATCGCGTACTACGCGAACAGATCACCGGCATACGCGTCGTGCGGGCGTTCGTTCGCGAACAATTCGAGGTCGACCGTTTCGGAGCAGCGAACACCTCGTTGACCGAGACGGCACTCAAGGTCGGCCGGCTGATGGCCCTGATGTTTCCGACCGTCATGCTCATCAGCAACGTCACCAGTGTCGCCGTCATCTGGTTCGGCGGTCACGCCATCGACAACGGCACGATGCAGATCGGTTCGCTCACTGCGCTTCTGAGCTACATCATGCTCATCCTGATGTCGGTGATGATGGCGTCGTTCATCGCGATGATGGTGCCGCGCGCATCGGTGTGCGCCGATCGCATCAGCGAGGTTCTGGCCACCGAATCCTCGGTGGTGCTGCCCGAGAATCCCCGGACGTTCGTGTCCTCACCGGGCACGGTCGAGCTCGTCGGGGCCGAATTCTCCTATCCCGGAGCCGAATACCCGGTGCTGTGCGGGGTGAATCTGACTGCCGAAGCAGGCAAGGTCACCGCCATCATCGGCGGCACCGGATCGGGTAAATCGACTCTCGTCAATCTGATTCCACGGCTGATGGACGTCACCGGCGGCCAGGTGCGGGTCGGCGGTGTCGACATTCGCGAACTCGATCTGGACCTGCTGCGATCCGAGATCGGATTCGTGCCGCAGAAGCCGTACCTGTTCTCCGGCACCATCGCCAGCAATCTGCGGTACGGCAAGGCCGACGCCACCGACGCGGAACTGTGGGAGGCGCTCGAGATCGCCCAGGGAGCCGACTTCGTGCGCGCGATGCGCGACGGCCTGGAGACTGCCGTCGCGCAGGGCGGCACCACCGTGTCGGGAGGACAGCGTCAACGACTGGCCATTGCCCGGGCGCTGGTACGCAAACCCAAGATCTACCTGTTCGACGATTCCTTCTCCGCTCTCGACCTCACCACCGACGCGAAACTGCGTGCGGCGCTGCGGCCGGTGACGCGAGATGCATGCATGATCGTTGTGGCTCAACGGGTGTCGACCATCGTCGACGCCGACCAGATACTCGTGCTCGACGACGGAAAGCCGGTGGGCGTGGGTAACCACGAGCAACTGATGGCCACCTGCCCCACCTACGCCGAGATCGTCGACTCGCAGCGGCAAGTTGCAGGTGCACTGTGACCGACACCGACACCACCAAGGATTCCGCAGCCAAGCCCTCTTTGGAGAAGAAGAAGGGCAGTCGCGTCGCGAAGGCACTGCCGGCCACGAAAGCCAAGAACTTCAAGGGCTCGTTCAAACGCGTCATCGGTCTGCTCGCGCCGGAACGATTTCTGCTGAGCCTCATGCTCGTGCTGGGAATCGTCAGCGTCGTCCTCAGCGTCGCTGCGCCGACCGTCCTCGGGCATGCCACCAACCTCATCTTCAACGGAGTTGTCGGCGGAGATCTCGAACCGGGGCAGACGAAAGAACAAGCGGTCGAAGGCCTTCGGGCCGCCGGTAACGACACCGTCGCCGATCTCGTCTCGGGCATGGACGTGACGCCCGGTGCGGGAATCGATTTCGGTGCCGTCGGAACGGTGTTGCTCTGGGTGCTCGCACTGTACGTAGTGTCTGCACTGCTGGCGTGGGCGCAGGGCTACATCCTCAACATCGCGCTGCAGCGTCGAATTCTGTTGCTGCGCGGCAGCGTCGAGGCCAAGGTGCATCGCCTGCCGCTGCAGTACTTCGACAACAATGCCCGAGGCGAGACGCTCAGCCGCGTCACCAACGACATCGACAACGTCTCGACCAGCCTGCAGCAGACACTGAGCCAGCTCATCACCGGCATCCTGACCGTGCTCGGCATCCTCGGCGTGATGATCTGGATCTCGCCGTTGCTCGCTCTGGTTGCGCTGCTGACGATCCCGGCCTCGTTCCTGGTGACCGCGCTGATCGCCAAGAGGTCGCAGCCGCACTTCGTGGCGCAGTGGAAGCACACCGGCAAGCTCAACGCGCAGATCGAAGAGACCTACACCGGCCACGAGATCGTCAAGGCGTTCGGCCGCCAGGCGGAGGTGGAACGCGAGTTCGGTGACCGCAACGAGAAGCTCTTCCAAGCAGGCTTCCGGGCGCAGTTCATCTCGGGCCTGATCATGCCGATCATCATGTTCCTCGGAAACATCAACTACGTCGTCGTCGCCGTCGTGGGCGGCCTTCGCGTGGCGTCGGGAACACTGAGCCTGGGCGAAGTGCAGGCGTTCATTCAGTATTCGCGGCAGTTCACTCAGCCGCTGTCGCAGGTCGGCGCGATGATCAACCTGATTCAGTCCGGAGTCGCGTCCGCCGAACGCATCTTCGAGGTGCTCGACGCCGACGAGGAAGACCCGGACGTCGTGCCTGCGTCCAGCCCGACGGAGCGCCGCGGACGCGTCGTGTTCGACGACGTCTCGTTCAGCTACTCGCCGGAGCAGCCGCTCATTCAGAACCTGTCGCTCACCGCAGATCCGGGACATCTGGTGGCGATCGTCGGACCCACCGGTGCCGGCAAGACCACGCTGGTCAACCTGATCATGCGGTTCTACGAGATCGATTCCGGCCGAATCACACTCGATGGCGTCGACACACGCAAGATGACTCGCGACGAGTTGCGTTCACGAACCGGCATGGTGTTGCAGGACACGTGGTTGTTCGGCGGCACCATCCGAGACAACATCGCCTACGGTGACCCGACCGCCAGTGAGGAAGAGATTCTCGAGGCGGCTCGGGTGAGCTACGTGGACAAGTTCGTGCATTCGCTGCCCGACGGATACGACACGATCATCGACGAGGAGGGCAACAACGTCAGCGCCGGTGAGAAGCAGCTCATCACCATCGCCCGTGCCTTCCTGGCCAAGCCGCTGATCCTGATCCTCGACGAGGCCACCAGCTCGGTGGACACTCGCACCGAACTGCTGGTGCAGAAGGCGACGGCAGCGCTGCGCAACGACCGCACCAGTTTCGTTATCGCGCATCGTCTCTCGACCATCCGTGACGCCGACACCATCGTCGTGATGGAAAACGGCAGCATCGTCGAGCAGGGCAATCACGAGGAATTGCTCGAGGCCAAGGGTGCGTATTACCGGCTCTACAGCAGTTAGGCGGCTGGCGCCGCACGTGAGTGGAAAATCGTAGTGGGCTACGAATTTCCACTCACAAGCGGCGAAGCCGCATACTGACGCGGTGAGTTCTTCCAATTTCGGCTTCGATATCGGCACCCGGCTCGACGGTGAGCTCGGACGCACCGGCACCATCCACACCCCGCACGGCGATATCGCCACCCCCGCGTTCATTGCGGTGGGGACGAAGGCGACCGTCAAAGCGGTGCTGCCGGAGGCGATGAAGGAACTCGGCGCACAGGCGGTACTCGCCAACGCGTATCACCTGTACCTGCAGCCGGGCTCGGACATCGTCGACGAGGCAGGCGGCCTGGGCAAATTCATGAACTGGGACGGGCCCACGTTCACCGACAGCGGCGGCTTCCAGGTGATGTCCCTCGGTGTCGGGTTCAAGAAGGTCATCTCGATGGATGCCTCACGGGTGGAGTCCGACGACGTCATCGCCGAGGGCAAGGAACGATTGGCCCACGTCGACGACGACGGAGTCACATTCAAGTCCCATCTCGACGGCTCGAAGCATCGATTCACTCCCGAGGTGTCGATGCAGATTCAGCATCGGCTCGGAGCCGACATCATGTTCGCGTTCGACGAGCTGACCACGCTGATGAATACCCGCGGGTATCAGGAGAAGTCGGTCGACCGCACCCAGGCATGGGCGAAGCGATGCGTCCTCGAACACGAACGCCTCACCGTCGAGCGTGCCGACAAGCCGTACCAGGCGCTGTTCGGAGTGGTCCAGGGAGCGCAGTACGAGGACCTGCGACGCAAGGCCGCGCACGACCTCGAGACGATCACCGGTGAGACCGGCCGCGGCTTCGACGGCTACGGAATCGGCGGCGCACTCGAGAAGCAGAACCTGGGCACCATCACTCGGTGGGTGAACGAGGAACTGCCCGAACACAAGCCGCGCCACATGCTCGGGATCAGCGAGCCGGACGACTTCTTCGTCGCAATCGAGAACGGTGCCGACACCTTCGACTGCGTCAATCCCTCACGGGTGGCGCGCAATGCGGCGATCTATGTGCCCACGGGCCGCTTCAACATCAACACCGCGAAGCATCGGCGCGATTTCACCCCGATCGACGAGAACTGCGACTGCTACACCTGCGCGCACTACACCAAGGCCTACATCCATCACCTGTTCAAGGCGAAGGAGATGCTTGCCTCGACGCTGTGCACGATTCACAACGAGCGATTCACGGTCAAGCTGGTCGACGACATCCGCGCTTCGATCGAGCAGCAGCGATTCACCGAGTTCAAGACGGAGTATCTGGGCCGGTTCTATGCGTCGAAGACTGCCTGAGCTGATCTTCCAGCTCCGAAATGCGCTGCAGTAGTTCGGTTTCCCGTTCGGCAGCTTTGCGCTGGTATACCTCGGACAGGTCCGCGAGGTACGCCGCGTCGTAGCGCGGGATGATGCTGCGCGTGCAGTTCCAGTCGAATGCCTCGACGTGGATGACGACGCTGCGTTCGCAGGTGGCCGCGACGGTCAGGTCACCGATCTTTTTGAGTCGCTCCAGTAGTTCGGGATCGTCCGCGGCCTCGATCGTACGTGCCCGTCCGTAGAGCTTGAGTCGTTGCCGCAGAGGGTAATTCACGAGGAAGATCGCGACGCGATCGTCGTGATCGAGATTGGCCGCCGTCACGTACTGATGGTTGCCGGCGAAATCGGCGAAACCCAGAGTGTGGTTGTCGAGAACCTGGAGAAATCCCTTCGGTCCACTGCGGTACTGGATGTAGGGCCACCCGGACTCGGCGACGGTGGCGATCTGGAACTGATCCAGGGCGCGGATCATCGCCTTCTCGCGATCGTCGAGTGGCATCGGGCCGTCGTCGGGTCGCTCGGTCTGTGAGCCGTAGGCGGTGTAACTGCCGTCGACCTGCTGCCGCGCAATCGCGGCAGGGCCGAACATCAGGTGGTGATAGTGGTTGTTCGGCGGCACGCACCGACCATACGACACCCCAGGCCAGCACGGCTGTCGAGATCTCGCCAGTGTTCGACTCTGGCAGCGGCGTACATTGTTACTACAGATCATGTAGTAGCTGGAACCGCCGTGGGGGGACCACAATGTTCGACGCCTTGCCTCTGACTTCGGCGCAGGCCGATATCTGGATGGCTCAGCAATTCATGCCGGACGCGCCCTTCGCCATCGCGTACTACGTCGATCTCGTCGGTGCTGTGGACCTGGATACCCTGGTTAACAGCGGAAGCGCGGCGCATCGAGAGTACTCGTCGTCGACGATGCGCATCGTCGAGATCGACGGCCTCCCGACGCAGCGGTTCGAGGCGGCGGAGACCGACGCAGTGCAGATCCTCGACTTCCGTGAGCACGACTCTCCGGCAGACGCGGCCCGACAGTGGATGAACGACGATTGTCGAACACCGCTGTCGACGGACGGTCAGCTCGTACGGTTGCGTGTCCTCCGCGTCGGGGACGATCGCGTGTTCTGGTACACCAGAGCCCACCACATCGCGCTCGACGGCTATGCCTCGATGAAGGTTCTCGAGCGGGCGGCGGCTCTATATGCCGCAGTACAGGACGGAGTGGAGCCACCGCTGATCGAGCCGACGACTCCCGCGGCACTTCTCGCCGAGGACGAGCGCTATCACGCATCCACTCGCGCACGGCGGGATCGGGAGTACTGGGAATCCACCGAGATGGGGTACACCGCGCCCCTAAGCCCGGCCGCCACGCCTGCATTCGTGCCCATCGTCGTGGGCGAAGATCGAACCATTTCTCGGGCCGACTGCGGTCAACCCACGTCGACGGTGGTCATCGCAGCATTCGCCGCCTATCTCGCGCGCATGAACGACACCGACGACGTCGATCTGTCCTTGCCCGTATCTGCACGGCCCACAGCACTTCTGCGCCGAGCCGGATGGTCGTTGTCGAATGTGGTTCCGTTGCGGCTGCCGGGCATCGGGTCGGCGACAGTGAACAGCGTGGTCAAATCGACCGAGGTCGCCATCGCAGCCGTGCTGCGACATCAACGCAGCAGGCCCCCGGCGTCGGAGAGTGGACGTGCACTGCGCGCCGGCCGTTTCGGGCCGACGATCAACGTGATGATGTTCGCGAACACGGTGTCCCTCGGCGATGTCGACGGCGAGATCAACATTCTGGCCACGGGTCCGGTGCCGGACCTTGCGGTCAACATCTATCCCGGTCGAGGCGGAGCTCGTCCGCGCATCGACTTCGAGGCCAACCCTGCCGCGTACACCCCGAGCGACCTCGCTCGCCACCACGAACGGTTCCTGCACTTCCTCGACCGTTTCGCCGCATCCGGCTACGGCGACACGGCAGTGGCCGACCTCGACCTGTTCCTCCCCGACGAGCGTGATGTGGCGTCCGCTTCGGTCGGCGCGGCCGTGACCGAGCACGGTTCTCTGAACGAGACGTTGACCGAGGCAATCATGAACTGCAGCAATCGAATTGCGATTCACGATGCGCATGTGTCGGTCACCTACGCAGAGTTGGCCACGAGAGTTGCTGCCCTCGCATCTGTTCTGACTGCCCGAGGAATCGGCATCGAGGACCGGGTGGCCGTGCGCATCGGCCGGTCGGTGGAGGGAGTCGTCGCGTTCTGGGCAATCGCGCGAGTGGGCGCGGTGTACGTTCCTGTCGACCCGAATCACCCCCGCGAGCGGGCGCAGTTCGTCGTGCACGACAGCGCAGCAGTGTTGGGTCTGTGCACGGCCGGCAACGAATCGGGCGCGATCGAGTGGCTGAACATCGAGAACGTTGTCGCAAAGGGAAGCTCGAACGATAGGACGGCGTCGACCGCACCGCACCAGGCGGCCTACGTCATCTACACCTCGGGATCCACCGGTACACCCAAGGGTGTCGTCGTCACCCACGATGGAATCTCCGCTCTGGTGCAACAGATCCGACGCAGCTACGACCTCGACGCCAGGTCGCGGGTCTGTCATCTCGCCTCACCCGGATTCGACACCGCCCTAGTCGAAATGCTGGCCGCAGCGAGTGCAGGCGCGGCAGTGGTGATCGCACCGACAAGTAGTTACGGTGGCTCGGAACTGTCCGATGTGATTGCCCAACAGGCTATTACCCATCTCTTGATCACGCCCTCGGTTCTGGCGACGATGGAGCCCGCAGCGCTGGTGGGTGTCGGGACGATCATCATCGGCGGTGAGGCAGCCCCGCAGGATACGGTCGACCGCTGGTCGACGGGTCGGCGACTGCTCAACGCCTACGGCCCCACCGAGACGACCTGCAGTGTGACGATGACGGCGCCGCTGCGTCCGGGCAGCACCGACGGAATCGGACGAGCCATGGTGGGTGCGGTGATTCACCTCCTCGATCGCACCCTACGGCCGGTTCCATCGGGTGCGGTCGGTGAGATCTACATCGAGACGTCCGGTATCGCGCGGGGATATCTCGGTCGCACCGTGGACACATCGGCGCGGTTCGTCGCGAACCCGTTCAGTAGCAATGGGATTCGGATGTTTCGTAGCGGAGACCGGGCGCGCCGGCGCGAAGATGGCACGCTGGAGTTCCTCGGCCGCATCGACGATCAGATCAAGATTCGGGGAAATCGCGTCGAACTGGGTGAGGTCGACGCAGCGCTACGGGCGCATCCGGAGGTCGTATCGGCATCGTCTGCGTTGCGTCGCAGCGACACTGGTGATCTGCGTATCGACGGGTACGTCGTGGCCGCGCGCGCCGGGCACGTGCTCGACACCGAGGCCATTCGTCGGGATCTCGCACAGAGACTGCCTACCCACATGGTGCCGTCGACCCTGTCGGTTCTCGACGAGATTCCGTTGACCATCAATCGGAAGGTCGATCGCGGTGCACTTCCCGCGCCGGACCTCACCACGTCGACGACCGGTGCTCGAAGCGAACCGTCCGGTGCCACCGAGGAAATCGTGGCGGCCGCGTTCGCGCGCGTGCTCGGCAGGGACGGTGTCGATTGCACCGCGTCGTTCTTCGACCTCGGAGGCGACTCGCTGGCGGCGACCAGAGTCGTTGCGTCGGTGCGGGCCGAGACATCGGCGGACATCGGTGTGCGAGACCTCGCCGGTGCGCCGTCCGTCCAGGCGTTGGCTGCATGTATCGATGAGCGTCGTCTGGTTGAGCGGCAGGACAATTCGCGGCCCGAATGCGGAATTTCGGAGGGGGTAGTCGCAATTCCGCTCGCGCCGCAGCAACGCCACATCGATCGAAGCGCACGGCTTCCGCTGTACAACCTGCCGTTCACGGTCACGATTTCCGGGGAGTTCCACGCAGTAGCAGCCGCGCAGGCCTTGACCGACCTGATCGATCGACACAGCACGCTGCGTACGCGCTACCCGGATGTCGACGGGGTCCCGGTGCAAGTGGTCGAACCGGATTCTGCCGGCGTCGCACCGAATCTCGTTGTCCACCACTTCGACGATGCCGCGGTGACGCAGATCCTCGAGCAAGCCTTCGACGTGCGCACCGAGGTTCCGATCCGAGCGCGCCTGTTCGCAGTAGCGCCCGATCGCCACGTGCTTGCGTGCGCCATTCACCACATCGCCGCGGACGGGTGGTCACTGGGGCTGTTGGCGTCGGATTTCGTCGTCGCGTATCACGCCAGGATGACCGGCACCACGCCGTCGTGGCCCGAATTACCCTTGTACTACGCCGATTACAGCGTCTGGGCCTGCACACGAGACGTATCGGCCGATCTGGACTTCTGGCGCGCAGAGCTGGCGGACATACCCAGGTCGAGGGACTTGCCACTGGACCGGCCGCGAGCACAGGACTGGGATTTCTCCGGCGCACGCACAACGCTACGGTTCGATGCACACGCCACGCAGAGAATGTCCGGTCTCGCACAACGCTGCGTGACAGGACGATTCACCGTGCTGCGCGCAGCGCTGTTGATTCTGCTCGCCGAGATGACAGCGTCCACTGATCTGGTCATCGGAACCCCGGTTGCCGGTTGCGACGACCCGAACCTCGAGCAGGTCGTCGGAACGTTCACCACCACCGTTGCCATCCGGACCGAGATCGCAGCGGCGACAACCGTCGAAGACGTCGTGAAGGCGGCCCGGGCCAGCGAACTGCGGGCCTTCGACCATGCGACGGTGCCGTTCGAAGATGTCGTGACTGCCGTCGCTGCGGAGTCGTCGGAAGCGCGGCATCCCATCTTTCAGGTTGCGCTGTCGTTGGATGTCTTCACCTCCGCGACCCTCGACATGGGGGACGTGCACGTCGAGATCACGCCGCAGCCGATCGACATCGCCAAGTGCGATCTCCACTTTCACGTCACCGAACGGCGGGACGACGAAGGGAAGGCTATCGAGACTACGGTCGATATCGTCTATTCCACAGCATTGTTCGACCAGAACACCGTGATGGAGCTCGGTCGGCGATTCGAGCAGATCCTGACGGCAGGCGTCGCAGAACCGGACTCGGCGTGGCGAAACCCGACCACCTATGTACTACACGATGTGTAGTATCTACGGTGCGTGAGGTGCACGCGACTTCGAATCCAGCGGGAGAACGCATGTCCACCTTCAACGGCCTTCCGGCCCATATTCTGCTCGTTCACTTCATCGTGGTGCTGGCACCGTTGACCGCGCTGCTCGCCATTGCGGCCAGTATCTGGACCGGTGTGCGCAGCAGGCTGGTGTGGCTCATCGCAGCCCTGGCGGTGTTCACGCTGGCGCTGACTCCGCTGACCACCGAGGCAGGCGAGTGGCTCGAGAAGCGCGTACCCGAGACCGCGGCGGTGGAGCAGCACACCGAGATCGGTGACTGGATGATCTACTTCTCCGTCGGCTTGGTGATCGTCGCTGCGCTGCTCGTGTTCCTGCATCTGCGTGAGCGTCGCGGTAACGCGCCCGTGCGGTGGCAGTCGATTGTCGTCGTGGTCTTGGCAGTAGTGATCGGAGCGACCACAATCGTCCAGGTGTACAGAATCGGAGAGTCCGGCGCTCGCGCCGCGTGGGACGACGTATCGGCAACGGCCGTCGATGAGTGAGCCCGAGCCGAGCCTGCACGAGCACGAACCGCACGGTGATCTGTCCGGTCGGCTGAACTGGCTGCGGGCCGGGGTGTTGGGTGCCAACGATGGCATCGTCTCCACCGCCGGCCTGGTCGTCGGCGTCGCGGCCGCCACCACGGACAGAGGGTCGCTGCTCACCGCTGGTGTCGCGGGGCTCGTCGCCGGAGCGGTGTCCATGGCGCTGGGGGAGTACGTCTCGGTGAGCACGCAACGTGACGCCGAGCGTTCTCTGCTGATCAAGGAACGCCGAGAACTCGACGAGCAACCCGAGCAGGAATTGGCCGAGCTCGCGGCACTGTACGAGGCCAAGGGCCTGTCGGCCGACACGGCACAGACCGTCGCTCGCGAACTCACCGAGCACGATCCGTTTGCCGCCCACGTGGACATCGAGTTGGGCATCGACCCGGATGCGCTGACCAATCCGTGGCAGGCGGCCGGCTCGTCTGCGGTGTCGTTCGTCAGCGGTGCCCTGCTGCCGTTGCTGTCCATTCTGTTGCTGCCGCCGTCGCTGCGCGTTCCGGTGACGTTCGTCGTGGTGCTGCTGGCTTTGGCCTTGACCGGAAGCATCAGCGCGCGTCTCGGCGGTGCGCCGGGTCGGCCGGCGATGACTCGCATCGTGATCGGTGGTGCGATCGCGATGGCCGTCACCTATGCGATCGGCCAACTGGCGGGCGTTGCCGGTATCTGACCGAGATCAGCGGAAGATCGAAGTGGCAGCTTCCCCGGTTTCGGGTGCCACCACATCTTGGACGACGTCGAACAATGCCACCGAGATGACGGCGAAGGCGAGGACGAGGACCACGCCGGCGGCCAGGATTCCACGGTCGGGGCGATGCTGCGGTGGTTCACCGAGGGCTTGGACCCGCCGCACGACGTCGCCACCGGTACTGGCGAGGGTGCGAGTTCCACGGTCGAGCTGATTCCGGAGCAAAGAGGTTCTGGCGATGGCAGACAACGTCTCTCGCCGTCCCAGCCTTGCCGCACTCTCGTCTGCCTGACGCTCCGCCGCGTGCCGTACCTTCGCGGTCAACGGTTCGAGAACCGGATCGACGCGGGCCGCGATTTCGCACATCTGGATCCACACGCTGTGACGGTGCCGCAGATGGGCGCGCTCGTGCTCGATCACTGCTCGTAATTCGTTGTCCGACAACGCTTCCGCGAGGCCGGTAGTGATCACGACGGCACCTCCGCCGGAGGGGACGGCAAAAGCGTCAGGAACGTCGGAGTCGACCACGACGATGCCGCCCGTCGCCCGCGCCTCGTCACCGAATTCGGATGCGATGGACGTACTGGCGACGACGCGTCGAATATGGCGGGCCACTTCGACCGACCGCCAGATCATCCACGCGCAGATCACGATTCCCAGTGTCACCCACACGGCCCGACTCGTCGCCAGGAAGACCGCGGCGAGCGCAGTCAGGGACGCGAGCGCCGAGAACGCCGTGACCACAGACAGAATGGGCAGCAGCACCACGGCGGTCGAGGGGTTGAGACGACGGTCGATGCGGTCGGCTCCGAATCCAAGGAGCAGCGACAGCGCCCACGGCAATACGGCGACGATCAGGAGCAGAGTCATCGATGGTGCTCGGCTGCGTCCGATTTGGCGAGCAACTCTCGCAGCGTCGCCTCGTCCTCAGGGTCGAGTGCGGCCACGAAGCTGGCCAGTACGTCGGCGCGCTCGGCTCGTGTGCCGAGCTCGGTGCGCATTCGCATCGCGGCCCGAAGCGCCGGGATCTCGTCGACCGGGGCGTTGAGGGTGTAGACGTACGACCGTCCTCGACGCTCGCGATCGACCAGCCCCTTGCCGTGCAAGCGCACCAATGCGGTCATGACGGTGGTGTGCGCGAGATCCGAGCCCAGATGCTCGCGGGCCTGGGCCACCGAGAGTTCCGTGTGCTCGCCGAGCAAATCGAGGATCGACTCCTCCAACTGTCCGGACGCTCTTCGCACTGCGATCCCTCACTCGATTCGGTTACCTCGAGGATAGGCCAGTTCGAGGTCCCGCCACTATCCCGCGGCCTCGAGAATGTCGGTCAACGCGTCGATCAGAGCCACGATTCGGGCCGACGGCGGCCTACCGCGCATCGTGTGAATTTCGGCCCGGCGCTGAGCGAACACCGGATGCACGAGGGGGATGTACGTCAGGCCCGATTTGCGGTCACCACCCAGGTCGCTGACGAGTGCGACGCCGTCGCTCGAGCGAGCGAACTCCAGTATCGGCGCCAGCCGCTCGCATTGCAGACCGACGTGGGGTGAGAGTCCCTCCAGACGGATTCCGGCGTCGAACAATTCGCGTTGACTCGAGCCGGTGGTCGACAGCGCGAGGGGATAGGCGCAGATGTCAGCCAGATCGACGCTGGCTCGGTCGCTGAGCGGGTGACCGAGCGCGACGACGGCGCAGATGGGCACGGTGACGGAATGTTCGACCGTCACGTCGGTGCGTCGACCGAGCGAGAAGGTGACCGCGACGTCCGCGCGGGCGTCGACCACCCGTCGGCTGGCCTCGTCCGGTCCCACCACGTCCAAAGTGAAGGTGACCGACGGGTGAGTCCGATGGACCGACGCCATGGCCCGTGGGACGACGGACTGCGAGAAACCTTCGGTGCAGGCGACGGTGACGCTGCCGTGTTCGGTGGCGTCGACGCTGCGTATTTCGGCGATGAGAGTCGACGATTCCACTTCGTGTCTGCGCGCGTGGGCGAGGAGGCGATGGCCCGCTTCGGTGAGTGTCATTCCCCGGGCATGTCGCGCGAAGAGCGGCACGCCGATGTCACGTTCGAGCTTGGCGATCTGTCTGCTGACCGCCGACGCGGCCAGATGTTGTGTTGCGGCCGCCTCGGTGACCGACCCCGTTCTCGCTACTTCGCAGAAGTACGTCAGCGCGGAGGGCATCAGATGCAACGAAATCACCCCTTCTTTCACAGCACTGTCACGGCGGTGACACGTGATTGTCATCGAACCTCTGCCCGGCCTCAGCGTTGCCGTGAAAGCAACGCAGGGAGCGTAAATCGGCAATGGTGTAGACGGTATCGGGCTCGCTACTGTCAGGCGAACACCAGGCCGACGGCGAGGGAGATTCGATGAACCGCGAGCATGTGATCGCACAGGCCAAGGACTTCTACGATTCGGGTGCGTTCCATCGTGAACTCTCCGAGCTCGTGTCGGTCCCCTCGGAAAGTCAGTCGACGGCTGGTCGAGTTGCGTTGTCGGCATATCTCCAGGATCTGCTCGTGTCGAGGCTCGAGGCGCTCGGGTGTGCGGTCGAGACCTATTCCAACCCGGTCGAGGAGGGTGGTCCCTTCCTGATCGCCACCCGTCACGAGGCCCCCGAACTGCCGACCGTGCTCTGTTACGGCCACGCCGACGTGGTTCTGGGCATGGCCGAGGACTGGTCGGACGGATTGTCGCCGTGGACTCTCGTCGAGCGAGACGGCCGGCTCTACGGGCGCGGAACGGCCGACAACAAGGGTCAGCATCTGGTGAACCTCGCGGCACTGCGGACGGTTCTCGACGCCCGCGGATCGTTGGGATTCAACCTGACGCTGTTGTTCGAGACCGGTGAGGAGATCGGCTCACCCGGACTCGAACAATTCGTGTCGGATCACCGAGGCGAACTCGCTGCCGACGTGCTGATCGCCTCGGACGGACCACGCCTCGACGCCCAGACGCCCACACTGTTTCTCGGTGCCCGTGGGGGCGTGGACTTCGACCTCGTCGTCGACCTACGTGAGCGCGGCTACCACTCGGGCAACTGGGGTGGACTGCTCCGCAACCCCGCGACCACCCTGGCCGGTGCCATCGGGACGCTCGTCGACGGTCACGGCCGTATCCAGCTCGACGGCTTGGTGCCCGAGCGCATTCCCGAGTCCGTCGTCGATGCGCTCAGAGCTATCGAGGTCGGACGCACCCCGGGCGATCCGGTGGTCGACTCCGGCTGGTCGGCCACCGAATTGTCGCCTGCAGAGCGGGTTTTCGGGTGGAACACTCTCGAAGTGATCGCCATGAGCGCCGGCAACATCGTCGAACCGGTCAATGCGATTCCGGGCCAGGCGCGAGCGCGGTTGCAGCTGCGGTACGTCGTCGGGACCGACCTCGACGATCTCGGCGCGCGGTTACGACGACACCTCGACGCGCACGGGTACTCGATGGTCGCCGTCGAACTCGGCATCTCGTTTCCTGCGAGCCGAACGGACCCGAACGACCCCTGGGTTCGCACGGTCGCCCAGTCGGTCGAGCGCACCGTCGGGTCCCCGGTCACCGTGCTGCCCAACATCGGTGGGTCACTGCCCAATCACGTATTCACCGACACTCTCGGAATTCCGACGGTCTGGATGCCGCACTCCTACCCGGGATGCCGTCAACATGCACCCGACGAACACATGCTCGCATCCGTTGCGCGCGAGGGACTCGCCATGGCCACGGGCCTGTTCTTCGACCTCGGTGCGGGTACAGACGACGACCGCGACGCACCGCTCGAATCCGCCAGCGCCTCGCGCTCCTGAACACCACCGGAGAATCCGACATGTCCACTGCACACGTTCATCGAACTCCCGATCGTGACGGCGCGGGTGAAGCCGTTGTGTCCGTGAAGAATCCGGTCCGGGCCATCGCGGCCGCGACCATCGGGAACGCTCTCGAATGGTTCGACATCGCCATCTACGCGTTGTTTGCCATCTACATCGGGCAGAACTTCTTTCCCTCGGCTGACCCCGGCGTGCAACTGGTGCAGACGTTCGCGGTCTTCGGGGTCTCGTATCTGATTCGCCCCCTCGGCGGACTGATCCTCGGCTCCTACGCAGACCGGAAAGGGCGAAAGAAGGCTCTGGTGATGAGCATTCGCCTGATGGTGCTCGGCACCGCGTTGATCGCCTTCATGCCCAATTACGACGACATCGGCATCCTCGCTCCGATCGGTATCATCGTCGCGCGCCTGATTCAGGGCTTCGCGGCCGGTGGCGAATTTGGCGCGGCCACATCCTTTCTCGTCGAACAGAACGGCAAGCGCCGCGGATTCTTCGGCAGCTTCCAGTTCGCCAGCCAGGGACTGGCTACGCTGATGGCGGCCTCGTTCACCGCCGGATTGACCGCGGTGTTGTCCGAGGCCAGCATGGTCGACTGGGGTTGGCGAGTGCCGTTCGTCTTCGGGCTCATGGTGGGCCCGGTGGGATGGTTCATCCGACGTCACGTCGACGAATCACCGGCCGTCGTCGCCGCGTCGGACACCCCGAAATCGCCTGTGCGCGATCTGTTTCGGAATCAGTGGGGCGGGATTCTCATCGCCGGCGGTGTGCTGGTGGTGTCCACCGCGCTGAACTTCATTCTGCAGTACCTGCCGACCTTCGGTATCAAGCAACTGGGACTGAACAATTCGCTGTCGTTCGTAGCATTGATGATCACCGGCGTCATCCTGACGGTGGTGACACCGTTCGTCGGCCAGCTGTCCGACAAGGTGGGACGCATCAAGATCATGTTGCCGTCGGCGATCGCGATCGGCGTCAGCGTCGTCCCGCTCTTCATGTGGCTCATTGCGGTGCCGTCGTTCCTCACCCTCGCGCTCGTCATGACCGTGCTCGGATTGCTGAAGGCGCTGTACTTCGGTGCGCTGCCGTCGGTGATGTCCGACGCGTTCCCGGTCCATTCGAGGGCCACCGGCCTGTCGTTCGGATACAACGTCACCACGGCGATCTTCGGTGGATTCACTCCGACCATCGCGGCCGCTCTGGTGGCCGCGACCGGTCAGGCGGTGTCCCCGGGCTACTACATCCTGGCGGTGTCCCTGGTCAGCATCGCTGCGCTGATCGGTGCCGTACGGATTCGCGGCATTCGCTAGCTTACAGATGCCTAGCGGTCGGCACATTGATGTAATACGCTGATCTCACCAGCCCACCACCTCGAGGACGATCCATGAGCGTCGAAGCGAACACCCGGAATATCGAGAAGAGCGTCGTCACCGATTTCAGTGACCGCATGAGCTACGGGTCCTACCTCGACCTCGATACGCTGCTCAGCGCTCAGAAACCGGTGAGCACCCCCGAGCATCACGACGAACTGCTGTTCATCATCCAGCACCAGACCACCGAGCTGTGGCTCAAGCTGGTGCTGCACGAGACCCTTGCCGCGCGAGCCGCATTCGATGCCGACGACATCGGTACCGCACTCAAGTGCGTGGCCCGGGTGAAGCACATCCAGAAGACGCTCACCGAGCAGTGGTCGGTGCTGGCGACACTCACCCCGACGGAGTACTCCCAGTTCCGCGACTTCCTCGGCAACTCCTCGGGGTTCCAGTCGTATCAGTACCGGGCCGTGGAGTTCGTGCTGGGCAACAAGAATCCGGGAATGCTGACGGTCTTCGAGTCCGATCCTGCTGCGCATGAGATGCTTTCGACTCTGTTGCGCGAGCCCAGCCTGTACGACGCCTTCTGGCGGTCGTTGGCACGGCAGGGATACGACGTACCGGCATCGGCCCTCGACCGTGATGTCGCGACGGCATACACGTTCAACGAGGACCTGATGCCGCTGATCAAGTTCGTCTACGAGAACCACACCGAACATTGGGCGGTGTACGAGGCATTCGAGGAGCTCGTCGACTTGGAGGAGAACTTCCAGCTCTGGCGATTCCGCCACATGCGCACGGTGCTGCGCACCATCGGAATGAAGAGCGGGACGGGAGGGTCGAGTGGCGTCGGGTTCTTGCAGAAAGCACTCGAACTCACGTTCTTTCCCGAATTACTCGCTGTGAGAACGGAAATCGGCCGATGATGGAACGTGCAGTCGAACTCGACAACAAGGACCCGCTCCGCAGCTATCGTGACAAGTTCCTCGGCAGTGACGACCCGTCGATCAGCGCGTATCTCGACGGCAACTCGCTGGGCCGGCCGACCAAGGCGAGCGTCGAACGCATCAATGCCTTCATGACCGACGCCTGGGGCGGACGCCTCATTCGCGGCTGGGACGAGCAGTGGTTCGACCTCCCCGTCACCATCGGCGACGCCCTGGCCGACGCCACCCTCGGGGCCGCGCCCGGGCAGACCACCATCGGCGATTCGACGACGGTACTGCTGTACAAGCTGGCGCGGGCGGCGATCGCCATGCGGCCCGGCCGCACCGAGATCATCATCGACCGCGACAACTTCCCGACCGACCGATACCTGCTCGAAGGTATTGCGGCCGAGTTGAATATGACCCTGCGATGGATCGAGACGGACCGCCGCGGAGGCATCGAACCGGAACAACTCGCCGAGGTGGTGGGGGAGAACACCGCCCTGGTGGTGATCACCCACGTCGCCTACCGGTCAGGCTTCCTTGTCGACGTGGCCGAGGCGACGCGTATCACGCACGAAGCCGGCGCACTGATGCTGTTGGACGTGTGCCATTCCGTCGGTTCGGTGCCGCTCGAATTCGAATCGTGGGGAGTCGATTTGGCCGTCGGGTGCACCTACAAGTACCTCAACGGAGGTCCGGGATCGCCGGCCTTCGCGTACGTGCGCAGTGATCTTCTGGCCGACTTCGTGCAGCCGATCTGGGGGTGGATGGGCCGGGCCGATCCGTTCGAGATGGCGCAGGGTTACGTTCCGGCACAGGGCATTCGACGCGTCATCAGTGGTACGCCGTCGGTGTTCGGGATGATCGCGATGCAGGACACCATCGAGATGATCGCCGAGGTGGGCATGGACGCGATCCGTGCGAAGTCCGTTGCGCTCACCGAATACGCCCTCGAACTCGTGCGTGAGATGCTGGTACCGCTCGGGGTGGAGATCGCCTCACCCGAGGATTCGAATCGGCGCGGTGGTCACGTCACCATCGACCACCCAGATTTCAAGGCCATCACTGCTCGGCTGTGGGAGCAGGGTGTCATCCCAGATTACCGCGCACCACAGGGTATTCGGCTGGGGTTGAGCCCACTGAGTACCTCGTACCGCGAGGTGTACCTGGGTATCGTGGCGATTCGTGACGAACTCCGCGCCTAGCACCGCCGGGGCCATCCTCGACGACTTCGAGTCTCGTCCAGGTAGCGCCACCTCTTTGGTGCGCACGGTGCTCGGAGCCTACGTTCGGCCTCTCGGCGGGTGGTTTGCCATCGCCGATTTCGTCGTCTGGATGGACACGCTGGGAGTGCCACCGGAAAGCACGCGCATTGCGGTGACGAGGTTGAAGAAGAAGGGCGTCGTCGAATCAGCTAATCGAGAGGGCCGCACCGGCTATCGGATCACCGAGCAGGCCGATGCGATGTTCGCTCGGGGAGACGGTCGGATCTTCGGCTTCCGGCGGATGGCCGACGGCGATCCATTCCGGTTGATCTCGTTCACCATTCCCGAGACGCAACGCGCGGCGCGCCACCAGCTGAGGCGACGACTCACCGGAATAGGCTGTGGCACAGTCTCACCAGGATTGTGGATCGCGCCCGAATATCTGGCGGCGGAGGCCATTGCCATCGTCGACGCGTTGGAGTTGTCGCAGTACGTCACGACGTTCGTCGCGTCCGAGGTCGCGCCTCCCGGCACGCTGCGCGAAAGTGCCGAGCAGTGGTGGGAGCTGGCCGGCATCGCTGATCGGCATCGGGCATTTCTCGACGCTTTCGACGGCGGGTCGCCGGCGCGGAACCCGCGCGATGCGTTTGTCACATTCGTGCCTTTGCTCGACGAATGGCGCGTCATTCCCTACGTCGACCCGGGTCTTCCGCCGTGTATGACACCGGAGGACTGGCCGGGCACCCGGGCCGTCGCCACGTTCGAGACGGCCCGGGAGCGCTACTTCGATCTGAGTACGGAATGGGTCGCGTTCTAGCGATCCTGGTACGACGGCTCGCGCTTTTTGATGTACGAGATGACGCGGTACGTGATGGGCATGACGATGACCTCTGCCAGTGTCTTCCACAGGAATCCGACGATGACGTAGTTGATGAAGTCGGTCCACGTGGTGATGCCGATGACTCCGGCGGCGATGGAGCAGAAGATCAGCGTGTCGAAGAATTCGCCGACGATGGTCGAGCCGATCAGTCGCGCCCACAGGTGCTTTTCCTTGGTGCGTTCCTTGATCTTGACCAGCACGACGGAGTTGAGGAGCTGCCCCACGGTGTAGCCGGCGAGACCGGCGAGGACCAGTCGGGGGACGACGCCGACGACGCTTTCGAGCGCGGCCTGGTTCTCGTAGAACGAGGCGGCGGGGAGTTCGATGGCGATCCAGAAGCACACGGACGTGAGCAGCAGGGAGCCGAAGCCAAGGTAGATCGCCCGGCGCGTGGCTCTGAAGCCGTAGACCTCGCTGAGCACGTCGCCGAGGATGTAGGCGAGGGGGAAGAGGAAAAATGCGCCGTCGGTATTGATCGGCAGGATTTGGAACGGTCCGAGCATGACGTCGGACGAGGCGAAGAAGGCGACACCTTTGCTGGCGGCCACATTCGAGATCAGCAGCGTCGCGACGAACAACGCGACGATGGTGGGGTAGTAGCCCCGGCTGATGTGAGCGAACGTGGCCTGCCCAGACTCGGTGCCGCCGTCAGGGGCGGTGTGTTGGGTAGTAGTCACCTGACAATCCAAGCACCGAGACGACGATGGGCGCGAATCCCGGGGTGGGATGCGCGCCCATCGAGGCGGACTACAGGTCAGGCGACATGGCCACGCACCGTGACGCGGTAGGCGTAGGTTCCGGCGATGATCGTGATCGGAATGCTCGCCAGCAGGCCGATGCCGAGGAGGAGGCCGCCGACGATATTGATGCCGACCAGGGCGAGCGCGAGGACGAAGAGGGTCCCGCCGTTCGACGCGATTGCCTGCGCGCTGGCCTTGATGGCGGGAATCGGCTCGTCGCCGCGGTCGATGACGAACTGGAAGGTCCACCACGTGAAGAACGTGATGACGATGCCGGGGATGATCAGCAGAACGAAGCCGATGCTGGTTGCAATGCCGACGAGGATGCCGGCGATGATGACGGCGGCAACATTGCCGAACTGGAAGAAGGACCCGAACGCGGGCTTGACCCCGTCCACCTCATGCAGAGCGCCGCGAACGAGTGCCGCCTGGATGAGGAGTGAGACGACACCGATGATGACGCTGAAGATCAAGCTGAAGACGATGTTGTTGGAGCTCAACACGTAGTTCAGTACGACCTGGATGACCGCGGCGATCAGGACGATGCCGACCCAGACGAGTGCGTTCTGCTTGAACTTCTCGAAGCCGTAGCCGATGGCCGTTCCCACGGACAGCTGCGTCGGCATCGGTGAGTTACCGAACGACGGAGGCGGCGGGTAGTTGCCCTGTGGGGGCGGTGGGTAGCCGCCGGGCGGTGGGTAGCCGCCGGGTGGCGGATAGCCGCCTTGCTGGGGGTAATCGCCGGGAGGAGGCGGGTAGTTCCCGGGCGGCGGATAGTTGCCTTGCGCGGGTGGTGGGTAGTTGCCGGGTGGTGGGTAGCCGCCGCCCTGCGGCGGGGGATAACCACCGGGGTTCTGTGGATCCTTGTCGGGGTCGTAGCCGCCTGAGGTCATGGTGTCCTTCTCCCTCGGGATAAGTTTGTCGCGGTCACTGTACGTCCGATTCGTGCGCAGTTGGGTTCCGTCGCGTTGCGACGTGATCTCGATTTTGTCAGGGCGTTCAGAGATTCGAGGGGTCGAACACCCACGGTTCGCGCGGCACCAGCCTCGGCTTCCACCGCTCGAGCAGTTCCTCGGCGTTCTTCACGTCCGGCATGCCGAGGGAAGCTGTGATGAGCGTCCACGCATCGGGTCGTTCGCGCAGTGTGACGGCACCGTCGCGCTTGGCCAGGCGCTTACCCTCGACGTTCAGTGCGAGGGGGACGTGGACGTACGTCGCGGGGGTCAGGCCCAAGAGTTGAGCGAGGTAGCCCTGCCGCGGCGCGGACGTGAGCAGGTCGTCGCCGCGCACGATCTGGTCGACGCCTTGCGCGCCATCGTCGACGACAACCGCCAGGTTGTAGGCGGGGACGCCGTCGGATCGGCGAAGGACGAAGTCGTCCACCTGGCCCCGGAACAGGCCGTGCAGCTGGTCGACGATAGTGAATTCGGTTGTCTGCGAACGTATTCGGATGGCAGGTGGTCGGTCTTTGGCTGCTCTCTGGTCTGCGGTGAGATTTCTGCAGGTCCCCGGGTATGCGCCGTCTGGTGCATGCGGAGCCGACGCGGCCTGCAGGATTTCCCGACGCGTGCAGAAACATTCGTACGTCAGTCCGGCGGCGGTGAGCGTGCGAATCGTGGCGTCGTAGATTTCCCGACGCTCGGATTGCCGCATGACAGGCCCGTCCCAGTCGAGTCCGATGGCGGCGAGGTCGTCGAGTTGACGTTGCTCGGAGCCGGCTTTCACGCGATCGAGGTCTTCGACGCGCATGACGAAACGCCGTTCAGTGGAGCGGGCGAAGAGCCAGGCCAGTAAGCCCGTGCGCAGATTGCCGAGATGCAAGTCGCCGGAGGGACTGGGAGCAAAGCGTCCGGCGGGCATGGGAGCAGCTTAGTTTCAGGTTGCTTTGGAATTGGGATGATGGGCGGTGCCAGGCTGGCTGTGGCTTCATTTGTGAGAAGCTCTGATCTGGGCTCGTCCACGACCGACCCGATGTAGACGTTGTAAATTCATTCTCCGTAGCAGCTCCTGGAAATCGCCGGCCCAGCGCAGTTTCGCTCCGTAAGAATCGGGCGATGTAGCTTCCCGGGCACTCGCTCCGAGCAAGGCTCGTCACTCAGAACCCCCCTCAACGGCAAGGACGGATCGACCATCGCTCGGTATAGCGGCCATGACAGCCTCGACTCCGTCGAACTCATGATCAAACTGAAGCAATTTTGGTCATTTCTGCGCAAAACTGAAGTGCCGTGCTAGTCTCGACCCACGATCAAGGAGGTCGGCTTGGACGCTGGACGCCGCTGGGCTCTCGAAACGCTCGGCACACACGGACCGCTCATCAGGGACCGGATACCGGCTCTCATCATGGCGGAGCACCATGGATCGCTGGGGGCGCAAGACGCATCCGGGCATCGCTCGACAGGGCACTACGGTTTGTTCTGGCGCGGAATCTTGGAGAAGTTCGAGGAACTCGGCCAGCTGCCCGGAGCGACGTTAGTGAGGCCCGACAAGGCTCCGTACAAGATCCCTGTCGTAAATGGAGTCGCCATATTCCCCTGGCGTTACTCCCCGTCGGTCAAGCGAGAGATGGCATCGGTTCGGTTCGGTACCTCGGATTCACGAACTGCAATCGCTGACATTCGTCCGCCAATGCTGCAGGGAGAACTGGATCTCGACGTCCCGGATCCACAACTGACCGACGAAGAACGCATACTCGTCGACGGTTTCAACAGATATATCAAGGATCCTGTAGTAGATACCGGCCGCCTGGTGTTAGTGGCGATCTGCAGCTCTGTCCGCGGACTTAACGCCGCGCAATGGGGCGAAGCCGTCCTGACTCCAGACGGCTTCATCTCGTGGGTCTCACAACCCGAAGATCTGCTTGCCCTTCCTGAGATGCGACCCGTCTCGACATCGCCGGTCGGAACCTTCACCACCGGTCCGATCCCGAACAAGTTCCCAGCCCCTGACTCCGACGAAGCATCAGGATCCAATGAGTGACGACCGTCCTCAGCTTCACCTTTTCGGCTCCGATAACAGAGCTTCGGGTGTCATCGCGCACGGCTTCGAACCTGCCCGACTCACTCAGGCCCGAGTGCTCGCCGAACTCACCAAATCTGAACTGGCCGAGCAAGTATCAGTATCTCCAGCAGCAATAGGCCAGTTCGAGTCTGGAATAACAAGGCCACGCGCCGACATCGTCGACACGTTGAGCCGCGTGCTCGAAGTACCACCGGAGTACTTCGCCACCGGACGACCCGTGGGAAGACTCGATGCTGCCGATGCTCACTTTCGAAGTCTGCGCTCCACGCGAGCCAAAGATCGCTCAAAAGCGGCCGCTCATGCAGAGCAGGTGTGGGAATTGAGCCACGCTTTGGAAAAACGGGTCAGATTCCCCGACCTTGCCCTTCCTCCGATCCATCCTGATGCAACGCCTTGGGAAGCTGCGAGGATATTGAGGGACTTCTGGTCGCTGCCCAGGGGTCCAGTGTCCCATCTCGCGGCATTGATGGAATCCAACGGGATCATCGTGTGCTTGATTTCCATGACCGACGACGCGTTCGGGCGTGTGAAGGCCTACTCCACCGACGCCCTCGGTCGGCCGATCGTCATCGTCACCCCAGAACGCTTCAAATCGGTCCACGAATACCGTTTCACCTGCGCACACGAGCTGGGCCACCTGCTGCTCCATCCGAACGCGCTACCAGGTGACCGCCAGCAGGAACGCGAAGCCGATCAGTTCGCAGCTGAATTCCTTACTCCGCGTGTCGAAATCGAGCCGCTGCTGCCGAAGACCGTACGGATCCCAGCTTTGGATGCATTGAGCAAGACCTGGGGGGTATCGATCGAATCACTGATATACCGCATGGGTGAACTGCATTTAGTGTCTGAAGCATCAATACGGCGCGCCCACCAACGGTTGGCAAGCATGGCCGGTCTACGGGTGGAAGAGGCGTTGGTGTCGTTCCCCGGCGAAGTCCCGAGCCTTCTCAGGGATGCTCTCGCGCTTGCCGAATCCACCGACTACACCCGCGGTCAGCTGGCAGCCGAGTTGTGCTGGTCCGAAAAACATTTAAGTGCGATGCTCGGCGACGTCGACACCCGACCGAAATTGACAGTGGTGCGCAGGCCCATCGCGTAATTATCGATACCAGGTGATAGCAGGAAGGTTAACCGGCTATCGGAATCGCCGCTTGCCGCGCGTTCAACCTTGTTGCGACCACTCTGCGTGGGACTATCAGCTCGGGGCCGTCGGTCCCGAGTCATTGACAGCCCGTTCCATTCGCACTCACCGCTTTCACAACTTGAACGGTCAGCTGATTCGAGAGCATGCAAGGAGTCTTCGTGAGGGTCGCGCGTATTCGGATCGAACGCTTCCGGGGCTACCGCCACGCCGAAATCGAAGTGCCTAGGAACATGGTGCTTGCGGGGGAGCCACAGGCGGGCCGTACCGACATAGTCGAAGCGCTCCGCCACGTCCTGGACGCCCGCAGCACGCGCGCGCGTGTGAACCCCATTGATGTTTTTCGTCCCGCTGATAGTGAAGAAGCGGCCTTGACCGAAGTGGAGGTGACTCTGCTCGACCTAGGCAAAGACCTCGAAATTCTCCTCAGCGAGAGCCTCGAGACGTTCGACGAGGAGACCGGCGAGATAGCCACGTCAAGCAACGCGGGAGACGCGGTTCTCGGTGTCCGCCTCTGCTATCGAGCGCGCTATGACCTCGATACGGATACCGGTGAGCACTGGGTTGACTACCCTGCACGGAGTAATCCCGCTGCTGATGTATTCAAGAGAGCGAGCCGGCTCGAACGCGAAGCTCTGCCTGTTCAATTTGTCGACAGTGCACCGGCTCTCCAGCTGCGGGCTGAGGGCGTCCTCAGAGAGCTTCTAGCCGATGCTGACTCTGATGGACTGGATGCTGCCCTCACCAACTTAGATTCTGCTATTCACACTGCAACCGAATCCTTCTCAGAGACGGAAGTAGTCACGGGGGTCCTGAACAAGGTTATTGATTCTGGGCCACAGCTCCTCTTCAACATTGCTGATTCCGCCGACATCACTTTCCTAGCGGATGACGGCTCGATGGCGTCGCTGCTCAGGGCGCTCCAGCCAGCGATTTTGATGGGGTCGGCCGGGCACCTTCCAGTCCGCTCCCAAGGCTCGACTGTCGAAAATGTGCTCTCAGCAGCTGAAGCGGTCGCTGCTGCGCGGGACACTCAATCGGGTGTCGTCATCATTGGCGATGACTTCGGTGATCGTCTTGACTCATCGTCCTCCGAATACATGGCCCGGCTCATACATGTAACAGCAGGGCAAGCCATCCTCACGACACGCCGTCCCGAGGTTGCGCGAGCATTCGATCCCGGCGAGCTGGTTCGGCTTACGATCAGTCACGGAGAGAGACGGCAGCACCGGCTCCCAATAATCACCGACAAGAGTAGCCGCGTAAACCGCAGGCTGGTCCTCGAACAGCTTCTTGCGGCTCTGAGCGCAAGAACTGTCGTCCTCGTAGAGGGACCGCTCGATGTCGAGGGGTACGGCGCGATCGCGTCGCGGCTTTTCGTTAAGACGAAAAAACCGCAGCACAGCCTACCCGCGAACGGTATTCGACTCGTCGCCCCGCCAGGTTCAGACGGCGGTGTCACCCGGCTCCCCGCAATCGCCGAGATTGCTCTAGAACTCGGCTTCCACGTCCGCGCAATCGTCGACAACGATAAGCCCGGACGAGAAGATCCAGCAGTCGGGGCACTCGCAGGCATGGTCGAACAACTCGTCGTTCTCCCCACACGCACCGCAGTGGAGGCTGCTCTCATTCGCGGCATATCTGGAGATCACCTCCGAGAGACGGTCGAGACTCTGGAAGACTTCGGAATGCCGCCTCTTCCAACCGATCTGGATGATGACGACATCGCGGACCACCTCATCTCGACAAAAGTAGTCAAGAAGCAGGGACTTGGCGCGGCTTGGGCGCATGCGCTAACGCACCAGCCACCAATCGCGCGATCTGTGATCCAAGCAATCTGCGGCAACATACTCGGCCGCATCGAAATCCCTGATGTGGCATGAGCTTCTCCCCTCAAAATCCTGAGCAAAAGCAAGTGGTCGAAACGCACGCCAAACTTACTGTCGTGCTCGGTGGCGCGGGGGTCGGGAAGACGACAAGCGCGCTAGCCGCGGCGCACGCCCATCTCGAACGGGTAGCAGAAAGCAAACCACGCGACCGGGTCTTATTCCTGTCGTTCTCTCGTTCCTCGGTGGCACGCATCGCTTCCCGCGCAGACGAGATACTGGGCCGACGCGGCTCCCAGGTGGACATCATGACGTTTCACTCGCTCGCATTTTCCGCTGTCCGGAGATTTGGGAGTCTCGTCGGACACGGGGATGCCATCCTAGTCAGCCCTGCTCGCGAGAAGCTCGGCCTTGCCGAGAACGAGATCGGATACAGCAAGCTCATTCCGTTATTGCTTCAAATTGGCCAGGCAGCACCTGCAGTTGCAGAGCACCTGCGCACACGATGGGGCCTAATAGTCGTGGACGAATTCCAGGACACTGGCAACTCACAGCAAGAGCTTCTCCAGCTGATTTCTCGGGACAGCAGGGTGCTACTGCTAGGCGATCCAAATCAGTGTATCTACACGTTTCTGGTCACGGACGGCGTGAGAGTGGAGCGTATCCACGAGGCGTGCTTAGCAGCAGGACCTGGGAACACCGTCGTCCTCCCGGAATCTTCGTTTCGAGACCCCTCTGGGGTCATCCCGGCCGTGGCCAATGCCATCAGGGCGCGTTTGTTCGAGTCGGAAGCGATCTCGACTGCAATTCAGAAAGGGAGATTGGTCATCCGCAGCGGAATATCCGGTGCCGACGAGACAAGTAGTGTCACCCAAACTATCAGCGAGCTGACTTCCGAGGGTATGGGCGTTGCCGTATTCACACACCATAATGACAAGCTCGCGGCGCTGTCCGATTCACTTGAAGCCGCCGGCATCGAACATGAAGTGGCCGGCCTTAGCGACGCTCTTTCCGCCGCTCTCGACGCCCAGACCGCCATGGCAAGGTTTTACATCGGTGACTGCGGCTGGGGCAACGTCCTCGAAGCTTTAGCAGTGTTCCTTACGAGCGCACAACGAGGCCCACAGGTTCCGGCCCTCGCACGTCAGGTAATGAATGGTTCGGGCCCTGTTTCCCTTCAGGAGCGCCTCGCCATTCTTCGAACGCGGCTCTCCGGTGCGATGTCGGTTCAAGAAGTAACCGAGATCGCGGGTACGGCACATCATGCGCTTGGGCTGCCGCAGAAGTCTGGTGCTTGGCAGCAAGCCGGCGCATTGCTCTCGTTGATGCGAATGAGGGCTGCTCGCGCGGTCCGGGGACGAATCGATGATCGACAGCTCGTGGCGGGGATGTGTGCTGAAGCTCGTGAAGCAACCTATGCAGCGCTCACGGATGCCGTCATCAGCCCCCGCGAGGTTCAGTTGATGAATCTCTACCAGACCAAGGGGCGTGAAGCTGATGCGACTGTCGTGGTCCTGCGGGAAGGAGATTTCATGGGATTCGAGTCGGAGCCGTTCCCGAATACCAGCCGCCTCCTGTATGTCGTATTCTCAAGGGCTAGGCAGAGGATCGTGGTGTTGCTCGTCGGCGACAAGCTTCACGCGTCAGTTGCTCCACTTACCACTCTCTCCGAGCTTTGAGTGCTTTGGTGAATCAATAAGAACTCAGCAGTTCGCGTTCATTGTCGGTGCACGTCTTGGATCGACATGAATAGGCCACGAGCGGGCTGGTCCTTAAGGATCTCGACGTGGCGAAGTAATCTTCCTACTCGCTTCCCGCCCGGAGTGGGCCGTGAGCTCTAGGCTCAGACCATGCCTATCTCACCGCTTCAGGCCGCGACCGACGTGATGGACCGGGCGGATGCCCTGCTAGCGCATGCGGCTGGTGCGGCAAATCCTCTGGTGGTAGATGACACCCGCCGATCAGCGCTTGCGCTGGGTGTCGCGGCCCTTGACACGTATCTTCATTGGGCGCTAGCGGACGTTCCTTTGGGGCAGATGCCTTCGGCTCTCAAGGGGCTTGACGTACCTTTCGGAGATCTGGTCGACCTCAGCGAGGCAATGGTGCAGAACCGCGCCAGAATTAGACCGAAGGTGCGGGCGCGTGGCGTCCTTGAGCGCGCAATTTTAACTCGCACCTTCCAGAGCAGTCGCGAAGTCGAGCAGGCAATGCTGATGATCGGAATCCGGAACGCGTTTCAGAAGATCTCGATCAGAATTGCGCCGGCACATAAACCTTCAGACATCAAAGACCGGCTCAACCGGATTGTGTATCGCCGCAACCGGATCGTGCATGAGGGCGATCTCCAGCGACAGTCACGGCCGCAGCAAATCAAGCGGGAAACGACGGAAGCTGCCGCGATCCAGGCTGACCTAGATTGGCTGCGTATTCTGATCGTGGCCATCGACAAGGTTCTCGTGTAGGAACGCGCATCGCGCTGGTGCGGCATAACTTCAGGCAACTTCCTGAGTATCGTCCCTGCGCGCATCTACAGTGACCTAGTAGTACGAGGACCGAAAGTAGCAAGCCGCGCTCGCAGAACGAGACGAAAGTGTCTGCAGCGCATGTCAGGCAGCCATTGCTGACTAGGGCGAAGCGAGGTCAGCACCCACGATGCGGATCATAGACATGGTGCTCGAGGCGAGACCCGGAAGACCTAAAACATTGCATCGTCCAGTAGCCGGCAATTTACCTGACAACGCGGTAAATGGAGATTTCGTGGCTGAATGACAGGCCCGAGCGTTGAATCCCGGGAGCGAGAGATGCCGGCTGCCACATCTTCGACCTCAACCCGTGACGACAAATCTCGCCCCACTCGGAATCTCCAATCCCACCGAATCTCCCACCTCCACTACCGATCCCGCCGCCAACTCCACCTTCACGGTCACCGAACCTACGGTCACGTCAGCCATGCTGCGAAATCCGGTCGGCCTCAAACCCGAAGCAACTCCACGAATCCCGCTGTCGTTCAACCTGATCAGTTCCTGTCGTAACAACAACACAGCAGGTCCGGAAGGCAGATTTACACCCTCGACCTCCAACTCCCCGAGCTCGGAGCGATGCATCCCAACCCCATCCCACTGACCCTTGATTTCGTTCATCCCGCCCATCAGTCGCGAGACCGCCAAGGTGCTCGGACGGGAGTAGGCCGTCGCGATATCGGAGTGATGCTCGAGGCGACCGTCGATGAGCACCGCCACCGAATCGGCCAGCACCGCCGCTTCCTGCTGATCGTGGGTGACGAGCAACAGGGTCTGATCCAACGACGAACGCAATTCGCGAACCAGGTCGTGCATCTCGCCGCGCAACACCGGGTCCAGCGCACTGAAGGGCTCGTCCAACAACAACACTCGCGGCGAACCGGCGAGTGAGCGCGCCAACGCAACCCGCTGGGCCTGCCCACCCGATACCTCGGACACCGCACGATCACCGATGTCACCCAGATGCACCAGATCGAGGTACTCGCGGGCACGTTCGCGCGACTGCTTACGACTGTCCCCGGCCGCACGGTAGGCGAAGCCGATGTTGTCGAGTACCGACATGTGCGGGAACAACATCGGCCGCTGGAACACCATCCCCACCCCGCGGTTCTCGGCCGCAACACCGTTCACCTCGTGGCCGTCGATCTGCACCGTGCCGGCGGTGGGTGAATCCAGTCCCGCGATGAGCCGCAGTGCAGTGCTCTTGCCCGAACCCGACGGCCCGAGAATCGCCGTACACGAACCCGGCGGCACGGTGAGATCCAACGAATCCAGAGCCGCAACCGACTGACCGGCATGGACTTTCGTGAGTCCGTGAACGGACAGTTCGACGCTCATCGTGCACTCCTACGACGCAATCGGGCCAGCATGAGCACCAGCAACAACGGCGGCGCGACGGCGGCAACTGACAGCGCAGCCACCACCGAATCGTTGCCGGTCCCCGCAGCGAAGGAGGCGACGAGAATGGGCACGGTGACCAGTCTGCCTCCACCGATCAGCAGAGTGATCACGTAGTCGCTCCACGCCACGAGGAACGCGAGTAACGCCGCCCCCGCCGATGCCGGAGCCAACAGGGGAATGCGAATCCGTCGCAGCACCATGGCACTCGACGCACCGAGCGTCCGAGCTTCTTCCTCGTAGCCGATGTCGTACGCGCCGAACGCCACTCGCATCAGGTACGTCGTGTACGGAATCGCCGCGACCGTCAGCAACGCGATCACCGCCACCGTGCTCGGAATGCGCGAGCGCAGCACCAGAACATCGAGTCCCAACGCCACGGCAAACGGGGGCAGGGCCAACGGAGCGAAGAGAACCCCGGCCACGAAAGCGGGGAAACGCACGGAACCGTTCACGAGTGCGCGAGCGGCCAACGCGCCCAATGGCGTTGCGATGACTGCGACGGCGAGAGCGAGCAGGGTAGACCGCACAAAAGCATCGACGCCCCCGGCATCGAGGGCGCTACGGACGCCGTCGAATCCCCATTCTTGCGGAACCGAGCCGGGAAAAGACCAGCGATTGCTGATGGCCCACAAGACAACCGGGATCAGCGGCAACAGGAACCACAGGACCAGTACGGACCTGCCGACAGCGGGAAGAACCCTGTTCACTTCCACCCTGTTCATTTCCACGCCGCCGATCTGCGCAGATAGTGCAGCGCCACCGCGGCTACGGCCACCGTCAGAGCGGTGGCGATCGTCGCGGCAGCAGCTGCCTGCGGACGCGTCTGAAGATCGATCGACGTGAACAGACGAATCGCCATCACCGACAACGGCTCCGGATACGGGCGACCCAGAATGTGGGCTACCTCGTACGAGCCGACCGTGTAGGCGAACGCGATGGCCGCCGATGCGATCAGCGCGGGCCGAGCCAACGGCAGCGTGACCAAACGGAGCCGAGCCCACCGTCCGGCACCCAAGGTCGCGGCCGTCTCGTCGAATGCAGCTACTCGGGTGGCGAGAGTCCCGGCCACGACAACGGCCACGAAAGCCGATTCTTTCCAGGCATATTCGGCGACGACGGCGATCCACCACTTCCCACCGACCAACTCCGGCCAGCCGCCGTCGGTCATGCCGAGAATACGAGGCAGCATCCCTGAATCTGCCAACAGCAATGCCATCGCCGCGGCACCGATCAGGTGGGGAACCGTGACGGTCAACCCGGCAGCGACCAGCGGGGTGCGTCCACCTGACAAGGCCGTCAGTGCCGCGGCAAGCCCGATCACCGTGGCCAATGCCGTCGAGACGACGGCAATCGACAGCGTCAGCACCACCGAGCGCCATAGGTCACCGCCCAGAGCGGAGTACGCGTCGACCGATAGTTCGGGGGTTCCGACCAAAGGCATCAGACCCAGGCTCTGCAGCACCACGGTTCCGAGACCGCCGCCGACGACGACAACGACCAAGACGACGGCGGGGAGTACCGCCGCTGTGCCGCGAAAGCTCCTCGTGGACGCGCTCACTGACCGGCGAGCACGCTTCGACGCCAACCCTCGTCGACCGGCGAGACCCAGTCGGCTGACAGTTCTGGATGCGCGTTGGCCGACAGCTCTTCGTAGGACGGCAGAACCGTCGAACTCGGCAACGCCTCGAACCTGGCGCGGGCGTCATCGGGCAATCGGTCGATATCGAGCACGGTGAACTGGCCCCACACTTCCGGCGTCGCCTTTGCGAGTTGTTGCTCGGGCGACAACGCGAGATTGGCAACCACCTGCGCCGCGGCCGACTTCCCCGACGTCGACGGAATGGCAAGGAAACTCGCATTCCCGACGGTTCCCTCGTCGAGAGTCAGGACGCGGGTCTCCGGCGGGAAGGTGCCGTCGGCGACAAGTTTCGGGAGGGTCGCGGGGCCGTACGTCATCGTCATGTCCACCTGGCCACCGGCGTAGAGGGCGTCGAGCTCGGAGGAGGACTGCGGATACGTCGTTCCCTCGCGCCACAGCGACGGGGCGAGCTCGTTCAATCGGTCGAACAATGCCGGGGCGAGGCGATCGTAGGAGGCCTGATCGAACTGAGCGGGAACCTCGTCGACGCCTCCGGATATATTGGTCAACGCTTCACGCACGAACACCGAGCCGGTGAAGTCCGGGGGAGCGGGGTAGGTGAAGCGGCCCGGGTTCGCGCGAGCCCAGTCGAGCACGCCGTCGAATGTCGTCGGCGGATCGGGGATGGCAGCCGCGTTGTAAACCAACGTGAATTGAGCCTTGTGCCAGGGTGATTCGCAGTTCTCGACCGAAGTGCCGAAGTCGTCGCGCAGCAGCGGATCCTCGGGATCGGTGAATTCCATGTTCGGTAGATTCTGCGTCCAACCGCACAGCCACGCCCCGGCCTGCTTACCGGTGCCGAAGTTCGCGCCGTTGACCCACACCAGATCCACTTCGCCGTCGGTGACCCCGGCCTGCCGCTCGGACAGGATGCGGTTGACGGCATCGGTCGTCGATTCCACCGGCACCCGGCGCAGCGTGACGCCTTCCTCGGCCGCCGCGGGCGTCAGCACGTCGTCGACATAAGCATTGCCCTGCTCGTCGCCGCCGTACATCCACAGCGATACCGTCTGTCCTTGCGCCTGCTCCTGGATCTCGCTCCAGGACAAGTTCTCGGCGCGCGGAGCCTCCGATGATGGTGCCGCGCATGCGGTGATCAGCAGCCCTGCGCTCGCGGCAATCGTCACTGCGCGCCGTACTGAACGAATCACCGTGGGCCCTCCAGATCAACCGAAGCAGCCGTCGTCGACGCTGCCCTCACCACCGTAATCGGTCGAATGCGACAACCGCTGAACACGCGGGCAGACCGGCCGTGTGCACAATGGATCGTGAACCGTCGGACGAGAGGCACACACCGTGACGCAGGACCGCCCGACGCGTAGTCGCCGCGGCACGACCCTGAAATTGCTCGCGGCTGCCGTGATCGTCATCGCTGTGGTGATCGTGCTGAGCACCGTCGATCTTCCCGATCCGTCGTTCATCCGCGATCGCGTGGCGTCGGCCGGGCCCTGGGGCATCGCGTTGTTCGTCGTGCTCTATGCCGTCCTGTCGGCTACCCCGTTCCCCGCCAGCACGTTGACCATCGCGTCGGGACTGCTGTTCGGGTTGGCGGTGGGCGCGACCGTCGTGGTGTTCGCTGCCACCGCGGGGGCATATCTCGGGTACTGGGGAGCGCGGGCGCTCGGCCGTGGACAGGTGGCCCGCACCGAATGGGACAGGCTCCGCCGGCTCGACGCCATGCTCGGACGACGAGGATTGCTGTCGGTACTGCTCGTGCGCCTGGTGCCGCTGCCGTTCTCCCTGGTCAACTACGCGGCCGGAGTCAGTGCCGTAGGGCAACGTGACTACGTGGTGGGCACCATGATCGGGATCGTGCCCGCGACCGTCGCCTACACCGCGCTCGGTGCCTACGGGACGTCGCCGCTGTCATGGCCGTTTGCCATCGCATTGCTTGCCGTGCTGGCGATCGCGGCCGGCTCGGCTCTGTTGGCCCGACGTCTCGGATTGACCGGAGCCACCGAATGATAGACAGCTTTCTGCGCCGCCACCTCGAACGCCCGCTGGATCGCTGTGCCTGCGCGCTCGACCGTTCCTCGATCACCCCGGATCGGATCACCGCTGCCGGACTCGTACTGGGCCTCGGTAGTGCACTGGCCGCGGGCCTGCAATTCTGGCTGCTCGCGTTGGCATTGTGGATCGTCTCCCGAATCGCCGACGGGCTGGACGGGCCTCTCGCGCGTAGGCGTTCCACTACGGGCGGTGCCGGCGGATTCTTCGACATCACCGCCGATTTCGTGGTCTACGGAACGACCGTGGTGGGCGTTGCGGTCGGTGCCTCGGCCGCGTACGACGCCCCCTGGTGGCCGTTCCTGCTGGTGCTGTTGGCGTACTACATCAACGGCACCGCATTTCTTGCGTTCTCCTCGATTGCCGAACGCACCGGTCGTACCATCGACGACGGCCGCTCGCTGTCGTTCCTCGGGGGATTGGCCGAGGGTGCTGAAACCATTGCGGTGCACAGTCTCTGGTTGCTGCTGCCGGGTATCTCCTGGCAGATCGCCGTGGTGTGGGCGGCGGTGGTCGCGGTGAGCTCCACCCAGCGGATCATTGCCGGGTATCGCGCGCTTTCCTGATCCACGCGCCGCGCACCTTCGCCAGTGCGGCCGTTGCTCGAGAAATCACCGGAGAAGCTAACTGCGCCTTTACGTCCGCTATCGCCGCGTTCCACGGTCCGTCGTTGTAGGTCGGATACGGGTGCGTGGCTCCGGCGAGATCGCGAGTACGCAAACCCTGCTCGATGGCGATGATCAGCTCCCCGATCGTCTCGCCCGCCCGCGGTCCCACAACGCAGGCCCCGACGATGCGACGCTTGGCGTCGAGCATCAGCGTCGTCGACCCGTTCGTTGCTCTTTCGGTGACGGCGCGATCGACGTGGTGGTGGTCGAGGATCTGCAGCCGCAAACCACGCTCCCTTGCAGTTCGCACATCGATTCCGGCCGAGGCGATCTCGGGATCGGTGAACGTCACCCGTGGAGTTCCGGTCGTACTCACCTTTCGGTTCAGGCCGAGTGCAGCATTGCTCGCGGCCAGACTGCCGTGCACACCGGCAGTGTGCGTGAACTGCGGATGGCCGGTGAGATCTCCCGCCGCCCAGATGCGGGGATTGGTGGTCCGCAGATGCTCGTCGACCTGAACGAATCCGTTGTCGTCCACTTCCACACCGGCCGTGTCCAAGCCGAGGGACGCGGTGCGCGGAGTCCGCCCGGTGGCGATCAGGACCCGGTCGAAAGCGATGTCTACGCCCGAGTCGGTAACTGCGGAACCGTCGCCGATGCGCACGACTGCGGTAGAGGTCAGCACGCGTACGCCCTCGTCCGCCAGTGCTTGCGTCAGTATCGACGAGGCCTCAGGGTGCTCGCGGGGAAGGATAGTCGCTGACCGTCCGACAAGGGTAACGTCGGATCCGAGACGCGAGAATGCTTGCGCCATTTCGCAACCCACCGATCCGGCACCGACGATCAGCAGTCGCTGCGGTAAGTCCGTCAGTTCCCACAGGGTGTCGCTGGTCAGGTAGTCCACGTGCTCGATGCCGTCGATCGCCGGCACTGTGGGATGCGCGCCGGTGGTCACGATCGCCTGACCGAAATGCAGCATCCGCGTGCCGACATTCACCGTGTTCGGACCGGTGAACACGGCGTCACCGCTGATGACGTCGACCCCGGCCGCAGTGAGTGCCTCCGGTGAATCGATCGGCGCGATCTCGGCGATCGACCCGTGCACGTGCTGCATCACGCGTGCAAAATCCACGCGCGGTGGCTCGGTGTTGATGCCGAACCGGGACGCGGATCGAACCGTCTCAGCCACCGAGGCCGCCGCGAGCAGGGCCTTCGACGGCACGCATCCGGTCCAGAGGCAGTCGCCGCCGGTGCGGTCCCGTTCGATCAACACGACGCGAACGCCGAAGCCGGCCGCGGTCTTCGCCGCCACGATGCCGGCGGTACCGCCGCCCACCACGACCACGTCGGCGCGGCTCTCGGGCACACTCGAAGACGAACGACGAATTCCCATACCTCCCACTATGCCCGCGCTTTGGAGAGACCCGAGATGAGACGACCGACCAAGTACACCTTCTCGGCGCGCCTGTATGACGTGATCTCCGCCGAATGGCCGGTGTATCGAGCCGGGCGGGACGCGGCGTTCGAGCTGATGAATCTGCCTGTGGGGAGCCATGTTCTGGACCTCGGCTGCGGGACGGGGCTGAACTTCGCCGGGTTGCAGCGGATGATCGGCCCGACCGGCTCGATCACCGGAATCGACGCCAGCCCACAGATGCTCGAACAGGCGCGACTTCGAGCTGCCCGCGCGGGGTGGATGAATGTCACATTGATCCCCGCCGACGCCACCGCCCTGACGTCCGCCGATCTGGGGGAGCAGGTCCCGTTCGATGCGGCGTTGAGCACCTACGCGCTGTCGTTGATGACGCCATGGCAGGCGGCGCTCGAATCGATGATCGCGAACACTGGCGAGGGCGGAGTGGTGGCCGTCGTCGACATGCAGCGGCCCGTCGGACGAGCTGCTGCTTGGGCCCCGCTGGCCAAGCTTGCGTGTCGACTCGGAGGGTCGGATATCGACGCGCATCCGTGGACGGCGATGACGCCACTGCTGCAGGATCTTTCGGCCCGCGCTGTCCGCGGAGGCCATATCCAGATTCGCGTCGGGACTGTCGGTGCCCGCCCCGGGGAGCGGAAATCCTGAGCGGTGCTCGCCTGCGTTGCCTTCAGTTTATCGCTGAGTTGGGGGCTTGCGGCAAGACCCAGTCGGTGGTGCACACTCTTCCGGCTACCGACACGGAGGAATTTCTATGGCAGACATGGCCGACACACTGGAGCGATTTCGCGTGCACGAGTCCGGTGCCTCCCAGGAGCGCAGCCTGCGGAGCGACCAAAGTTATTTTCATGGCACGAAGGCCGATCTGAAGGCCGGCGATTACTTGTCTCCCGGCTATCGCTCGAATTACCGTCCCGAGCACATCTCGAACTACATCTACATGACCAAGGTGCTGGACGGTGCCGTGCTCGCGGCCGAGATGGCCGTCGGCGAGGGGCGTCCTCGGGTCTACATCGTGCAGCCGACCGGCAGCGTCGAGGACGATCCGAACGTCACCGACAAGAAGTTCCCCGGCAATCCGACTCATTCCTACCGCAGCGCGGAACCGGTACGCATCGTCGAGGAGACGTCCGAGTGGGTCGGGCATTCGCCCGAATACCTGAGCCGGTTTCGTGAAGGTTTGGAGAAGTTGCGACAGACGGGAACTGCGATTCTCTACGACTAGCCGGTGAGTTTTCGCTCGTACCGAGGTCCACACCAGCATGACGACACACACAGTTTCCGTGCCCGGTGCGACCCTGACGTACGACGTGGTCGGCGAACTCGAGCCCGGGGTTACTCCCTTGGTGCTCATCGGCTCACCGATGGATGCGAGCGGGTTCGGGACGTTGGCATCGCATTTCCGTGGCCGCGTGGTCGTCACGTACGACCCGAGAAATGTGGGACGCAGTCGACGAGACGACACGACGGCCGCGGTCACCTTCGGCCAACATGCCGACGACCTGCATGCAGTGCTCACCGCCGTCGGCCATGGGCCTGTGGATGTGTTCGCCTCGAGCGGGGGTGCGGTCAATGCGCTGGTACTCGTCAGCAGATACCCGTCCGATGTGCGGACGTTGGTGGCCCACGAACCACCCGCCGGAGGCACCTTGCCGGACCGCGAGAACATCGCGACCGTGTGCGCAAACATGGTGGCCGCATACGACGCTCACGGCCGCGGTCCGGCCATGGCCCAGTTCATGGCGTTGCTCATGCACGCAGGCCCCATCGACAACACGTTCTTCGATCGCCCGGCACCGGACCCGGCGCAGTTCGGCCTCTCGGCCGAGGACGACGGAACCCGCGACGACGCCCTGATGTCCAACATGCGAGGCGGCGGAGTCGATTTCGCGCCCGACGTCGACGCGGTGCGTGCTGCTCCCACCACGGTCGTGATCGGAGTCGGCGAAGAATCCGGCGGTCCCGAGGACGGTCACATCGCCGCTCGCGCAGCATATTCCACTGCATCGACCCTCGGATCGGAGCCGATCGTCTTTCCCGGTGGCCACTCGGGCTTCCTCGGCGGTGAATTCGGTCAGATGGGAAAGCCGACCGAATTTGCCGAAACACTTCGGAAAGTATTGAGCTGAAGAAGCTTTCGTCTTACAGAACCAGGAGCAATCATGGGCCTCATCACGTTGGAGCTGTTCGCCACCCTCGACCTCGTCGCGCAATCACCCGGAAGCCCAGAGGAAGACCCCGAGAACTTTCCCTTCGGCGGCTGGCAGGCTCCTCTGCTCGACCAGGTTTCGGGGGCGCAGGTCGCCGCCGCTTACGAGGGCACGGATGCGCTCCTGCTCGGGCGGCGCACCTACGACATCTTCGCCGCGTACTGGCCGCACCAACACGATTCGTTCGCAACGTTGTTCAACACGATCCCGAAATACGTGGCCTCCCGCGGCACACCCGATCTGCTGTGGAACGGTTCGACCCAGCTCGGACCGGACCTGGCCGGAGCCGTGCGTGAGATCCGAGATCGACACGACAATATCAAGGTGGTCGGAAGTCTCGATCTGGTGCAGACCCTGTTGCGCGAGAAGCTCTTCGATCGACTCGATCTGTGGGTGCATCCCATCCTTCTCGGAGTGGGAAAGAAGGTGTTCGCCGACGGCACCGTGCCCAGCAATCTGACGCTGCTCGAGCCACCGGCCGTCGACGGCAAGGGCACCGTCTACCTGCGGTACGGCCTCGACACCGGGACCCCGGACGTCGGCAACATGGACGACGTACTGACCGACTAGATCGGAGGGCAATTCACTTCTTCTGCCGTCGGCTCCCGCCGTGCCAATCCTGTTGCACGCCAACCTCGTCCTCCGTCACCCCCAGTGCCTTCAACTGGGGGAGTTCACGCATGCTGCGCTTCATCTCGGCAAATCCAGGGAATCGTGCGAGTCCGATCACGTTGTCCCACAGCGGTACTGCTTCTTCGTCGCTGGGTAGTCGGCTGATCACCGGACCGAAGAACGCCACACCGTCCGGCGGCTCGAAGGCGATGATGGGAGTTCCGACGTCCTTGCCGGTCAGCGACAGCGCATGATCGGTTTCGGCCCGGATCTCGTCGTCGATCGTCGAATCATCGAGTGCTGCAGTGTGATGGGTGGGCAGCCCGACTTCCTCGAGGATCGGCCCGAGGAATGCCGCGGTGCCGCGATGTCCGTGGCTCGCTGCGTCGTCGGGCACGATCTCGGTATCGAAGATGTGCGTTCCGAGGGCCTGATACAGCGGCCCGACAGCGTCCGACCCATGCTCACGACGAACAGAGGCAGCGGCCCGCAGTAATCGCAGACCCGCGGTGTGGCCGGCCTCGTACTCGGGTGGGAAATGGGCGTCGTAGTCGATGTGGGAGTTGAGCAGGCGAAGCGAGATGAACCGCCAGTCGACGGTGTAGTCGCGTTGGGCCTGAACCTTGCGAACCCATTTGCTGGTCATCCACGCGAACGGGCATACCGGATCGAAATAGAAATCGATATCGGACATCAGGGGACTCTCCTTGTGGGGCGTAGGTTCCGTGCGTTCATTTCTCACCCAGTAGAGCCGAGTGTTGTTCGGTGACCACCGCACGAATCGCGTCGATCACTGCGGACACTTCGGGTCGTCTGAGGGTTTCGGTGCGGGTGACGAGCCAGTAGGTCAGGGTCACGGCGATGGCGTCGGGCAGGATTCGTTGTAGGTCGGGGTGTCGGTCGGCCATGAAACACGGCAACAATCCGATGCCTGCCGAGGCTCGTGTGGCCTCGACATGGACGAAGACGTTGGTCGACGTCACCGATTCGCGCATCGTCGGAGTGAAGTTGGGGGCCAGATCCAGATCGTCGACGTGCAGCATCGAGTCGATGAAGTAGATGAACGGATGGGCGGCGAGGTCGGCCGGCACCTGCGGTGTGCCGTGCTCGTCCACGTAGGTCTGCGACGCGTACAGACCCAGCACGTAGTCGCCGAGTCCGATGGCCTCCGCCCGATGCACCTGCGGTTGTCCGACGACGATCTCGATGTCCAGTCCGGACCGTTGCCTCGACGCACGTCTGGTGGTCGCGACGATCTCCACCGACACCAGCGGATGAGTGCGTTGCACGCGAGCAGCCGCAGGAGCTGCGATGTACGCACTGAAACCGTCCGTGGCCGAGATGCGTACGACGCCCTTCAGCGCCCCCGCGTCGCTCGAGACCAGCGTCTGCAGCGCATTCTCGACGGCCTCGGCAGCGGCCAGTGCGCCGTGCCCCAGTTGAGTCAGTTCCCAACCTCCGCCGGCGCGGGTGAGCACCCGTCCGCCGAGGGTGTCCTCGAGTGCGGCGATGCGTCGGGAGATGGTCGTGTGGTTGATGCCGAGGTCGTCGGCAGCGGAGCTGTAGCGTCCGGTTCGACTGACGGCGAGCAGGACCAGCAGGTCGTCGGCACTGGGAACCTTCCCGTCACCGCGTGTCATGTGTGCAGTTTTGCAGATCGAACCTGCGTCCATGCCTCTTGCGTAGAAAAAGATCTGCACCAATACTCAGACCAACCCCGCTACATGTGTGGTCTGTCACAAACGCGAGCACACAGTACCGAGCAACACAGGAGAAGCTATGAGCGTCGACCAACCGCTGGCAGAAAGGTCCGAGCCGGACCCCGATGCCACCCCCACGGGCCTGAAGAAGGTCGTCGGAGCATCGATGGCCGGCACCATCGTCGAATGGTACGAGTTCTTTCTCTACGGAACCGCCGCCACACTGGTGTTCAGCAAGATCTTCTTCGCGGCCGGAACCAGTGAGCTCGACGCCATCCTCGCGGCCTTCGTCACCTACGCCGTCGGCTTCGTCGCACGACCCCTGGGTGGCATCGTCTTCGGACACTACGGCGACAAGTACGGCCGAAAGAAGCTGCTGCAGTTCAGCCTCGTCCTCGTCGGCGGAGCCACGTTCCTCATGGGCTGCCTACCGACATTCGAGGCCATCGGCTACTGGGCACCGGCACTGCTGGTCACCCTGCGATTCATTCAGGGCTTCGCCGTCGGCGGCGAATGGGGCGGCGCGGTTCTTCTTGTCGCAGAACACAGCCCGAACAAGAGTCGCGGATTCTGGGCGAGCTGGCCGCAGGCAGGCGTGCCCGCCGGTAACCTCCTCGCGACCGTCGCACTGCTCGTCCTGACGACAACCCTGTCCGACGAAGCGTTCCTCAGCTGGGGCTGGCGCGTCGCGTTCTGGCTCTCTGCCGTCATCGTTTTCGTCGGCTACTACATCCGTACCAAGGTTTCCGACGCCCCAATCTTCATCGAGGCACACAAGCAGGCCGAGGTCATCAAGGCCGCGTCGTACGGCGTCTTCGAGGTCGTCAAGCGTTACCCGCGCGGCGTATTCACCGCAATGGGCCTGCGCTTCGGTGAGAACGTCATGTACTACCTCGTCGTCACCTTCTCCATCACCTACCTCAAGGTGGAGGTCGGCACCGACACCAGCACGATCCTGTGGTGGATGCTCATCGCCCACGCGATCCACTTCTGCACGATTCCGTTGGTGGGCAGGCTCGCCGACCGCATCGGCCGCCGTCCGGTGTACTTCGCCGGTGCCCTCACCGCGGCAACGTGGGGCTTCTTCGCCTTCCCGATGATGAACAGCGGCCACAACGTCGTCATCCTGCTGGCCATCATCATCGGCCTGATGTTCCACGCCTTCATGTACGCCACGCAGCCCGCCATCATGGCCGAGATGTTCCCGACGCGGATGCGGTATTCCGGTGTGTCCCTGGGCTATCAGGTCACCTCGATCGTCGCCGGCTCGCTGGCCCCGATCATTGCGGTGAAGCTGCTCGACATCTACGGCTCGTCCGTGCCCATCGCGGTGTACCTGGCCGTGGCCTGCGCGATCACCGTGGTTGCCGTCGTCGTAGCCAGGGAGACAAAGGGATTGGCGCTCGAAAGCATCGACATCGCCGACGCCAAGAACCTGGCCACCGAAGCCGAGCTGGCGAAGGCCGGTCTGCTCGATCCGAGTGTAAAGCGGTGACCGACCTGACCGGACGCTCCGCCCTCGTCACCGGAGGAGCGTCCGGCATCGGGGCCGCGTGCGCGCGTGAGCTCGCCGGCCGCGGTGCCCGCGTCACCATCGCCGACGTGAACGACGTCGCAGCAAAGGAATTGGCGGCCGAGCTCGAGGGCGAGGTGTGGTCGGTCGATCTGCTCGACACCACCGCGCTGGACGACCTTCGGTTGGACGTCGACATCCTGGTGAACAACGCGGGTATCCAAACCGTCGCACCGATCGTCGACTTCGACCCGGGCGCGTTCCGTCGAATTCAGACGCTGATGGTCGAGGCACCGTTCCTGCTGATTCGTGCGGCGCTGCCTGGGATGTACGCACGCAGGTTCGGCCGAGTCATCAATCTGTCGTCGGTGCACGGACTGCGCGCGTCGGAGTTCAAGGTCGCCTACGTCACCGCCAAACACGCACTCGAAGGACTGTCGAAAGTGACAGCCCTCGAAGGTGCCGCGCACGGCGTGACGAGCAACTGCGTCAACCCCGGATACGTCCGCACACCGCTGGTGGAAAAACAGATCGCCGATCAAGCCAAGGCGCACGACATCCCCGAGGACGAAGTACTCGAAAAGGTGCTGCTGACCGAGGCCGCCATCAAGAGACTCGTCGAACCCGCCGAAGTCGCCTCACTGGTGGGATGGCTGACGTCCAAGAACGCAGGCATGGTCACCGGGGCGTCGTACACCATGGACGGTGGTTGGTCGGCTCGTTAGGTTCGGTGCCGCCCGTCTGCTGCCCCGCCCCTTTGGGATCAATGTGGGTTTCAGTCGCTCAGATTGCAACAAAGTCGCATTCATCCGGATCGGGTCGCCGCACCCCACCGGATGAATGCGGCTTTGTTGCACTCAGACGGACTCGAACGCCCATTGATCCGGAGACGGGTGGGCTGATCGGGAGACGGGTGGGCGCGAGCCGGAGCACCCCTCCCCGAACAGCAAGAAGCCCCCGTGACGTGTCACGGGGGCTTCTCTGGCGGAGGATAGGGGATTTGAACCCCTGAGGGCGTTAACCCAACCCGCGTTCCAGGCGAGCGCCATAGGCCACTAGGCGAATCCTCCGTGGGGGAGCTTACCCGGTTACCCCCACCATCTCCCAAATCGGGAGGCGCGAAGGGTGGTGATGCGTTGCTCGACGGGAGGCGGCTACACTTCCTAACGGATCCCGCGCGGCGCGCATCCTGTGAACTCCCCCAGGGCCGGAAGGCAGCAAGGGTCAATGGGCTCTGCCGGGTGCGCGGGGTCCCCTTTATTTCAGTGACATAGACACTGTCCGGGGAACCCAGTCACCGAGAGGCCGCTCCGCATGCCAGCGCAAACCCAGTTGGGTCTGATGAACCATGAGGAGCTCGCCTCCGAGCACGAGCGGCAGAGCGCGAAGTACACGCAGCTCAAAGCCGAGAATCTGAAGCTGGATCTCACCCGCGGCAAGCCGTCGCCCGAGCAGCTCGATCTCGCTGCCGAGCTGCTGACGCTCCCCGGCGCGGACTACAAGGACGGCAACGGCACCGATTGCCGCAACTACGGTGGCCTTGCGGGTCTGCCGGAATTGCGTGCCATCTTCGGTGAACTGCTCGGCATCCCGGTGAAGAACCTGGTGGCCGGTAACAACGCCAGCCTTGAGATCATGCAGGACCTGATGGTCTGGGCTCTGCTGCACGGGCTGTCGGATTCGCCGCGCCCGTGGTCGGCGGAGCCGAACGTTCGCTTCCTGTGCCCGGCCCCCGGCTACGACCGTCACTTCGCGATCACCGAGAGCTTCGGCATCGAGATGATTACGGTGCCGATGGGTCCCGACGGACCCGATGTGCACGAGATCGCCAACTTGGTGGCGTCGGATCCGCAGATCAAGGGCATGTGGGTGGTGCCGAACTACGCAAACCCCACCGGAGCCGTCTACTCGGAGGAAGTCGTTCGCGCACTGGCCACGATGCCGGCTGCTGCGCCTGATTTCCGTCTGTTCTGGGACAACGCCTACGCGGTGCATCCGCTGACCGAGGAGTTCGCGCCGTCCTACGACGTCATCGGGATGGCGGCGGAGGCCGGTTTCCCCAATCGCGCGTTCGTGTTCGCCTCGACGTCGAAGGTCACGTTCGCCGGTGCGGGCGTCAGCTTCTTCGGCAGTTCCGAGGAGAACCTCGCCTGGTATCAGAAGCACCTCGGTAAGAAGAGCATCGGCCCGGACAAGCTCAACCAGCTGCGGCACCTGCGTTTCTTCGGTGACGCGGAGGGGGTGCGGGCTCACATGGCCAAGCATCGCGAGCTTCTCAAGCCCAAGTTCGCGCTGGTGCAGCAGATCCTCGAGGACCGGCTCGGTGCGTCGAAGATCGCGTCGTGGACCGAGCCCAAGGGTGGTTACTTCATCAGCCTCGACGTGCTCGAGGGCACGGCAGCTCGGTCGATCGCGCTGGCCAAGGACGCCGGAATTGCTCTGACGGCCGCCGGCTCGGCCTTCCCGTACGGAAAAGATCCGGAAGACAAGAACATTCGCCTCGCCCCGAGCTTCCCGTCGCTCGGTGAGCTGGAGAAGTCGATGGACGGCGTCGCAACCTGCGTTCTGCTGGCCGCGACGGAGAAACTGCTCGAAGGCTGAACGCATGTGAGTGGAAACTCGTAGCAGGCTACGCGTTTCCACTCACATGCGGCGAAGCCGCTCTCACTCAATGCCCGACGACAACCGCACCTTCGGGAGCGGTGGGCAACGGTCCCTTCTTCAGGAGCGTGGCAGACAGCACCGCGCCGAGTAGGAAGATGCCCGACGCCCACCAGAAGGTGGTCGTGTAGCTGGCAATTTCGGCGTTGGCCTGCAGCAGAGCCGCATCGGTTGCCGTCGCCATGTTGGAGCTGACGTAGCTGGTAGCGGCGTTGGCTGCCACGGTGCTCAGGAGTGCGGTGCCGATCGAGCCGCCCACCTGCTGCATGGTGTTCACCGTTGCCGACGCGACGCCGGAGTCGTCCGGGGCGACGCCCGAGATTGCGCCCTGCATGGCCGGTGCCATGGTGGCACCGAGTCCGAGACCCATGATGATCAGGCCGGGCAGGATGTGCGTGACGTAGCTGCTGTCCAGATCGATCTGGGTGAGCAGTCCCATACCGATCGACGCGACGACCAGGCCGGTCGTCATGAGGATGCGCGGTCCGAACCGGGGGAGGATCAGTGCCGTCGACAGTGTCGCGGTGAGGATCAGCGACGCGATCATCGGCATGAACGCGAACCCGGTGGTGATCGGGGTGTACTTCAGCGTGCTCTGCAGGTAGTAGGTCAAGAACAGGAACACCGCGAACATGCCTGCGCCGGTGACGAACACCGCGAGGAATGATCCGGCCCGGGTGCGATCCAGAACGATGCGCAGCGGCAGCAGAGGGTGTTCGACGCGATTCTGGATGGTTACGAAGACGGCGAGAAGAACGACACCTGCCGCAAGGAAGCCGAGGGTGACGGGGTTGCTCCAGCCGTCGGACTCGGCGTGGGCGAAGCCGTAGACGATCGAGAACAGCGCAGCGGAGACGGCGATCGTTCCGGGGATGTCGAGCTTGGGTCGGACGTCGACCTTGTGCTTGGCCAAGAACAGGAAGGCTCCGACGAAGGCGAGCGCAGCGAAGATCAGGTTGACGTACAGGCTCCAGCGCCAGTTGGCCCACTCGGTGAGCATGCCGCCGAGCAGTAGACCCAGTGCGCCTCCGCCGCCGGCGATGGCACCGAAGATGCCGAAGGCCTTGGCGCGTTCTTTGGTGTCGGTGAAGGTGGTGGCCAGCAGTGACAGGGCCGCGGGTGCCAGCAGCGCACCGAAGACGCCCTGACCGGCGCGGGCAGCGACGAGCATGCCGAAGTTGACGGCCGCGCCGCCCACTGCCGACATCAACGCGAAGCCGACGAGGCCGATGAGGAAGGTGTTACGTCGACCGAAGAGGTCGCTCAAGCGTCCACCGAGGAGCAACAGGCTGCCGAACGCGAGTGCGTAGGCGGTGACGACCCAGGAGCGGTCGGCGTTGTCGAAGCCCAGATCGAGCTGGGCGGCGGGGAGTGCGATGTTCACGATGGTCGCGTCGAGCACGACCATGAGCTGGGCCAGTCCGAGAGTGGCGAGAATCAACCAGCGATTCCGGTGCGCACGCTCGTCCGCCGGCGTCGTGGTCGACGTTGCGCCGTCCACGTTCTCCGATGAAAGGGTGGTCATGGTGTCCTCGGTTCGACTATGCGGAGGTGTATCCTCCGGTTGTAGGGCAAAGGTAGCAGCTAAGTGGAGGAATGTCCTCCGCTTATCGGGTGAAACGGACATCGAATGAGTGTGAGAGCGGACACAGCGGCATCGAAGCCCCTACGGGCGGATGCCGAACGCAACCGACGCCGCATCGTGGACGCGGCTCGCGAGTTGTTCGCTTCCCGCGGTATCGACATCACGCTCGACGACGTCGCCGCACACGCCAAGGTGGGCGTCGGCACCGTCTATCGCCGCTTCTCGTGCAAGGAAGAGCTCATCGACGGCGTCTTCGAGCAGCGCCTCGAGGGAATGCTCGCCAGTGCCGAACGCGCCCTCGAAGCGGAAGATCCCTGGAGTGGGTTGGTGGGCTTTCTCTCGGACGTATGCGAGGAAATGGCCTCCGACCGCGGGCTCGGTGATGTGGTCCTCGGGTCGGACGAGGGGTGCCGCGGCATCGCGGAGATGCGCCGACGGATCGATCCGTTCTTCGCGAAAATCGTCGATCGCGCCCTCGAATCCGGTCAGCTGCGTCCCGATGTGGCCGTCACCGACTTCTATCCGGTGCTGGGGATGATCGGCTCGACCGTCGAATTCTCCAGTCATGTCGATCCCGCGAACTGGCGTCGGTACTTCACGGTGCTGCTCGACGGCCTGCGCGGTGATTCGGTACCCCGATCGGAGCTCCCCGGACGTCCCTTCACCGACGACGAAGTGGATACGGCGAAGGCGGCCATGCACGGTCGCCGCCGCTGACTGGTGATTCGTCCAACTTCGGTCTGTACGTTGTGTGCGCCGTCACGTAAGGTGCGTCACGGTAAGTGCTACGCGGGGTAGCGCACACCTGGCAGCAGGTGTTCAGACGTTGGGGGTTCGATTTGCGTTCGACGCGTGTCTTCGGTTCGGCCGTGGCAGTGATGGCAGTGTTCATGGGGGTGACTGCGCCGGCCGTGTCGGCAGCACCGTCGACGGGTTCGACCGTCGAATCCGACTTCTACATTCCGCCGAGCCCGCTGCCCGCCGGCGCGCCGGGCGACGTGATTCGTTCCGAGCCTTCGCATCTCGCGCTGTCGGTGCCGGGCATCGGCGGCACCCTGCCGGGTGAGGCAACCCGAATCATGTACCGCAGCACCGATTCCAACGACGACGCCAACGCCGTCACGGGTACCTACATCGACCCGGCCGCGCCGTGGACCGGTCCGGGGCCGCGCCCGCTCGTGGTGTTGGCACCGGGAACGCAGGGGCAGGGCGATCAGTGCGCGCCGTCGAAGATGCTCAACAACGTCATCACCTACACCCCGCCGCTCGGATTCATGGTCGAGTACGAGGTACTGGCCGCGTATTCGCTTCTCTCCCAAGGCTATGGCGTCGTGATCACCGATTACGAGGGTCTCGGCACGCCGGGCGCGCACACCTATGTGAACCGCGCGTCCGAGGCCCATGCCGTGCTCGACGCGGCCCGCGCAGCTCGGCAGTTGCAGGGCACCAAGATCTCCGGCGACGGCCCGGTCGCGGCCTACGGCTACTCGCAGGGTGGCGGAGCTGCCGCAGCGGCGGCCGAGATCGCCGATGAATACGCCCCGGAACTCGACCTGGTCGGCACCTACGCAGGAGCACCTCCCGCGGATCTGAAGGCGACCCTCGAACAGGTCGACGGCACCATCCTCACGGGCGTGATCGGCTACACCCTCAACGGCCTGCTCAATTCCGACCCCGGTCTGCAGCCGATCGTCGACGAGAACATCAACGACGCAGGAAAGGCCATGCTGAACCTGGTCGCGAATCAGTGTGTCGGAGAGACGATTCTGAACGTCGGGCTGCACCGCACCAACGAGTACACCAAGACCGGCGAGCCGTTGTCGGTCGTGCTGGACAGGTTGCCCGTCGCGCAGGAAATCCTGGCCAAGAACAAGATCGGTGAGCGTACGCCGAATGCCCCGGTACTGATCCAGTCCGGTACCTCCGACGACATCGTGCCCCACGGTCAGGCCGTCGAACTGGCCGGCGACTGGTGCGGCAAGGGTGCAACAGTGCAGCTCAGTTCCGCGCAGGTCCCGGCTATCGTGCCGGGTTCCGGTGCCGGGCATCTGATCCCGGACATCCTCGGTCTCGGCGAAGCTCAGAGCTGGATCAAGGATCGCTTCTACGGAGTGCCCGCCCCGTCGAATTGCTGATCGGCAACCGATGATCGAACGGCCCGCGCTCACCGAGCGCGGGCCGTTCGGCGTTCCCTCCCATGTCGACCATCGATTCGTGTCAGCAGGAATGACCGACGTCACACCGTCGAGTTCTCCAACGAGCCCACAGCGGTGTGAGGGTGTAGAAGGATGCGCAGCAGGGTACTGCCCTGCAATGCCCTGAGGTTGGGCTGTCGAGCGGTTGGGGTGAGTGAACATGCGGGACAGTTACACGGAGGCGCTCGACACGTTGGCGTCGGAGCTGTCCGAAATGTCGAGAATCGCGGAACGAGCGATGGCTGACGCCACGCGCGCGCTGCTCACCGCCGACATCGTGCTCGCCGAGCAGACGATCGAGTACCGCGAAGAGATCGACACTCTCGCCGTCGAATGGGAACACGAGGCCTTCGCTTTCCTCGCTCGACAGTCGCCGGTTGCTCACGATCTGCGCCGTGTCGTATCCGGGATCAACATCGTGGCCGACCTCCAGCGCATGGGTGGACTCGCGGTGCACATCGCCGAGCTGGCCCGCCGCCGTCACCCCGCGCATGTGCTGCCGCCCGAGGTCGAGGGCGTGTTCACCGAGATGGGTCGGGTAGCCATCGCTCAAGCGGAGGCGACCCAACGGGTGCTCGAGACGCGGGACGCCGAACTCGCCGCGAGTCTGCGAACGCAGGACGAGGAGATGGACGCTCTTCACCGCAGCCTGTTCATGTTGACCTCCGCGCCCGACTGGCCGCACGGTGTACCGGCCGCCGTCGACATCACGTTGCTCGGCCGCTTCTACGAGCGTTATTCCGACCACACCGTCGAGGTCGCGAAACGGGTCATCTTCCTGGTGACCGGAGCGCGCCCCACCGACGAGTCTTAGTCTGCGAGAACCGCTCGGAGATGGCAGGATCGGCACGATGAAACGTGACGTCTCCGCGTACCTCGATGTCGATGTGACCGAGGCCAGCACCCTCGAGTTCCAGATCGCGATCGCGCCGCACCCAGGAACCGAAGTGTGGGAGGCACTCTCGTTCACACTCGACGGCCAGCCCGTCGAAGCGCAGGAGATCAGCGGCGCACACGGCACTCGCATCCACAAGCTGCACGCCGACGTCGGCAAGCTCGAAGCGTCGTACTCGGCGACGATCTACGGCAACACCGACCCGGCACCGGTGTCCGATTACGACCTGTCGCTGTATCTGCGGCCGAGCCGCTACGCCGAGGCAGACAAGTTCTTCGGTTTCGCGGCAACGGAATTCGGCTCGTACCCGCCGTCGGAGAAGCTGCTCGCCGAGGTGTCGTCCTGGGTCGGAGCCCGGCTGAGCTACGTTCCCGGAAGCAGCGACCCCATCGACGGCGCCGTCGACACCCTCCTCGCCGGTGCCGGGGTGTGCCGCGACTACACCCACCTCGTCGTCGCACTGCTCCGCGCAGTGAACGTGCCCGCTCGACTCGTGGCCGTGTACGCGCCGGGCTGCGATCCGATGGACTTCCACGCTGTCGCCGAAGCCTTCGTCGAAGGACAATGGCGAGTGGTCGACGCCACCTGCCTCGCGCCGCGATCGACCCTGGTGCGCATCGCAACCGGACGCGACGCAGCCGACACCGCATTCCTCGACAATCACGGCGGATCGATCATCCTCAACAGCGCCGTCGTCGGAGCCGTCGTGGATGGGCCGCTGCCCTTCGACGACATCACCCAATTGGTGTCGATCACCTGACCCTGTCGCGGCGAGGCGCGTTAGGCTGCGGCCCGTGCGAATGTCGTTGCGGCGTGGTGGTGTGTGGCCCGATGTGATCGTCGTCGGCGCTGTGGTTGTCGTCGGTGTCGTGTTCGCAGGGCTTACTCACCAGCCGATGGGGCAGTCGGAAATGGGTTATGGCAGTGAGCCTGTCGAATACCCCGTGGACATCCCAGGGTGCGCATCGGTAGAGCCGCCCGAGGAAGATCAGTTCTACGAAGTGATCGTGGGCCGTGACTACGACGACCCCTCCTACCCGTGGTTGACGTCGAAAAAGGCGAACTCGATGTCGATCGCAGTGCGCAAAGCCCTTCCCTCTCAGGTCGACGTCGTTGCTGGTTCGACGTTCTGGTCCGGCGGTGATCCGCTGATTTTTCAGCCGGTTGCCAGCGCGGACGGAGCGTATGACCCCGGCACCTCCGCGGACGGCATAGTGTCTCGCGACGGTGTCGAAGGTTCGCTGATGGTCAATGTGACCCGCGTCGACGACGGTCCCAAGCCATGCCAGGCCGGGTGGCTGGACGCTCGCGAGATTCTCTCCGACGGAACCGTCGTCGACACCAGGGACACCTGGGATGAATTCGACGGGGATCGCACCCATTCGAATATCGTGCGCGTGTACGCACCCGATAATTCCGTCGTCGTTGCGTCATCATCGGACCGGAACGCTAATTACGTGTCCACCGGTTCCGTGCCACTGTCGATCGAGGAGTTGCGCACGATAGCGCTGCGGCCGGAGTTGCTCTGGTCTGCACCGGTTCCGGAGGGAACTCTCCCACTTCCAATTTCGTGCGACACCAATTCCAAGGGTGCAGGGCAGTTCTCGCCGGAGGCCGTCGATCGCCTCAATGCCTCCCTGGACGAGTTCTGGCGAGCGGCCGAGATGCCAGTGGAACTCGACAGACCGCTGGGCTCGATGCGAACTGCCCCTTCTGGATCGGCCGGCGCGTGCGGAGCCGTGCTGGCCGACGACGGCACCCTGATGATCAGGGTGATCGACGCGGACTACGTGCCCGCCGAGAATCCATGGGGTGCGGTGACATTGCCGGACGGTTCGGAATTTCGCGACGACAACCCCGGCGCGAGTGCAATGACTCTCGACGGTGATCCGATCGAGGACGTCACGTTGGTCAAACCGTCGGGCACCCGAGTGGACGTGCAGATCGCGGCATCGGAAACCGACGTGGACCGGCCGCTTCTGCAGGCTATCGCGTTGGTGGTAGCCGGTTCGGTCGACTGAGAATCGTGATCTTCATTGCCGGATTCATGATCGTGGTGGTGGTATCGATTGCGGCTGTTCGTTCACGTGACGGCTTGTGCATGGCCGCCGTCACGCTGGTGTGGCTCCCCCTCGGCATTGCTTTCCTGACCATTTGTGCGTTCAGCTATCGGTGGGCAAACCAATCAGGTTGTCGCGAAGCCTTTCCCGAGTATTTCGGGTACCGGCCGCCGGATTACGAGGTGGAGCCGTTTCCCGTCGAGGACCGGCAGACGTGGTGGCCTCTCGGTCGAGAATGCGTCGGCCGCGACTCCGATACCGGCACCGTGATCGTCGAGCACACTGGCTGGGTAACAACGATGATCGTGTACCCAGCCTTGACCTGTGCGGTGGTCGCACTGGCTGTCGTCGTAGTAAGACTGTCTGCTCTCGGGCGACGCGCCGGCCGTGCGCGGTCGTGAGCTCCTGACGTGTCCGCCGGCCTGCACGGCGAACTGTATTGGTTTGATCGGGCGGGTTCTCGAGAGAATCCGCGGGCTTGTCACTGCCGCCTCGCGCGCCACTGAACCGGCTTGTGGGAGCAATCGTCATCCGCTGTAGATGGCGCGTGGCAGGATCGAGGCCATGTCTCGCACTCTGAACCTCGTCGGCGATCCGGAGGCCGATGCATTGCTCGCCGAGGATCCGTTCGCGCTCTTGATCGGCATGCTTCTCGATCAGCAGGTGCCGATGGAATCCGCCTTCGCCGGGCCGAAGAAGCTCGTCGACCGTCTCGGTGATCTGAAGGTGGATACCGTCGCCGACGCCGATCCGGACGACTTCGCCGCATTGTGCGCGCAGACCCCGGCCGTGCATCGTTTTCCCGGCTCGATGGCCAAGCGCATCCAGGGACTCGCCGCATTTCTGGTCGAGAACTACGACGGTAAGCCGCAGGAGATCTGGACCCGCGACGACCCCGACGGCGCCGAGGTTCTGAAGCGTCTCAAAGCACTTCCCGGCTACGGCGATCAGAAGGCGCGCATCTTCCTCGCGCTGCTCGGCAAACAGATGGGCGTGACGCCCGACGGGTGGCGAAAGGCCGCCGGAGCGTACGGCGACGAGGGTGCACGTCGATCCATCGCCGATGTCGTCGACGAGAAGTCCCTGCTCGAGGTACGCGAATTCAAGAAGGCAGCGAAAGCGGCAGCCAAGAACAAATAAGTCTGTCGGTGCCCGTCGGTACGTTGTGGCAGAACTTGCGCCGGGGGGGACGAGATGACCGAGAAGATCGGGACGTACGAGGGGTGGCTGGCCTCGCTCGACGAGGACGCACTGACGGATCTGTTGCGACGTCGACCGGACGTGGCAACCGACCCGCCACCCCGCTCGTTCGGGTTGCTCGCGCAACTCCTCGGCTCGCCCTGGCGGGTGGCGGCCTTACCGCGGAAACTCGACAGAGGTGCGCTCGACCTGCTCGAGTTGTTCGCGCTCATGGAAGATCTCAGCCGCGCCGAGATCGGCCACTGGACGGGCGAGGGAATCTCGAACGAGACGGCGCATATCGATACGGCCCTGAACACGCTGATGGCCTACGGCCTGATCTGGCCGCACACGGCAGGGGGCTCGGACGCGGTCGAGTACCGCCCCGTCGATCTGTCCGGCGTGTTCTCGCACCCATTTGGGCTTGCTCGCAGGCAGCGAAAGTTGTTCTTGCACTGCGCCGTCGAGCAGGACCGACTTGCTTTGCTGACCCGCCTCGGAGTCGACTCCTCGCTCGATCGAGCCGAACGCGCCGACGCCGTCGCGGCCGCGATGACCCCCGAACGTATCCGAGCTTTGTACGACGACGGCCCGCCCGAGATGCGAGAGATGTTGTCTCGCTTCGTCGATGGACAACCGGCGTCATTGATCTTCGATGTGCCGCCGACCGCAGGTACGGCCGCCTTCGAGCGCGGGCTGCTGTATCGATTGGACGGGCATCGCGTCGAGGTGCCGTTGGAAGTGAGCATCGCGCTGCGAGGAGACGGGTGGCGATTGCCCATCGAGCTCAGGCTTCCAGAATTTGGCACTCATGCTCTCTCGCAGGATGACTCGCAGCGCGCCCGCTCCATCGCCTTGCTGCAGTTCTGTGAGCACACGCAGGCGTTGTTGACGGCAATCGACACCGATGGCCTGGCAATGATGAAGACCGGTGGCCTCAGCGCCAAAGAGCTCCGTGCGCTGACTGCTCGTCTGGGATTCGCCGACGAGCATCACACCGCGCTGATGCTGATGCTGGCGCGCGAAGCCGGTTTGCTCGCCGACCGGGGAAAGACCGGTATCGCATTGACCTCGACCTACGAAACATGGTCGACGAGCTCGCGATCCGAGCAGGCGGCAGCATTGCTGGCCGCGTGGTGGTGCTCGCCCTTCACTCCGACCCATCGGGTGCCACGATCCTCCCAGAAGACCGCGCCGGTGCTCAAGAAGATGCTCGACGATCCCGCAGCCGCAGACGTGCGTTCGACTGCCTTGACGGCTCTTCTGCGCCTCGGTGGATCCGACAGCCCGACGCCGGTGTTGTCCGATCCCGACGAATTCGCCCGCTACCTCGAGTGGCATATCCCGGTCGTCTCGACGAGCGCCGGGCCCGGCCACGTGCGCGCACTCTGGGCCGAGGCCACCCGCCTCGGAGTTCTGGTCGACGGCGCACCGACCGATCTGTGCGCCACCCTGACGGACTTCCGAGTGGGCCGAGACGGCGATCCGCGTCAGATCGCCTCCGCGCTGGCAACGCAGCTACAGGATCTGGCCGACTGGGTGCCGTTCTCGGTGCGCCTGCTGCCCGATTCGACCGCAGTGGTCACCGGGCCGCCGAGCACCGAGGTGGCGTCGATACTCGGTGCGGCCGCGCAACCCGAGTCGCGGGAAGTGGCGTCGGTCTGGCGGTTCACGCCGGCGACGATCCGCAGCTTCTTCGACACCGGTGGTACCGGTGAGGAGTTGATCGACGCCCTCGCCGAGATGGCCGACACCGACGTTCCCCAAGCCCTGGCCTATACGATCCGAGACTGTTGGCGCACCTACGGCGCACTGGCCGTGCGCAAGATCCCGTGCGCCATCGTCTCCGAGGACGTCGTACTGCTGACGAACATCGAGACGGACGAGGCATTGGCGGTGCTGCAGTTCCAGCGGCTCGCGCCGACAGTCCTGATCAGTTCTGCCACACCCATCGACACTCTCGCGGTGCTGCGCAGGCACGGATACTCCCCGGTGCGGCACTCCGACACCGGTCGGCTCGAGCTGGACAGCGCGACCAGGGTCCGCGCCAACACCACCCGCATCTCGCACCCCGCACCCGCAGCACCACGTCGACGCGAATCACGCGAGCTCGCACGGCTGCTGCAAGCAGGCGACCCCGGCACCGTCGACGACGCACGGGTGCGTTCCGCGCTCAGCCGGCACAGCAGACTGCTGCCACGGGAGCTCGATGCGCTGACCGACGCCGCAGCGCGCGGCGCACCCGTGTCGATCGACTACCAGAACTCGAAAGGCGCAATCGTGCGGCACGCGATCTCGGACGCGCTGCAGGACGGCAACTGGCTACTCGCGCTGTCGACGTCCACCGGCAGCCGGGAAAGCTTCGCGATCATGAACATCAGAGCGGTGTCCGCCGGTCCGCACTGATGCACGATGCAACTCTGTCGTCGGTCGCCGGTACCCTTTCGGGCGTGGCCCTCTACCGGAAGTACCGTCCCGCGACGTTCGCCGAAGTCGTCGGTCAGGAGCACGTCACCGAACCGATCAGCGTGGCGCTCGATTCCAACAGAATCAACCACGCCTATCTCTTCTCAGGCCCTCGTGGCTGCGGAAAGACGTCCTCGGCGCGCATCCTCGCCCGATCGCTGAACTGCGCCGAAGGACCGACCTCCACCCCCTGCGGTGTGTGCAACTCCTGCGTCGCACTGGCACCGGGCGGGCCCGGCAACTTCGACGTCGTCGAGATGGACGCAGCCAGCCACGGTGGCGTCGACGATGCCCGCGATCTTCGAGACAAAGCCGTGTACGCCCCGGCCGAGTCGCGCTACGTCATCTTCATCATCGACGAGGCACACATGGTCACCCCGGCCGGCTTCAACGCGCTGCTCAAGGTCGTCGAGGAACCGCCGGAGCATCTGGTCTTCATCTTCGCGACCACCGAGCCGGAGAAGGTGCTCCCCACCATCCGCTCGCGAACCCACCACTACCCGTTCCGACTGCTCGCGCCGTCGACGATGCGCGTTCTGCTCGAGAAGATCTGTGGTCAGGAACAGGTACCGGTCGAGGACGCGGTCTATCCACTCGTCATCCGGGCGGGTGGCGGTTCTCCGCGTGACTCGCTGTCGGTCATGGACCAGTTGCTGGCCGGAGCCGGACCGGAAGGCGTTACCTACCCGCGAGCTCTGTCGCTGCTCGGCGTCACCGACGTCGCGCTGATCGACGAGGCCGTCGACGCCCTGGCCGCGGGAGACGGCGGCGCACTGTTCGGCACCGTCGACAAGGTGATGGACGCCGGCCACGACCCACGTCGCTTCGCCATCGACCTCCTCGATCGCATGCGAGACCTGATCCTCATGAAGGCCGTACCCGACGCCGGTGAACGTGGCCTGGTCGACGTGCCGGGCGACGTCCTCGAACGACTCCGCGACGAGGCGGACCTGCTCGGCTCGGCGACCCTGACTCGCTACGCCGAGATCGTCCACTCGGGCCTCGGCGAAATGCGAGGGGCCACCGCGCCGCGTCTGCTGCTCGAAGTGATGTGCGCACGGATGCTCCTGCCGTCGGCCTCCGATGCGGAATCGGCTGTGTTGCAGAGGCTCGAACGCGTCGAACGTCGCCTGGACGTCACCCTTCCTGCCGGCGAACAGGCCGCAGTGGCACAGGCAGCCGCAGACCCGACACGACCACAGCTGCCCGCGACCGAAGAGCCTGCACCCTCCGGCCCGCCCCCGGTGAACAAATTCCAGCGACCGTCCCAGCGACAGCCGGCTGCCGAGGCCGCCCCCGCTCCGGCGCCAACCCCCGCTCCGACACCAGCGCCTGCGCCTGTCGCGGCACCCGAACCCATGGCGGTCCCGGAACCGTCTCCGGTGCCAGAGCCTGCAGCCCCCGAGCCCGCTCCCACACCCGAGCCTGCAGCCCCCGAACCGGCTCCCGCACCCGAACCGGCTCCCACACCCGAATCGGCTCCGACCCCCGAACCGGCTCCAACACCCGAACCGGTCCCGACACCCGAGCCCGAACCGGCTCCGACACCCGAGCCGGTCCCGACACCCGAGCCAGCTCCAACCCCCGAACCGGAACCCGCGCCCGCACCGGTCACGACTTCCGCTGCAGCGCAACAGCATTCGGAACCATCGCTCTCTCACGAGGATTTTCCGCCGGAGCCCGAGGACGAGTACGGCCCGGAACCCGAGCCGGTGTACGAATCCGAACCCGAGCCTGTCGCGGCACCCGCGGCTGCCTCCAACGAGCCCGATGCGGCGGCCGTCCGCGCAGTGTGGTCCGAGGTGCGAACCAAGGTACGAGAGCGAAGCAGGACCGTCGAGGTGATGTTGTCCGGTGCGTCGGTACGCACCGTCGAGAACGGCACCATCACTCTCGGCCACGATTCGGCACCGCTCGCGAAGCGTCTCGAAGAACCCCGCAACGCCGACGTCATTCGGGACGCGTTGCGTGACGTGTTCGGCGTCGAATGGTCGGTGGTCTGTCTGGTGGGTGCAGCGGCACCACCGGAACCGTCATCAGCAAAAAAAGATGAACCGGCAGCGAAACCCGCGTCGCTGCCGAAGTTCTCGAGGCCGAGCCAGGCAGGGGCTCCCCGTCCGACGTCGGACGGTTTCGGTTCAGCGGGCGATGGATCGGACGCAGATATTCCGATGCCCGAGGCCCCGGACTATCCCGATGATCCCGAGCCGGTAGGTCCGCCGCCTCCGGAGACGCCGGAGGACGAGGAAGAACTGCTCAAGGCCGCGGCCGAACCCGCGGACCCGTCGGTTCGTCGGGACCCGGAAACGGTCGCCATGGAACTGCTGGTGAGCGAACTCGGAGCGGTACCGCTCAAGGAGATCTGAGGCTCAGGCGAGCGTGAGATCGTCGGTGTCGACGAACACCAATCGGCCGCTGTCGAGGGCGACGGCCCATCGCTTGGCGACGGCCCAGTCCCGCGAGGTGCTGTCGGTCGCTTGGACTCCGAAGTCGTCGACGATCGCGCCGGTCTCGTAGGCGTCGGATCCAGAACTGTCGGCTCCGGACTTGTCGTCGCTGCGAGTGCGTACTTTGACGCGAGCGCCCACGGTCGGTTCGTTGTCGGTTTCCATGGTCGGTCTTCTTTCGCCTTCGGGTCGATCTGACGCATCGTAATTTCCCATGACGGGGTCGTTCAAACCTGAACCGCATCGTGGGTCATGCGAAACGCTCGTTTCGGTCCTTATGTCGGATCGGTATGCCAACTTACTGTGGCATGAGCTGAGGTCTGTCATGGCCTCGCACCGACGCGATCGGCCGGCACGGCGATCGCGACAAGATCGAGTATGTGGAAGGAACTGCGCGCTGTGACTACAGAGGCATTCATTTACGAGGCCATCAGGACTCCCCGAGGTAAAGGAAAGAACGGCTCCCTGCATTCGGTGAAGCCGATTTCCTTGGTGACCGGGCTGATCGACGAGCTTCGTCGACGTTTCCCCGACATGGACGAGAACCGAATCTCCGACCTCATCCTGGGTGTGGTCTCGCCCGTCGGAGATCAGGGTGCCGACATCGCCCGCACGGCCGTGCTCGCAGCCAAGATGCCCGACACCGTCGGCGGCTTCCAGCTCAACCGCTTCTGCGCGTCGGGCCTCGAGGCCGTCAACCTGGCCGCGCAGAAGGTGCGCTCGGGCTGGGACGAACTGGTTGTCGCGGGCGGCGTCGAGTCGATGTCTCGCGTGCCGATGGGCAGTGACGGCGGCGCATGGGCCATGGACCCGGCCACCAACTACGACACCTACTTCGCCCCGCAGGGCATCGGTGCCGACCTGATCGCCACCATCGAAGGATTCACCCGCGAGGACGTCGACGCGTATGCCGTCCAGTCCCAGGAGCGCGCCGCAGCGGCGTGGTCCGGTGGTTACTTCGCCAAGTCCGTCGTTCCGGTCACCGACCAGAACGGTCTGCTGATCCTCGATCAGGACGAGCACATGCGTCCGGGCAGCACCGTCGAGTCGCTCGGCAAGCTGAACCCGGCATTCACCGGTATCGCGGCCATGGGCGGATTCGACGACGTGGCGCTGCAGAAGTACCACTGGATCGAGAAGATCGATCACGTCCACACCGGCGGAAACAGCTCCGGCATCGTCGACGGCGCAGCCCTCGTCCTCGTCGGCAGCGAGCAGGCGGGCAAGGACCTGAACATGGTCCCGCGCGCCCGCATCGTCGCGACGGCCACCAGTGGTGCCGATACGACGATCATGCTGACCGGACCGACCCCGGCGTCGAAGAAGGTTCTCGCCACCGCCGGCCTGACCGTCGACGACATCGATCTGTTCGAGCTCAACGAGGCGTTCGCTTCCGTGGTGCTGCGTTTCCAGAAGGATCTGAAGATCCCGAACGAGAAGCTCAACGTCAACGGCGGTGCCATCGCCATGGGCCACCCGCTCGGTGCCACCGGAGCCATGATCACCGGCACCGTGCTCGACGAGCTCGAGCGCCGCGGCGGCCGGTACGCCTTGATCACCCTGTGCATCGGCGGCGGCATGGGCGTTGCCACCATCATCGAGCGAGTCTGAGGTAGAACGATGTCTGACAACATGATTCAGTGGGACCAGGACGCCGACGGCATCGTCGTTCTGACGATGGACGACCCCAACCAGGGCGCCAACACGATGAACCAGCTGTACAAGGACTCGATGGGCGCGACGGTCGACCGCCTCGAGGCCGAGAAGGACAGCATCACCGGAGTCGTGCTGACCTCCGCCAAGAAGACGTTTTTCGCCGGCGGCGATCTGCACACCCTCATCGAAGCCAAGCCCGAGGACGCCCAGCGGGTGTTCGACGAGGTCCAGGAAGTCAAGGGACAGCTGCGTCGGCTCGAGAAGCTCGGTAAGCCGGTCGTGTCCGCCATCAACGGCGCGGCACTCGGCGGCGGACTCGAGATCGCGCTCGCCACGCATCACCGCATCGCGGCCGATGTTCCCGGCGTGCAGATCGGTCTGCCCGAGGTCTCGCTCGGTCTCCTGCCCGGCGGCGGCGGCGTTGCCCGCATCACCCGGCTGCTCGGCATTCAGACCGGCTTCATGACGGTCCTCGCTCAGGGCACTCGGTTCCGTCCGGCCAAGGCTCTCGAAATCGGTCTGGTTCACGAATTGGTCGGCAGCATCGACGAATTGGTGCCCACCGCCAAGGCATGGATCAAGGCCAACCCCGAGGGTGGCGTCGCACCGTGGGATGTCAAGGGTTACAAGATCCCCGGCGGCACGCCGTCGAACCCGAAGCTCGCGCAGATCCTGCCTGCTTTCCCGTCCAACCTGCGCAAGCAGATCAAGGGCGCACCGATGCCGGCTCCGCGCGCGATTCTCGCTGCGGCAGTGGAGGGTGCGCAGGTCGACTTCGACAATGCGTGCACCATCGAGTCGCGGTACTTCACTGAGTTGGTCACCGGTCTGGTGTCCAAGAACATGATTCAGGCGTTCTTCTTCGACCTGCAGGCGATCAACGCCGGCAAGTCTCGTCCCGACGGCATCGAGAAGACCACCTTCACCAAGGTCGCGGTTCTCGGCGCAGGCATGATGGGCGCGGGCATCGCGTACGTGTGTGCCAAGGCCGGAATCGACGTGGTGCTCAAGGACGTTGCGATCGAGTCGGCGCAGAAGGGCAAGGCGTACTCCGAGGCCATCGAGGCCAAGGCGCTCTCGCGTGGCAAGACCACCCAGGAGAAGTCGGACGCTCTGCTCGCACGCATCCACCCGACCGCCGATGCCAAGGACGTCGAAGGTGCCGACCTCGTCATCGAGGCCGTCTTCGAGTCGGAAGAGTTGAAGCAGAAGGTGTTCCAGGAGATCGAGGACCTCGTCGATCCGACGGCGCTGCTCGGTTCCAACACCTCGACGCTGCCCATCACGAGCCTCGCTCAGGGCATCAAGCGTCAGGAAGACTTCATCGGCATCCACTTCTTCTCACCCGTCGACAAGATGCCGCTGGTGGAGATCATTCGCGGTGAGAAGACGTCGGATGCGGCCTTGGCCAAGGCATTCGACCTCGTGCAGCTCATCAAGAAGACCCCGATCGTCGTCAACGACAGTCGTGGATTCTTCACCTCTCGCGTGATCGGTACGTTCATCAACGAGGCCATCGCGATGCTGGGCGAGGGCGTCGAGCCGTCGACCATCGAGCAGGCCGGTCTGCAGGCCGGTTACCCGGCTGCGCCACTGCAGCTTTCGGACGAGCTCACGCTCAACCTGATGCAGAAAATCCGCAAGGAAACCTACGACGCCATCAAGGCTGCCGGTGGAACCCCTCCCGAGGATCCGGCCGGCGAGGTCATCGACAAGATGGTCGACGAGTTCGAGCGTCCGTCGAAGGCCAAGGGCGCTGGCTTCTACGAGTACGAAGACGGTAAGCGCGCCGGCCTGTGGCCTGGACTGCGTGATGCGTTCAAGTCGGGTTCGGCGGACATCCCGTTCGAGGACCTCAAGGAACGCATGCTGTTCATCGAGGCCATCGAGACGCAGAAGTGCTTCGACGAGGGTGTCCTGAACACCACCGCCGACGCCAACATCGGTTCGATCTTCGGCATCGGCTTCCCGGCGTGGACGGGTGGCGTGCACCAGTACGTCGTCGGCTACCCGGGTGGTCAGGCCGGATTCGTCGCTCGCGCGGACGAATTGGCCAAGAAGTACGGCGAGCGCTTCCAGGTTCCTGCCTCGCTGCGCTGACCCCATGTGAGTGGAAACGCGTAGCAGGCTACGAGTTTCCACTCACGTGCGCGTAGCGCACTCAACCGCGATGCGCGATCAACCTCTCGGCGCCGTCTGTGAATTGTTGCTTCATCAATTCGCAGGCGGCGTCGACGTCGTTTCGAATCAGGGCCGCGATCAGCTCCTCGTGATTGCGCACGGCTGCTCGGCCCCAGTCGCGGTCGGTGGCGTAGAGACGGGTCGGGGTGTAGCGGGTGGCGTTGTTGAGAAACCACGCCAACTTGGACGACTCGGCCAGACGGTTCAGCACACGATGGAACTCGAACTCGATGTTCTCGACATCCTCGGCCCGGCCGTTCTCGACGGCGACCGACAGGGCAGCGGTGAGCTCGGCGAGCCTGTCGAGTTCAATCTCGGTGATCTTCGGTGCCGCCCGGCGTACCAGTTCGACCGCGATCTGCCCCTGCAGCCAGAAGATGTCGACTATGTCGCTCGGCGTCAGCGCAGACACCACATAGCCGCGGTGGGGGACGAGCTCGACGATGCCCTCACCACGCAAGGTCAGTAGCGCCTCACGCACCGGGGTGACGCTGACGCCCAGCTGGGCTGCGGTCTCGTCGAGCCGGATGAAGTCTCCCGGACTCACCTCTCCGGACATCACCAGGTGCCGGACGTGGCTGGCGACTTCCTCGGACAACTGCGGCCGTCGCCTCAGAGCCGTCCGCTTGTCTGCCATGTCGAAAAGCCAATCACACCGCGGGCTTGGTCCGGAGCACAACCTTCGCGACGGGTTCGACGACGCGGGCAGCAATCGGCCCCAGGATGGCCATCAGCAGCACGTACGCGGTCGCCAGGGCTGCCAGTTCGCCTTCGACAGCCCCCGCGGCGACGGCCAGTCCGGCGATGACGATGGAGAACTCTCCGCGCGCCACCAACGCCGCACCGGCGCGTAGTCGTCCCGGCCTGCCGATTCCCTGCCGACCTGCCGCCCACCAGCCCGTCGCGATCTTGGTCGCGGCGGTGGTGACGGCGAGGACGACGGCCCAGCCCAACACTGGCGGGATGGTCGACGGGTCGGTGCCCAGGCCGAACACGACGAAGAACATCGCGGCGAACAGGTCGCGTAGGGGTTCGAGGACGCGGGTCGCGTTGTCGGCCGTCGAGCCGGAGATCGCGATTCCCAACAGGAACGCGCCGACGGCCGCCGAGACCTGCAGTTCCGACGCGATGCCGGCCACCAGCAGGGCGGATCCCAGCACCTTGAGGAGCACGATTTCTCGGTCGGGACTGTCGACGATCGCCGAGACGAATCTGCCGTATTTCAGCGCGACGACCAACACGAAGGTGATGACGAACAGTGAGATGCCGAGGGCTTCGAGTCCGCCGAGAAAGCTGACTCCGCTCAGGACGGCGGTGAGGATCGGGAGGTAGAGGGCCATCGCGAGGTCCTCGAACACCAGGATCGACAGTACGACGGGGGTTTCACGGTTTCCCAGTCGGCCCAGGTCGGTGAGAACTTTGGCGATGATTCCCGACGACGAGATATACGTGACGCCGCCCATCACGAGCGCGCCGACTCCGCCCCAGCCGAGCAGCAGCGCGACGACGGCACCGGGCGCGAAGTTGAGGACGATGTCGACCAGACCGGCCATCCTCGATCGACGCAGGCCGGTGACGAGCTCGGTTGCGGTGTATTCGAGGCCGAGCAGCAGCAACAGCAGGATGACGCCGATTTCGCTGGCGATCTCGCTGAACTCGTCGATGCCGCCGAGGTTGACGAATCCGCCGTTGCCGAAGGCCAGTCCGCCGAGTAAGTAGAACGGGATGGGGGAGACGCCGATCCGGCCGGCGAGACGAGCGAGAAGTCCGAGAACGAAGAACACGGCACCCAGCTCGGTGAGGGCGAGCGCGCTCTCGGCCACGGGTCAGCCCCGACTGATCTCAGGCATTGCCGAGCAACTTGGCTGCTGCGTCCAGTCCGTCCGCGGTGCCGACGGCGACCAGCAGGTCACCTGCGGCGAGCGTGAAGTCGGGGGTGGGTGACGGTTGTACCTGGCCGGCGCGCATGACAGCGACGACGGATACTCCGGTCTTGGTGCGCATGGCGGTGTCGCCGAGTGTGCGGCTGACGAACCGTGAATTCGCGCGAATGGGGAGTTGACGAGTGTTGATTCCGGGGAGGTCGCGATGCTCTTCCCCGAGCTGAGCAATGAGTTGCGGCGACCCGAGCAGATTGCCCAGGGCCGCCGCTTCCTCATTGCTCAGGGTGATGGACGCCTGCGTCGCATCGGGGTCGTCCTTGCGCGAAACGATCAACTCGTTCGCGCCGTCCTTGCGGGTGATGACGCCGATGCGGTGCCCGGAAGCGAGGGCAAAATCTTTCCGCACCCCGATTCCGGGCAGCAGGGTCACTTCGACGTTCATGGTCGAAATGCTAGCCCTGCAGGCAACGCGTTATCGCAGGATCAGGCGTGGAGCCTGCAGGAACGACCCGTGAAAATGTGAATCAGGATGCGACGGCAGCGAGCAGCGCTTCGCGCTGGTTTGCGCCGAGGCCGCCGATGCGGCGCGTATCTGCGATGGACAGCTGCTCGAGCAGCTGTGCGGCGCGCACGGATCCAACGCCCGGCAGGGCCTTGATCAGCGCGGACACCTTGGTCTTCTTGACGATCTCGTCGTTCTCCGCCTTGGCGAGGACGTCAGCGACGCTCAGTTCGCCGGACTTGACGGATGCGAGCAGCTTCGACCGCGCAGTGCGTGCCTCGGCCGCCTTGGCCAGCGCCGCGGTGCGCTGTTCCGGTGTCAATACTGGTAAAGCCATGGCCTGTTCTCCTCGATTGTGGTGACCCGTCGCTCGTTGACAGGTCTCGACCCTCTTGCATCGTGCCTGGTGGCTCTTCCAATCTAACCGAACAACACGAGTGTCATTCACGGTCGAACCACCGAACCTCCCTCGCCAGGCTACGTCCTATCCGATTCGGGGTGTGCCCCGACCAGCACTTCGGCCTTCCGGAGCCGGTGTGTGCTGGGTGTTCGACGCCTCGAGCCGGCCCGGTCGGGAGCGGTCGCGTGCGTTTTTCGATGGGCGAGGCGAGCGTCGTGCCGTGGGCGCTACGGCCAGTGACGCCGTATCCGAACGGTCGGTCGGATTGTTATTCTGGCGGCATGATGCGCACCCGAGGACTGCTGGCCGGACTGGCCGCGTCGATGCTCCTGCTCGTCGGCGCGGGTACCGCGGCCGCTGCTCCGATCAACGTTCCGTGGTCACCCGACGACGCGCTCGATTCGGAGGTCGGCTTCGAGTCCGGTGGCATCACCTTCTACGGCAGCCTTCGCATGCCGGTCGGCGACACCCGCGGCGTGGCATTGGTGCTGCCGGGCAGCGGGCCGACCGACCGCAACGGGAACTCGGGTGATCTGCAGCTGAATACGACCGCATACGTCGCCGACGAGCTGTCGCGACGCGGTATTGCGAGCCTGCGTTTCGACAAGCTCGGGAGCGGCCGCACCGGCCTGGCCGGGGTGGATCCGAACAATCCGCCCGGCTTCGATGCGCAGGTCGACAATGCTGCGGACGCACTGGCTTTCCTGCAGCAGCGCACCGGTGTCGGGGCGGATCGCACGACGGTGATCGGGCACAGCGAGGGCGCACTGACGGCGCTGCGCCTGGCTGATGCCGACAGCGCGGCGTTCACCCATGTCGGCCTGCTCGAGCCGTTGTCCATCCGCTACCTGGATCTGTTGACCGCGCAGGTCGATCGCAACATCGGCGAGGCCGTGGCGGTCGGCCAGTTCACCGAGGAGCAGGCCGCGTCGTCGCGGGATCGCTTCGCCCAGGCCGTCGCCGATATTCGCGCGGGACAACCGCTGTCCGCGGAGCCCGACCCGATCGTCGACGGTCTGGGACTGCGGCAGAGCGCCACCTTCCTGCGGGAAGCGGATGCCACGGACCCGGCGGATCTGGCTGCCGCGCTACCGGACTCGTACTCCTCGTTCCTGACCTGCTCGGACAAGGACCTGAACGTGTCCTGCGGCCAGGTCGAGAACGTGCGAGTGGCCCTGGGCCACACCGACCTGCACTTCGCGCGCTTCGCCAACAGCTCGCACATGCTGGGCGAGCTCGGCCCGCTGCCCGCCGATCCGAACACCGCCTTGGCACCGCTGCCGCTCTCGGGGGAGTTTCGCGATGCGTTCGGCCGGTGGGTGGACGGACTCTGAGCCGTCGAGTGCGCAGTTACGTCGTCGCTACCGGACAACCGCGAATCGGTGATGCGGCCTGGGTGCCCAGATCGCGCGGGCTGTACCCGACGGGATAGCCGGGGTAGGTCTTGTTGCCTGCGTCGGCTGTCGTGCGTGAGTGTTTTCTCGTGGGCAGGAATCGCTCCACGCGGGCCTTGGTCCGCAGCGCCCGCACCGCGGCCCGTTCCAGCGTGGGTGAGCCCGCGGGAAAGCCGAATGCGTTCGCCATCCGATCGTCGAGCAACGCGAACACGCCCTGCCGGACGGCCGGGGTGAGCGCGGCGGGAAACCACGAGCAGTAGAGATCGAGTGTGTAGGTGCCGATGCGACGGTTGTCCTCGCCGAAGCGGAACGTGCGTTCTTCGTAATCGAGCTTGAACTGTGCGAACTCGGTGTACGACTCCGGAATGTCCTTGATGCCCATGCGTTTACCCACTTCGCTGTAGAAGTGGAAGGTCGCGAGCCGCTCGTGGGGATGCAGGCGACGCCACCCGTAGGTGTCGATCCATTCGATGGGCTCGTAGATGAACGTCGTGAGCACGTACAGCATGTCGTCGTTGCAGATGTCGTACTGCGCGTGCATTCGATTGACCGTCCGCAACGATTCGCGACCTCGTTCGGAGTCGTATCCGTGTTCGACCATTTCCGACATCAGCAGCGAGGTGTCGTCGTACCGCTTCTGCGGTCGCTTCTCGAACTCGCCGGTCCGGGCCAGCAGAGCGGAGATCGTCGGCACGCAATAGGTTCGGAACAAGGCGAATTCGAGGGCCCGCTGATAATCCCAGGGGAACTCGTACCCCGCGGTGATCCGGTGAATGGTGTGACAGTCGCGGACCGGGTCGAGTTCCTCGACGCGGCGCAACCACCCGTATCGACCCCGACCCGGCGCGATGTCCATGGTCAGCCTCGTCCGTGGCGGAGTTTGAGCGCCAGCACCGAGAGCTTCATGTTCCGGGCTTTGCGCTTCATCGTCAACAGATCGATCGGTGCCGCGAAGCCCTGCACGGTCAGTGATTTGACGGTGCTGAATTCGCGAAGGCCGTCGTCGCCGTGAATGCGGCCGAAGCCCGAGTCGCCCGTTCCGCCGAACGGCAACGCCGGCACGCCGGCGAAGCCCAGCACCGAATTGACCGTCACAACACCACAATCGAGCTTCTCGGCGGCGCGTCGCCCGACCGCGGTGTCCTTGGTGAACACCGATGCACCCAGACCGTAGGAGGACGCGTTGGCGCGGGCGATGGCCTCGTCCAGGTCGCGGACCTTGTTGACGACGACGGTGGGCCCGAACGTCTCCTCGGTGATCGCGGTCGAATCCTCGGGAACGTCGGTGAGGACGACGGGGTCGATGTACGGCCCGTGCAGTGAGTCGAGACCTCCCACCACTGCGGTGCCGCCCTTGGCCAACGCATCCTCGATCTGGGCGCGGACGATGTCGCTCTGCTTGCCCAGCGTCATCGGGCCGTAGGACGAGGTCTTCGATCCACCGGGCTTCAATTCCTTGACCGCCCTGGTGAATTCGGCGACGAACCGGTCGTAAACCGGGGCGGCGACGTAGATACGTTCGACTCCGGCGCAGGTCTGCCCGGCATTGCCCATCGCGCCGAACGTCGCGAACTCCACGGCCGCAGAGATATCGGCGTCGGCGTCGATGAGCATCGCGTCCTTACCGCCGCACTCGGCGATCAACGGCGTCAACGATTTCGCGCACGTGGCCATGACTTTCTTGGCCGTCGCGGTCGAGCCGGTGAATGCAATCTTGTCGACGCCGGCTTCGACCAGGGCAGTGCCGGTGGAACCGTCGCCGGTGATCGTCTGGAACACCGGGTGGGGAGCGGCGAGCGACTGCCACTTCTCGGCCAACCAGACCCCGACACCCGGGGTGAGTTCGCTGGGCTTGAAGACGACGGTGTTGCCTGCGGCGAGGGCGTACGCGATCGACCCCATCGGCGTGTACAGCGGGTAGTTCCACGGCCCGATGACGCCGACGACGCCGAACGGGCGGTAGCTGACGTAGGCCTTCTGGTTGATGGCGAGCAGACCCGATCCGACCCGGCGCTGTTTCAGGGTCTTGCCGGCGTGACGCGCCGCCCAATCGATGTGTTCGACGCCCAACATGACTTCCAGCAGGGAGTCCTCGTCCGGCTTGCCGGTTTCGGCGGCGATGACGGCGGCGAGGCTCGCGGCGTCGCGGGCGATCGAGGTCTTGAATTCGAGGAGCCACCGCTTGCGGCCCTCGAATCCCTGCGCGTCCCACCACCGGGCGGCCGAGCGGGCGCGGGCCACGGCGATCTCGACCTCGGCGGCGTCGGCGATCGGGTACGTGGCGAGTGCGAGACCCGTTCTGGGATCGAGGCTTTCGAAGGTGCTCTCGTTCGTTCGTTCGATCTGGTCCGTCACGGGCTCTATCCTCCAGCAGATCGCATCACATATATTTGATGTGATTCAATGTTGTCCAGGACACACTATGCGTCCGTCACCGTTGCAACAACCCCCGCCGCCCCGCTGTGCAGGAGATGTGGAATGAGCCTCGATCTCACGCGCACGGCATCATCGAAACAGCCGATTCCGCGACGTCCGCAGTTGTCCGAGGATGTCGCCGTGAACATTCGTCGCAGGATCGTCGCCGGTGCGCTGAAGCCGGGGACGTTCGTCCGCATCGACGAGACCGCAGCAGAGTTGGGAGTCAGTGCCACCCCGGTACGCGAGGCGCTGGTGTCGCTGCGCGGCGAAGGGCTGCTCGAATCGGTCCCGCATCGGGGCTACCGCGTCGTCGAACTGACACAGCAGGACATCGACGACATCTTCTGGTTGCAGGGCACGATCGCCGCGGCCCTGGCCGAGCGCGCATCCCGGCGGGTGACGGCGGAGCATCTCCAGCAGTTGACCACCCTCAACGACGACCTACGCGACGCCGTGACACGCGCCGACGCCGATGCCGTCGAACGGTGCGAGTTCGAGTTTCACCGCGCCATCAACAAGATCGCAGGCGGCACCACATTGGCGTGGTTTCTGCTCGGTGCCGTCAAGTACACCCCGACGCATCTCCATGCGTCCGACACCGACTGGGGACGGCGGGCGGTACGCGGCCACGAGGAATTGATCGAGGCGATGCGTCGAGCCGATCACCGGGCCGCCGGTGAACTGATGCGACATCAGTTCACCGACGCAGCGACCCTGGTTCGATCGTTCAGCTGAGTTCGATCAGCTGAGGTGATGCGGCTGGGGGTGCGACTTGTGCCCCTCGTCCGAGCCCTCGTTGTCCTGATGACCATTGGATGTGCCCTGCGCTCCTGTTCCCGCCGGAACCATCGAGATGATCACCGACTTCGAGGTAGGGCAGTTGCTCTGCAGCGCAGTCGAATCCAACGGGATCAGCGGATTGGTCTCGGGGTAGTACGCAGCAGCCGACCCACGCGGGGTGTCGTACTCGACGATGCGGAACGACGGCGCGCACCGTTCCACGTCGTCGTCGTCCCACTTGGTGACGAGATCGACCATGTCGCCGTCGCGGAAGCCGAGCGTCGAGATGTCTTCTCGGTGCACGAAGATGACGCGTCGGCCGTTCTCGATGCCGCGGTACCGATCGCTGAGGCCGTAGATCGTCGTGTTGAACTGATCGTGGCTGCGCAACGTCTGCAGAATCAGATGGCCGGGCGGAACCTGCAGCACGTCGATCGGCGAGACGGCGAATTCGCCCTTCCCGCTCTTGGTTTCGAACGTCCTGCTGTCGCGAGGGGGATGCGGTAGGACGAAGCCGCCGGGGCGTCGAACATTGACCTCGTACCCTTCGCAACCGGCGACGACGCGCGAGATGTGCGTGCGAATGTTGCGGTAGTCGTCGCGGAAACCCTTCCAGTCGAGACCGTATCGGTCGCCGAGTGTCGCCTCGGCGATTCCGCTGACGATCGCGACCTCCGAGCGCAGGTACGGGCTCGCGGGCTTCAGCGGTCCTCGTGACGAGTGCACCGAGCAGGTGGAGTCCTCCACCGAAATCCATTGCTCACCACTGGCTTGCACGTCCTTCTCGGTGCGTCCGAGGGTCGGCAGAATGAGAGCGGTCTCGCCGCAGACGAGATGCGAACGGTTGATCTTCGTGGAGATCTGCACGGTCATGCGCATCTTGCGCAGCGCCTCGAACGTGACGTCGCTGTCGGGCGTCGCCTGTACGAAGTTGCCGCCGAGGCCGAGGAAGAAATGGGCCTTGCCGTCGCGCATGGCGCGGATCGAGTCGACGGTGTCCAAGCCGTGCTCACGGGGCGGCTCGAAGTCGAACTCTGCCGCCATGGCGTCGAGGAAGGCCACCGGAGGGCGCTCCCAGATGCCCATCGTTCGGTCGCCCTGCACGTTCGAATGGCCACGAACCGGAAGCAAACCGGCACCGGCCTTACCGATGTTTCCTTGCGCGAACGCGAGATTGGTGACTTCCTTGATGGTGGCGACGGCATTGCGATGCTGCGTCAGACCCATCGCCCAGCAGAAGACGGTGGCCTTGGAGTCGCGCAGCATTTCGGCGGCCTCGGTGATCTGCTGCATCGACAGACCGGTGACCTCGGTGACGAGATCGAAATCGACCTCGGCAACGTGTGCCTTCCACTCGTCGAATCCGACGGTGTATTCGCCGAGGAATTCGTGATCGAGGGCGTCCCACTTCACCAACAGCGCCCCGAGGGCCTGGAACAGAGCGAGGTCGCCGTTGAGCTTGATCGGCAGGTGCAGATCCGACAGATCGGTACCGGGACCGACCATGCCGCGCGGGGTCTGGGGGTTCTTGAAGTTCAGCAGTCCCGCTTCGCGAAGGGGATTGATGGACAGAATCTTTGCGCCGTTCTGCTTCGCCAGCTCGAGGGCGGAGAGCATACGCGGGTGATTCGTGCCGGGATTCTGGCCGGCCAGGATGATCAGTTCGGCGTTGTGAACGTCGTCGAGCGTGACGCTGGCCTTGCCGATGCCGATGGATTCCTGCAGCGCGATGGACGTCGACTCGTGACACATGTTGGAGCAGTCGGGCATGTTGTTGGTGCCGAACGACCGAGCGAACAACTGGTAGATGAACGCGGACTCGTTGGACGCACGACCCGAGGTGTAGAAGATGGCCTCGTCCGGGCTGGCCAGGCTCTTCAACTCGTCGCCGATCAGACGGAACGCATCGTCCCATTCGATGGGCTCGTAGTGGCTGCCGCCGGGGAGCTTGATCATCGGATGCGTGATGCGGCCTTGCTGACCCAACCAGTGTTCGGTGTGCGCATCGAGCTCGGCAATGCTGTGCTGCGCGAAGAACTCCGGAGTGGCCCGCGTGGTCGTCGCCTCCTCGGCGACGGCCTTGGCACCGTTCTCGCAGAACTCGGCGGCGTGCCGATGACCCGGATCGGGATCGGGCCACGCGCAGCTCATGCAGTCGAAGCCCTCGGCTTGGTTCAGCTTGAGGAGCGTCTGCGCGGTGCGCTTGGGACCCATGTGTCCCAGCGCGCGCTTCATCGACACCGCAACGGCGGTGGCACCTGCCGCATGGGTTTTCGGCTTCTCGATGTCGAGCTCGGCCTCGTCGACGTCGCTGTCGGTGCGTCTCATGCGGGTCCCTTCGTTGCGTTACCCCCGCCCTCGACCATAGCCGTAGGCTCAGCCGGCGAGGAGTGCGGTCACCAAATCCACGTACTGCTGTTTCGCCGAATCCTGGCTCGTGCCTTCGAGCTTCGCCCAGGCATCGAACTTTGCGCGGTTCACCATGTCCAGCCGTCCGGGACGCTTACCCGTCACGTCTCCGATCGAACCTTGCTTGAAGAGCGAGTACAGGCGCAGCAGATCGTCGTTGCTCGGCTTGGACGTGAGCTTTTTGACGTCAACCTGCGCATCGGCGAACGACTGGTCGAGATCGGACATGAACGAGCTCCTTCGGCTGTAGGTGCCGTCATCCTTGCACGGCGGCCTGCTCGAGGATGCGAATACAGTGCGCGACGAGAGCGTCGCGAGTGGCGTCGAGGGTGCCGTCCAGAAAACCGATGAACAGCGCCGTCAACGCGCCGACGGTTCCGACGGCGACGAGCTGCCGGTCGGCGGACTCGGGTAGCCGGGCACGAACCAGTTCGACGAACCCGGGCAGCAGGTCGAGTCCGCGTCGGCTCAGCGCAGGTTCGGCCAACGGAGCGATCAGCAGCACTCGTCCCATCCGAGGCTCGTCGACGACGATTTCGACGAACGCCCGGACGGGCGCGGCCACGGCGTCCTTCGGTGATGCTCCGGCGACGGCGTTCTCCAGGGCCTCCTGCGCTCGGGCCCCTACCCAGGCGTAGACCGCGCGAACGAACGTGTCGCGATCGGTGAAGCTCTCGTAGAAGTAGCGCTCGGTGAGTCCGGCTGCGCGGCAGACGGCGCGGACGTTGACCGCGGGTCCCTCCTGCGCGCCGAGGAGTTCGATCCCGGCGTCGAGCAGCGCGTCGTATCGCTTGGATCTGCGCTCTTCCATCTGTTGACTACGCATGTTGTCGAGGCTACTTTGACAACATGCGTAGTCAGTTCGATCGGCCCGTCCCACTCGGTCCCGACTCGCTCACCTGGAAGTACTTCGGTGACTGGCGCGGGATGCTGCAGGGCGTGTGGGCGGGGTCGATGCAGAACATGCACCCGGGCCTCGGAGCGGGCGTCGAGCAGCATTCGACGTTCTTCGACGAGCGATGGCAGCGGCTCTACCGCTCCCTGTATCCGATCGGGGGAGTGGTGTTCGACGGCGACCGCGCCGAGGAGACAGCTCACCAGGTGCGCGGCTACCACAACGACATCAAGGGAATCGACTCGAAAGGGCGCACGTACCACGCCCTCGATCCCGACACTTTCTACTGGGCACACGCGACGTTCTTCATGGGCACAGTGCTCACCGCCGACCGATTCATGGGCGGACTGACCGAAGCGCAGAAACTGCAACTGTTCGACGAGCATGTGCAGTGGTACCGGCTCTACGGCATGAGCATGCGATCGGTGCCCGAGACCTGGGTCGAATTCCAGAAGTACTGGGAGCGCATGTGCACACACGTGCTGGAAGACAACATGGCCGCACGTGGAGTACTGGATCTGTCCGCGCTCGGACCACCTCCGTACGCCTCCTGGCTGCCGGAACGTGTGTGGGCCGTGCTGCGCAGACCGGTGGCATCGTTGTTCGTCTGGATCACCGTCGGGCTCTACGACCCGCCCGTCCGGGAGCTACTGGGGTACACCTGGTCGGAGCGGGACGCGCGACGGTTCGCGGTGTTCGGCAGGGCGGTGAACCTGGCGTTCGGGCTGGTGCCGCGTCGTCGCCGACTCCATCCGCGCGCCCGAGCCGGATGGGATCGCGTCGCGGGCCGGAGGCCGGCAACGGCTCCTCCGGTGCACACGCCCACCCGCAATCTGCCGCCGGTACAGCGTCGCTCGCACCCGTCGCACTACAGCCCGAAAGTGTAGGTTTCCGGTCTCCGGGTACGACGCGGGTATGTACAACGTCAGAACTGGCAACGGGTCGCCGCTGGTCCTCGTCCACGGGCTCGGGTCCTCGCACCGCAACTGGGATCCGATCGTCCCGGCCCTCGCGGAGCACCGCGAGGTCATCGCCCTCGATCTCCCCGGGTTCGGACAGACACCGCCGTTGGCCGACGTCTCCATCGCGTCGTTGACCGACGCCCTGCGCGCGTACCTCGACAACGAGGGATTGTCCGACGCCGACCTCGTCGGCAGCTCCATGGGCGCACGGATGGTCGTCGAACTGGCCCGTCGGGGTCACCGTGGGTCGATGGTGGCCCTCGATCCGGGCGGCTTCTGGAACGACCGCCAGGTCAAGGTATTCGGGGCGACCATCACGGCATCGCTGGCGTTGATGAAGCGGGCGCAACCGCTGGTGCCCTTCCTGGCCGGGAACCCGATCACCAGAACCGCAGCGCTGGCGCAATTCTCGGCCGCGCCGTGGAAATTGCCGAGCGGACTGGTCGAACGGGAGCTGAAAGGCTTCTCCGCCAAGACTTCACCCTCGCTCGATGCCGCTCGCAAGGCGCTGATCCACGGGCCGAAGCAGCAGGGTGCCCCGAAAGGTTCCCTGCAGGGGTCGCTGCTCATCGGCTGGGGCCGTCAGGACAAGGTGACGACGCCCAGCCAGGCAGAGGTGGCGATGCAGCGTTTCCCCGACGCCACCCTGCATTGGTTCGACAAATGCGGACACTTCCCGCACTGGGACCAGCCGACCGAAACCGCCCGAGTCATCCTGCGGGCGACCGGTCGCTAGCTCCCATGTGAGTGGAACTTCGTAGCCTGCTACGAAGTTCCACTCACAAGGCTCAGCCGTTCCACCACGGACGCAGAGGTACGTCGGCCTGACCTTTCGGTCCCAGCTTGACCGCCAGAACCTGGTGCAGCTGAACGACATTGCGCTCGAATCCCAGACGGGACCCGGCCATGTACAGGCCCCAGACACGGGCGGTTCCCTCGCCGGCCTCGGCGACGCACGCATCCCAGTTGTCCACTAGGTTCTGGCACCACCCGGCGAGGGTCAGCGCGTAGTGCTCGCGCAGGTTCTCCTCGTGCCGGACCTCGAGTCCGACGTCCTGGATCTCGGTGATGATGCGACCCGATCCGGTGAGCTCCCCGTCGGGAAAGACGTACCGGTCGATGAAGCTGCCTGCCTTGGCGTGCGCGCGGTTGTCGGGCCGGGTGATCGAGTGGTTCAGCAGTCGACCACCGTCACGCAGCTTGGACTGGATGAACGTGAAGTACGCCGGGTAGTTGCCGACACCGATGTGCTCGGTCAGCCCGATCGACGAGATCGCGTCGAAATTCGTCTCGGGCACGTCGCGGTAATCGGAGAAGCGAACCTCGGCGAGGTCCGCAAGACCCTCGTCTTCGATGGCCTTCTGCGCCCACGAGGCCTGCTCCTGCGAGAGAGTCACACCGATGACCTGAACTCCGCGTCGCGCTGCGTAGCGCACCATCGAACCCCAGCCGCATCCGATGTCGAGCAGGCGATCACCGGGCTGCAGACCCAGTTTGTCGAACACCAACCGATACTTGTTCTCCTGCGCGGCCTCCAGAGACTGCTCGACGTTCTCGAATGCCGCACAGGTGTACGTCATCGAGGGACCGAGGACCATCTCGTAGAACCTGTTGGACACGTCGTAGTGGTGGTGGATCGCTTCGGCATCGCGTGTCTTGGAATGCCGCAGACCTTCGGCGATGCGACGCCACCGCGGAATCGCCTCCTGGGGCGGAGGAGCGATGGGACGCAGCACGTCCCAGCCGAGCGACCGAGCGATCGAGGTCAAGGTCATGGCCGACGGGCGGCGGAAATGGAGCTCGTCGCCCATCAGCGCGAGCAGTTCGTAGGGATCACCGGGATGAACACCGGTGGCCTCCAGGTCGCCGGAGACATAGGCGCGGGCCATGCCGAGATCGCCGGGAGCTGTTGCGAGATAGGTAGTTCCGCGTGGGCTCTTGAGGTTGAGGCCGATCTTGGCATCCTCGGGGCCGGCCACGCTGCCGTCGTACGCGGTGAAACGCAGGGGAATGTTGCCGTCGGAGATCAGCTCGAGGATCTCGGAGATCTTGAGTTTCTGTGGCCCGTTCACCGTGCGATTGCCGGAGTCCTTGAACGTCGTCATTTGCGCTGCACCGCCTTCGAGTACAAATCCAGCAATCGGGATTCGGGATCGTATTTCTTCTTCAGTTCTCTGTACTTCTCGCCGCCGTAGAGAACGGCGAATTCATCCTCGGTGTAGTAAGCATCCGAGTACAGCGATTTATGCCCCTCGAACTCGGTGACCTTCTTCTCGATGGCGCGGTTCGCGGCACCTTCTGCTCGACCGGGCACGATAGGTACCGAGGACCAGAAGCCGATGTTGACGTAGGTGCGCTTGGGCTCGAGCGGGTACAGCGGCCACGGCCGGGATGGATCGGCTCCGGGAGCGGCAGGTTCGCGAAGGCGCAAGGGGCACAACCACAACGGTTCGATCGGAATCTCGTCGAGAAACCAGCGTACGAAGCCGGCGGTGTGTTCGATCGGAACCTCGACGTCCTGCACGACGCGTTCGCGCGGCGGATTTCCCTTGCGCTTCTCGAGTCGATCGGCGATGTCGTACTTGCGATCGAGGCCGATCAACTTCCAATAGAAGCTGCTGCGCCGGTACTTGCGCGGCCAGAAGCGTCGGATCCGCGGGTTCTGGGTTCCGAACGCACGCGAGCACCAGAACCAGTCGGTGTCCCAGCGCCACAGGTAATCGTGGATGGTGAGCCGATCGGTCTTCGGAGTGTCCGACGAATGCTGGATCGAACGGTAGAAGATGTCGGCACCGGTGTAGTCGCTGACGGGTCCGGGCTCGTCGGTCTGAACCCCGAGAGTGAGATAGCTTTCGTCGGCGCTGAAGACGACGCCGTCCAGGTACTGAACTTCGATGCCGTCGTACTCACGCCGAGCGACGATGGTGTCCATCGTCGTTTGAAGCGTGTCCAGATCGTGGAATCGCAAGTGGCGCAGGGCAACGAACGGAAGTACCGGCTCGAGTTCGATCTTCAGCCGCGTCGAGTAGCCGAGAGTGCCGTACGAGTTGGGAAAGCCCCAGTACAGGTCCGCGTGCTCGCCCTCGGGGGTTGCCGTGAGGATTTCGCCGCTACCGGTGAGGACGTCGATCTCGAGTACCGACTCGTGCGGAAGCCCGCTGCGGAACGACGTCGACTCGATGCCGAGTCCGGTGACCGCGCCGCCGAGGGTGATCGTTTTGAGCTGCGGAACGACGAGAGGGGCGAGGCCGTAGGGCAGCGTCGCGTCGACCAGATCCTCGTACGTGCACATCCCCGCCACGTCGGCGGTGCGAGCCGCGGCATCGACGGTGACGACCTTGCTCAATCCCGAGACGTCGAGTCCCGGCGTCTTCGAGGTCGTCCTGGCCCGAAACAGGTTGGACGTCTTCTTAGCCAGACGCACCGTCGCGTCGGTCGGTATTGCGCGATAGCTGCGAAGCAACTTCTCGACACCCGACCGATGCGCTGCGTAACCGCTCTCCCTCGGTTCTGGCCGTCGTCCGAGAAGAGCATTCACTGAAGCCACGAGTAGACGCTATATCTCGTACTGCTCGGTATCCACCGAAGCTGCCGACGGTCCGGTGAAACTTCACGCAACTGTTGTCGAATCGGACGGCTCAAACTGAACTATTCGGACAAATGGTTGCATCATGCATGTGTTTTTCGATGACAGCTCATCGTATGTGAACCACCTCACACCCCGTCGGCGGCGGTGCCGACATCCAGTGCGACGCGAGGCAGGATGGAGAACGCAACCCCAATCGACTCGAAGGAGAACGTTCTCGTGGCTCAGGTCAGCGCATCCAGTTCCGCCACCATCGCCACTACACCCGATCAGGTGCTCGCCGCGCTCGCCGACTACGAAACCGTGCGGCCCCGCATCCTTCCCGAGCAGTATCGCGACTACCGGGTGGTGCAGGGCGGACAAGGCGACGGCACCGTGGCCGAATGGACCCTGCAGGCCACCCAGAAGCGAGTGCGCAACGTGAGCGCCTCCGTCACGGTCTCCGGCTCGACCATCACCGAACGCGACGCCAACTCCTCCATGGTCACCACCTGGACCGTCGCCCCCGAAGGCAACGGCACCGTCGTCACCACGACGACCGAGTGGACGGGTGCGGGAGGAATCGGCGGATTCTTCGAGAAGACGTTCGCGCCCCTCGGATTGAAGAAGATCCAGGCCGCGACCCTCGACAACCTGCGCCGCGAGTTGATCTAGACCCGCTCGAAATCCGGCTCTTCGATCAACGCCAACGTGCCGACCACCACGGTGCGCATCGACCACAGAAACATCCCGTCGGGTCCACGGTCGATCGTGTCGTAGGCCCCCGGAAGGGTGTCGAGGTCGGTGCGCGCCGCGATCGCGTCGTCGTACTCACGATCGCGTCGAGCCTCGTTGTAGACGATCTCCGCCAATGCAATGGCGTGTTCGACGACGGTGATGACCGCCCACGTCGCCTGCTTGGGGGTGAGGTCGTAGCGCATTCGGTATCGCGTCTGCACGGCGTCGGCCATCCGAAGGGCGTCGATGGAACTGGGAGTCAGTCCGATCAAATACGCGGCGATGCCCGGGTTGCGGTGAACCAGCGCGCGAATGGCGGAGGCAAGTTCCAGCAACGCGTCGTGCATCGGCTCGTCGTCTCCGGGGAGCGGCGGCGACCAGCGTCGCAGGATCTCCTCGGCGACCAGGGCCTTGAGCGCGGCCGGACCGTCGATGTTGTTGTAGATCGCGACTATCGACACGCCCAGCGCGTCGGCGACCGACCTCACCGTCACCTTGGGCAGCGTCAGGGCGATGCCCGCCTCGGCCATGGTTTCGGGAGTCACTCGACGCTTGCGAGGGGTCGAGCTCGCCGGCGCGTTCATGGCCTCAGGCTACGTGGGCTCAGAACTGACGGAACGTCAGCCGAGTGTCGAACCTGATCGTGCGGTCGAACGTCGTCCGACACCGTGCGACTACGCTGGAGGTTGCTTCGACCCACGCGAGAGGACGGCACAGTGCAACCCGGTGAACAGCCCGACATGGCCTCGATTCTGCAGCAGGCTCAGCAGATGCAGCAGCAACTGATGGCAGCACAGGCGGAGATCGCCGAAACCGAGGTCACCGGTCAGGCCGGCGGCGGACTCGTCGTGGCGACCGTCAAGGGAACGGGCGAAGTGGTCGGACTGACCATCGACCCCAAGATCGTGGATCCCGACGACGTCGAGACACTGCAGGACCTGGTGATCGGTGCCATCGCCGACGCGTCGAAGGCAGCGCAGAACGTAGCGAGCGAGAAGCTCGGCCCCCTCGCAGGCGGTCTCGGCGGCGGCTCCCTCGGACTACCCGGCTTCTAGGCGAGACGAGTGTACGAAGGTCCCGTACAGGATCTGATCGACGAGCTGGGAAAGTTCCCCGGAGTCGGTCCGAAGAGCGCTCAGCGCATAGCGTTTCACCTCCTGGCCGTCGAGCCACCCGAGGTCGATCGCCTCATGCGCGCGTTGCAGCGCATCCGCGACGGCGTGCAGTTCTGCATCGTCTGCGGGACCGTATCGGACAAGGAACTGTGCCGAATCTGCGCCGACTCCCGACGTGACAGGTCCATGATCTGCGTCGTCGAAGAGCCCAAAGACGTTCAGGCCGTGGAACGTACGCGCGAATTCAAAGGCCGGTACCACGTACTCGGCGGAGCGCTCGACCCACTCAACGGAGTGGGCCCCGACCAGCTGCGCATCCGAGAGTTGTTGACCCGCGTCGGAACTCAGGACGACGGCGTCGACGTCACCGAGGTCATCATCGCCACCGACCCCAACACCGAGGGCGAAGCAACGGCTACGTACCTCGTCCGGATGATGCGCGATTTCCCCGGTCTCGCCATCACCCGTCTCGCCTCCGGCCTACCGATGGGCGGAGACCTCGAATTCGCCGACGAACTGACACTCGGCCGAGCTCTCACCGGCCGGCGCCGTATGTGAGAGCGGCTTCGCCGCACGTGCATGGAAGTTCGTAGCAGGGGTCGAGTTTCCACTCACGACCTCGCCTATCCACAGCCTGTGGATAGATCCTGACGCGGTCACCGTAAACCGGCCATCCTGAGGTACATGAGGACGAGACCGGCGGGTGCCTGGCAGCGACTACTGGACGATCAGCACGGAATCATCACCACGAAGCAAATGCACGAGAACGGGGTCAACAAGGACTCGATCGACCACTGCGTGGAAACCGGGCAGTGGCTCAGGGTGTTTCGCGGAGTCCTATCGGTGACCAACGGACCGCTGACTCGTGAGATGCAGCTGTCGGCGGCATTGTTGTTCGCGGGCCGGGGAGCGTTGCTCAGCCACACCACCGCCGCTGAGGAGTGGGGGTGGCGGCGAGTCAGTTCTGGGCCGGTTCATCTCACCGTTCCCTACGGGTGCTCGGCAATCAGCAGGCCGCCGACAATGCGACACGCCAAGCAGAACTTCACGTCAGAGAGCAATGAACAAATTCATCCCGGCGTGATCGTGCACCGTTCCCGAGCCATGAGCCACATCGGCGTCGAGACGAATCCGGCGCGAACGAGCGCCGCCGATACGGTGCTGGATCTGGCAGTCGCGGAACCGTCGTCGAGGCAGGCCGTGATCACGTTGGTTTCAGCGATGTCGTCGGGCGGCGTGAACGTCGCGGCAATGACACGCAAGGTCGAAGTCCGACGGCCGATGCGCTACCTGAAGGCAATTCTGCACACATTGGCTCTCATGCGCGACGGGGTCCATTCTGCGCTCGAGCATCGCTACGTGCTCGATGTCGAACAGGCGCACGGACTTCCGGCCGGGAAGCGACAGGCACCGGTCTTCGTCGACGGGCGGCAACTCTTCGAGGACATTCGTTACGAAATATGCGACCTGATCGTCAGGCTGGACGGCCAGGCCTTCCACTCTGCCAAGCAGCGTCGTTTTCGCGATCGACGACGCGACAATGCCGCTGAGCTACGGAACCTGCCGCGGTTGATGTACGGCTGGCACGAAGTGGCCGAGGACCCGTGCGGTGTGTACCGCGAAGTCCGCGAGGTGCTGGTCAGAGAGGGATGGAACGACGCTTCGTACCCTTGTGAACGGTGCTCGTCGTGAGTGGGAAATCGTAGTGGGCTACGAAGTTTCACTCACGTGCGGCGGAGCCGCTCCCTGCGGAGTCGCGCAACCTCGGGGAGGTCGAGGGGAGCGAGAGTGGTGCCCAAAGCCCGTTCGAGTAGGTAGTCCGCCAACTCCGGGTTTCGGGCGAGTACCGGCCCGTGCATGTAGGTGCCCAACACCGAACCCTGCACGACGCCTTCACGCCCGTCGCCGACACCGTTGCCCACCCCGTGGGTGACCTTGGCGAGCGGTGCGGCATCAGGCCCGAGTGTCGTTCCGCCGCGGTGGTTCTCGAATCCGCTGAGCTTCTGGGTGAGACCGCCGAGCGTGGGTTCGGTGACGACTTCACCGATGGATCGGGTGGCCTGGGGCGCGGTGGTCACGTCGAAGAGGGAGATGCCGTCGACGCGTTCGCCTGCGGAGGTCTCGTACCAGTGCCCGAGCACCTGGATCGCGGCGCAGATAGCGAGTACCGGCACACCGCGACCAGCTGCGTTCTGCAGGCCCGGGTATCGGGTGAGGTGACGCGTCGCGAGGCGCTGAGCCGAATCCTCTGCTCCACCAAGGGTGTACACGTCCAGCGAATCCGGGACCGGATCGTTGAGGGTGATGTGCACGACCTCGGCGTCGATGTCTCGCATCCGCAGTCGCTGGCGGAGAACGAGGGCGTTGCCGTTGTCGCCGTAGGTGCCCATGACGTCGGGCAGAACGAGGCCGATGCGAACGGTGGACTCAGACATCCTTGGTCTCCCGTGCCAGTGCGCGACCGAGATCGCGGAACGCGGTGTAGTTCGCCAGCACTTCGACGCGTCCCGGCGGGCAGGATGCGATGGCCTGCAACGGATCTGCGATGGTCGTGTGCTGCGAACCGGCATACAGCAGGCGGACGCCCAGGTCGGTCGCGCGTTCACCGGCCGCGACGACGGCGACGTCCTCGAAGTGCTCGAAACGCACGTCCCACAGCCACGACAGGTCTTCACCGTCGGGTACTTGTCCGTTGACGGCGATGACGAGACCGTCGCACGTGGGATCGATCATCGACAGTGCTTCCTGCCATCCGGCCGGATTCTTGGCCAGAAGCATTCGGACGGAATGCGATCCGTACTGGATGGTGGAATAGCGTCCGGCCACCTCGTCGACTCCCGATGCGGCTGCGACGGCGTCGGCAGGTGTTGCGCCGAGAGTGACGGCTGCGGCCACGGCCTGAGCTGCGTTGCCGCGGTTGGCCTTTCCGGGCAGCGCCAATGTCATCGGTATAACGAGCCCATCGGGGCCGTAGAGATTCTCGTCGTCGAACCACCAATCCGGCGTCGGACGCTCGAAATCGCTGCCGGTGCTGTACCAGTGCTCGCCGTCCCAGACTATGGGTTCGCCGGTACGCGGGCAGCTGACGGAGTCGCCGGCCCAGCCGCCGCCCGCGGCGACCCACACGACGTTCGGAGCATCGAATGCCGCCGAGGTGACGAGGACGTCGTCGCAGTTCGCAATGACGACGGTGTCGGGATGACGGGCCAACCCGGCGCGCAGGGCTCGCTCGATCATGTTGATCTCGCCGACGCGGTCGAGCTGGTCGCGACTGAGATTCAGCAGCACGATCGCCGCGGGATCGACCGCGTCGGATACGTGGGGGACGTGGAGCTCGTCGACCTCCAGGGCGGCCAGCTCGGCGTCGAAATGAGCGTGCAGTGCCGCGACGATGCCGGCATCCATGTTGGCTCCGTCGGCCTGGGTGGCGACGTCGCCGAGAGTGGCCAGTGCTGCCGCCGTCATCCGCGTCGTAGTCGATTTGCCGTTGGTGCCGGTGACGATGACGGTGCGTCGCCCTCGGCCCAGGCCGCCCAGAATGGTCGGATCGATCTTGAGCGCGACCAGACCACCGATCATCGAGCCCTTGCCTCGGCCCGCCTTGCGGGACGCCCACGTCGCCAGCTCCGCCGCGCGTAATGCCACGCGGCCACGGGCGCCGATACGTCTGCGCTCACCCAGTTCAGCCATCCGCCGAGTCTGGCACAGAAGAGCGTGCAGTTTCACGTCGACGCTTGCTACCCCTCGCTCATTCCGCAGGCTCCACTCCCGCTACCCCTGGGTCATTCCGCAGGCTCCACTCCCGCTACCCCTGGGTCATTCCGCAGGCTCCACTCCCGCTACCCCTGGGTCATTCCGCAGGCTCCACTCCCGCCCTCATACCGGTACTTTCTCCAGAACTGGGGTCGGCTTCCTGGCAGCCATTCCGCCCAGGCAGCCGCCGATGACGATCGCTCCGCCGAGCAGGGCCAACAGCGACGGGGTTTCGTCGAGAAACGCCCAGGCACCCGCGATACCGACGACGGGAACCAGCAGCGAGAACGGTGCGACGAGACCGGCCGGGTTGCGGCTCATCAGGATGCTCCACAGGCCGCTACCCACGATCGTGGCGGGAATCACGATGTACGCCAACGCGACCAGACCGGGCCAGCCCTGCGAACCGAACGAGTCGGCCAGCGCGTGCCAGCCCGTGCTCGGGCCCTCGACGACCGCCGACAGCGCCAACATCGGCACCGGCGGTACGACGGTCATCCAGAGCATCAGTGTCATCGGGGAGTCGGACTTGGCGAGTCGGTTCCCGAGATTGCCGAAGGCCCAGCCCAGACCGGCGAGCAGGGTGAGGACGACAGGAATCAGGGTGGCGTTCTGGGCGCGATCCCACCCGATGAGAACCATGCCGAGGACGGCCACACCGATGCCGATTGCCTGCCTGCGGCTCACGTGTTCGCGTAACAGCAGCGCGCCGAGAACGACGGTGAACGGAGCCGACGACTGCAGCACGAGCGACGCCAATCCCGTCGGCATGCCTGCCGCCATCGCCGCGAACAGGAAGGCGAACTGCAGGAAACCGAAGCCGAAGCCGTAGAGCAACAACCATTTCAGGGGCACCTTCGGTCGCGGAACGAACATCACGACCGGAACTGCGATGACCAGAAAGCGCAGTGCCGCGAAGAAGAAGGGCGGAAAGTGGTCGAGCCCGACGCGGATGGCGAGGAAGTTCAGTCCCCACAGAACGGCGACAGTCAGTCCGAGGAGGCGGTCGCGAGTGGTCATGCCCATTATCGTGACGGGTGCAAACAATCAGCACAATCGAATATATCCGCACCAACAGTTAAGATTTTCTGTATGAATGTGGAGCGGCTCCGGATCCTCGCTGAGCTTGCCGACCGCGGAACCGTTGCATCGGTCGCCGAGGCGATGTCGATGACTCCGTCGGCGGTGTCTCAACAGCTCAAGTTGCTGGCGCGCGAGGCCGGCGTGACATTGCTCGAACCGGACGGGCGTCGGCTGCGCCTCACCGACGCCGGGCGGGCACTGGTACTCAGAACCGACGAGGTCCTCGCTGCCCTCGCCCGCGCCACAGCAGAAATGGATCGGTATCGAGCGTCTCCGCGGGGACGCGTCCGAGTTGCGCTGTTCCCGTCGGGCGCGGCACTGCTGCTGCCCGGGGTCCTGACGCGGTTGGCGGACTCGGACGTCGACATCGATGCGCGCGACGAGGACCTGCCCGCATCCTCGGTGCCCGAGCTACTCGCCGATTACGACGTGGTGCTCACCCACCGAGACGACCGAGCTCCGTCGACGGCGGGTCCACGGATCGAGGTGACGACCCTGATGCGCGAGCCCATCGATCTGGTGTTGCCTCTCGATCACGCACTGGCGCAGCAAGGCTCGATCGATCTGCGAGACTTGATCGACGAGCGGTGGATCAGCGTTCGCGGCGGTTTTCCGGTCGACGACGTGTTGCTCTCCGTGGCCTCGGTGACCGGAGTTCAGCCGCGAGTTGTCCAACGCATCAACGACTTTCGAGTGACCGAAACACTCGTCGCGGCCGGGCACGGAGTGGCGTTGATGCCGCGCTACGCCGTTGTGCATCCGGGCCTGGTACGTCGAGAGCTCGCCGGCGTTCGAGCCGGGCGAATCTACGAACTCGCGACGAGGACGGATGCGCGGCGACTACCCGCGATCGCCGCTGTGCTCGATGCGTTCGGAGCGGAAGCGACGTTCAGGACAGCGCTTTGGCCTTCAGCGTCGTGAACTCGTCCTGATCGATGGTTCCGTTGTCCAGCAACGCCTTTGCGTGTGCGATCTCTTCGGACGCAGATCGACCGGCGACGTGCTTGATGTACTCCTCCTGCTGGTCCTGTGCGTGCTGCAGGGCGGCAACCTGACGCTTGGCGATGTTGCTGCCGTTCACGATGAGGTAGACCAGCGCGGTGAGGAACGGCGCAACGATGAGGAAGAGCACCCACAGGGCTTTGACGAACCCGGATGTCTTGTGGTCCCGAAAAAGATCTCCGATGATCGAGAACATCACCATGAGGTAGGCCACGAAGGCGAACCCGACGATGAGAAGCCAAAGAAAATCCCAGAAAGAATCCATGGCGAACTTCCATTCTCCAAGGTGCCCCGACGGCTGATTCAGTGTGGCATTTGCGGCACCCCGTGCACACGGGTCTTTGGTCCCTTTCGTCGACCGGAAATCCCAGTGAGCCCCACGTCGACCGCGCCCGCTTTCGTTTCGTGAGGGCTCGACAACGCAACACGCCGCCCACCCCGAAAGGTGAGCGGCGTGTCGTCGAGCAGCGAAAACTATTTCAGCGCGCGGTTCACGGCAGAAACCACAGCACGCAGTGACGCGGTGGTGATCGACGTCGCGATACCGACGCCCCAGACCGTGGTGGCGACCCCCGTAGGCGAGGTGACCGAGGCTTCGACGTAGGCCGCGGCCTGGGCGTCGTCGCCTGCGGACAGTGCGTGCTCGGAGTAGTCGAGGACGCTGACGTCGTAACCGATTGTCGACAGCGCGTCGACGAACGAGGCGAGTGGTCCGTTGCCGGAGCCGGAGATTTCCTGCTCGACGCCGTCGACCTTGACCGTGGCGGTGATGGTGTCGGTTCCGCCGTCGACCTCGGCGGCCTGTACCGACTGCTTGATGCGCTCGAGCGGACGGATCGGCGTCAGGTACTCCTCGGCGAAGACGTCCCACATCTCCTTGGGCGAGACCTCGCCGCCCTCACCGTCGGTGATGCGTTGGACGGCCTGGGAGAACTCGATCTGCAGGCGACGCGGCAGGTTCAGTCCGTGATCGGACTTCATGATGTACGCGACGCCGCCCTTGCCGGACTGCGAGTTGACGCGGATGACGGCCTCGTAGGTGCGTCCGACGTCCTTGGGGTCGATGGGCAGGTACGGCACCTGCCAGGTGATGTCACCGATGTCCGAACCCTGTTCGTCTGCCGTGACTTTCATGGCATCGAGGCCCTTGTTGATGGCGTCCTGATGGCTGCCGGAGAACGCGGTGTACACCAGATCTCCGCCGTAGGGGTGGCGTTCGGCGACGGGCAACTGGTTGCAGTACTCGACCGTGCGGCGAATCTCGTCGATGTTGGAGAAGTCGATCTGCGGATCGACGCCGCGGGTGAACAGATTGAGGCCGAGCGTGACGAGGCAGACGTTGCCGGTGCGCTCACCGTTGCCGAACAGGCATCCCTCGATGCGATCGGCACCGGCCTGGTAGCCCAGTTCGGCTGCGGCAACACCGGTTCCGCGGTCGTTGTGCGGGTGCAGAGACAGCACGATGCTGTCGCGGCGATCGAGGTTGCGGCTCATCCACTCGATCGAGTCGGCGTAGACGTTCGGCGTCGCCATCTCGACGGTGGCCGGCAGGTTCAGGATCAGAGGCTTCTCGGGCGTCGGATCGATGACGGCGGTGACTGCGTCGCACACCTCTTTTGCGTAGCTGAGTTCGGTGCCGGTGTAGGACTCGGGGGAGTACTCGTAGCGCCAGTCGGTATCGGGGAACTTGGCTGCTTCTTCGAGTACCTTGCGAGCACCGTCGGTCGCGATCTTCTTGATCACATCACGATCGGCCCGGAACACCACTTTGCGCTGCAGGATCGACGTCGAGTTGTAGAAGTGCACGATGACGCTGCGAGCGCCCTCGCACGCGACGAACGTGCGCTCGATCAGCTCCGGACGACACTGCGTCAGAACCTGGATGGTGACGTCGTCGGGAATCGCGCCGTCCTCGATGATCTCGCGGACGAAGTCGAAGTCGGTCTGGCTGGCGGACGGGAAGCCGACCTCGATCTGCTTGTAGCCCATGCGGACCAGCAGGTCGAACATGCGGCGCTTGCGCGCGGGACTCATCGGATCGATCAGCGCCTGGTTGCCGTCGCGCAGATCGACTGCACACCACTGTGGCGTCCGGTCGATGATCTTGTCCGGCCACGTGCGGTCGGGGAGGGTGACGGGCTCCACTTCCTCGGCGAACGGCCGATAACGGAACGTGGGCATCGAGGAGTTCTTCTGAGTGTTCCACGCTGGCTGGTCGCTGGGAGCGGGCCGCGAGGGCGGGGTGATGGTGCGAGATCCCGAGGTGAATGCGTCGGCTGGTGACATGGTCTTCGTCTCTCCGTACAGATCAGAGCAATGGTGTTCGACCGGCGCAACGAACCCCGCGACGGGAAGCCAGTCTGGTCTCAGACCCCGTCGCGGCTGTTAAGAAGGAGAGCTCGCAGCATGGGGTGAGTGTACTACCGCAGACCGACCGCCTACCCCAGGGTTCGGGAGTCGAATTTTCCGGTCACGGTGTCGTGCCTGCGTTGCCACTGATCGATGTCGTTCAGTCGTCCGACATCGTCCGCGGTCCAACACCGTGCGAGCAGTTCGTATCCGAGGTGGTCGACCTCTGCATGCCTCTCCCACATTCGATGCGCCCAGCGGCGATCGTTGTGCGCCGCTTCGGCTCCCGCGAGCGCGGCACCGACCAGTTCGAACTGGACATCTCGTCGTAGCTCCATAGTGGCTGCCGCCGAAACGTTTTCGCTTCGGAGGGCCGTCAACAATCGGTCGGTCAACTCCAGAACCCGCCGATCGGACCACAGCAGCGCGCGCCGAAAGGCGCCCGGTAACAACAACCACAGCGCCGCGAAGGCAAGGGCGACACCCACCGCGGTCTCCACCACCCGATCGACGACGATGCCGCCGAGTGGAGCGCCCGGATGCGAGATGGTCCCCATCAGTAACGCGAGTGGGGTGATGAACGTGACGGCGAGACCGTAATTGCGCGCCACACTGATCTCGATCGCGAACTGCAACACCATCAACACCACGATCACCGCGAGACCGGTCAGCGGCGAAAGATAGATCGCCGAGAACAGCACCACTCCGGCCAGCGTTCCGCCGAGCCGCTGCATGCCGCGATACGTCCCGTGCACACGATCCGGCCCCTGCTGGAGAACCAGGACGGCACCGAGGATCGCCCAATCCGGCCTGCTCAAACCCATCGCCACACTGATCCCGCCGGCACCTGCCGCCGCGCAGAACACCCGGATCGCCGTCGACGCCGCGTGCGAATCTCGATGCAACGACCGCTTCAACCGATACCCGATGCCCGGACGAGCCAGCGGCAGCTGATCTCGTGGCGATTCCACCGCGCTTTCCGGATCCGGAAGGGTGCCGGCGCGCGCCCTCGTGGCGGCCGCAAACGCGAGATGGGCATCGAACAGGGTCTGTACCAGCGCGGGGCGCGAGGTCGCGCGCGTCGACCCGGCCTCGTACACCGCGGCCCACGCCGCGTGCAGACGTGAGGCGGCGGTATGTCGATCGACGACGGACGCCGTCGGCGATGTCGTGTACTTCTCGATCGCCGCCACGGCCGCACCGACGGCCGCCCGTTCGGGACCCCTCGGGTCACGCACCACCCCGGACATCGCGACCACCAGCGCCGACGCCACCCCGATCGCCGCGCACACGGCACCGCGGGTCGCGCTGATATCGGCGGCAGGGAGGTACGACGCCACCGCGCACACCAGCACGAAGAAGAAGGCTCCGGGCGGGCCGAGTCGCAGCGCTGCCACGACGTAGACCGCGACGAGAGCGAGAACCGACAACACGGTCACCGGGATCATCTGCGCCCACCCGGTCTCGCCGAAGTCGAGGGCGAGCCGACCGGCCGTCGCGCCCAGCCACACCGAGGCCACCAGGGCGGCCCCTGCGGTCAGCACCACCCACCACCGCGATCGGTAGGGACGGCCCTCGCCGTAGATCACCGCAAAACTGCCGGAGACCACCAGTAGTGCCTCGGTGTGGAATCCGAGCAGCCACGCCAGGATCGCCGGAACACCGAACGCCAGCGCCGAACGCAGTCCACCGGGCCAGCGCCGGCCGACGGCGGGGAGCCCGAAGAGCACCTTCAGGCCTCGAGCCGGCGGTGGTGGGAGATGTTCGGGAACAGTCACTCGAACATGTTAAGGCAGGCGAGAGGCCCTAAAGTCCCAGCTCGGAGCTACCCGGCCCACTGCTCGGGGCATTCGCTCGGTAAGGTGACCCGCGGACAATCGAACGATTGTCGGCTATCCAGCGGAGGTAAAACGCGTGGCTCTCATCGTCCAGAAGTACGGTGGATCGTCGGTGGGGACCGCCGAACGTATCCGACGCGTCGCTGAACGAATCGTCGAGACCAAGAAGGCGGGCAACGACGTTGTCGTCGTCGTATCGGCGATGGGCGACACCACCGACGAACTGCTCGACCTGGCACAGCAGGTGTGCCCGGCCCCGCCCGCTCGCGAGATGGACATGCTGCTCACCTCGGGTGAACGCATCTCCAACGCACTGGTCGCGATGGCCATCCACTCGCTCGGTGCCGAGGCACGGTCGTTCACCGGTTCCCAGGCAGGCGTCGTCACCACCAGCGTGCACGGCAACGCCAAGATCATCGACGTCACCCCCGGCCGCGTCCGCAGCGCACTCGACGAGGGTTCGATCGTGCTCGTCGCCGGCTTCCAGGGCGTCAGCCAGGACAGCAAGGACGTCACGACGCTCGGTCGTGGTGGGTCCGACACCACCGCCGTCGCGCTCGCCGCGGCCCTGAACGCCGACGTCTGCGAGATCTACACCGACGTCGACGGCATCTTCACCGCAGACCCGCGCATCGTCCCCAACGCACGCCACCTCGAGACCGTCTCGTTCGAGGAGATGCTCGAAATGGCAGCCTGCGGCGCGAAGGTGCTCATGCTGCGCTGCGTCGAATATGCCCGTCGCTACAACGTTCCCGTTCACGTGCGCTCGTCGTACACCACCAAACCCGGAACGATCGTCTCCGGATCTATGGAGGACATTCCAGTGGAAGAAGCAATTCTCACCGGCGTCGCACACGATCGCAGCGAGGCGAAGGTCACCGTCGTCGGTCTGCCCGACACACCGGGCTACGCCGCCAAGGTCTTTCGCGCCGTGGCCGACTCCGAGATCAACATCGACATGGTGTTGCAGAACGTCTCCAAGATCGACACCGGCAAGACCGACATCACCTTCACCTGCCCCAAGGCCGACGGCCCGACGGCAGTGGAGAAGCTCACCAAGCTGCAGGCCGATATCGGCTTCGCGCAGGTGCTCTACGACGACCACATCGGCAAGGTCTCGCTCGTCGGTGCCGGTATGAAGAGCCACCCCGGCGTCACCGCGACGTTCTGTGAGGCCCTCGCCGACGCCGGCATCAACATCGATCTCATCAGCACCTCCGAAATCCGTATCTCGGTGCTGTGCAGCGACACTCAGCTCGACGACGCCGTGCGCGCACTGCACGCCGCCTTCGATCTCGGCGGCGACGAAGAAGCCGTCGTGCACGCAGGAACAGGACGATAGCCATGACCACAGTTGCAGTCGTAGGAGCCACCGGCCAGGTCGGTGCCGTCATGCGAACCCTGTTGGAGGAGCGCAACTTCCCCGCCGACACCGTTCGATTCTTCGCCTCCGCACGCTCGGCGGGCAAGAAGCTGCCGTTCCGCGGCGAGGAGATCATCGTCGAGGACGCGTCCACCGCGGACCTCACCGGTATCGACATCGCTCTGTTCTCGGCCGGTGCCACGCTTTCGCGTGAGCAGGCACCGCGATTCGCCGCCGCAGGTGCCACCGTCATCGACAACTCGTCGGCGTTCCGCAAGGACTCCGATGTGCCGCTGGTGGTCAGCGAGGTCAACCCCGAGGCGGCGAAGAACCCGCCCCGCGGCATCATCGCCAACCCCAACTGCACCACCATGGCCGCCATGCCGGTGCTCAAGGTGCTGCACGACGAAGCCGGCTTGCAGCGGTTGATCGTTTCGAGTTACCAGGCGGTGTCCGGTAGCGGCCTCGCCGGCGTCGACGAGCTCGCCACTCAGGCACGCGCCGTCATCGACGACGTCGAAAAACTGGTGCACGACGGTTCGTCGGTCGATTTCCCGGCCCCGAACAAGTACGTCGCGCCCATCGCTTTCAACGTCCTGCCGCTGGCCGGCGCGTTGGTCGACGACGGATCCGGCGAGACGGACGAGGACCAGAAGCTACGCAACGAATCGCGCAAGATCCTCGGACTGCCCGACCTGCTGGTCAGTGGCACCTGCGTGCGCGTTCCGGTCTTCACCGGGCACTCGCTGTCGATCAACGCCGAGTTCGCTTCACCGCTGTCAGTGGAACGCGCTCGTGAACTGCTGGCCTCCGCACCGGGTGTCTCGCTGGTCGACGTACCGACGCCGCTGGAAGCCGCAGGCAAGGACGACTCCCTCGTCGGCCGCATCCGCCAGGATCCGGGCGTCCCCGAGGGCCGCGGACTCGCGCTGTTCGTCTCGGGCGACAACCTGCGTAAGGGTGCCGCGCTCAACACTATTCAGATCGCCGAGCTCCTGGTCTGAGGTCGTGCGCGTTGTGTGTCCCCAGGGGTACGCACAACGCGCACGACGGTCAGTTCAGGCGGTGACCTTCGGCGGAGGCGTCGAAGATGTGCGCATGGGCTTCGTCGATGCGGACGTGAACGCGATCGCCCTTCTCGGGCGGGCTGCGCCAATCGGCCCGAGCGACAATGGTTTCGGTCCGGCCGTTGATGTCCGCGCGGCCGAACACGAAGGCCTCGGAACCGAGCTCTTCGACGACGTCGATCTCGAGAGCTATTCCGCTGCTCGCGATCTCGATGTGCTCGGGACGAATGCCGAACATCACCTCGGTGGCGGAACCGAGCGTCTGACGTGGGACCGGGACTACCTGATCGGCCAGGCGGACGCCGCCGTCGGTGACCGGAGCGCGGAACAGATTCATCGACGGTGAGCCCATGAACCCGGCGACGAATGCGTTGACCGGGGTTCGGTAGAGCTCACGCGGGGTGGCGCACTGTTGCAGCACACCACCTTTCAGGACGGCGACGCGATCACCCATCGTCATGGCCTCGACCTGATCGTGCGTGACGTAGACCGTCGTCGTGCCGAGTCGACGCTGCAACTGAGCGATCTGCGTCCGCGTCTGAACCCTCAGTTTGGCGTCGAGATTGGACAGCGGCTCGTCCATCAAGAACACCTGGGGCTGCCGAACGATGGCGCGCCCCATGGCAACTCGCTGCCGCTGGCCGCCGGAGAGCGCCTTGGGCTTGCGGTCGAGGTACAGCTCGAGGTCGAGTAGCTTGGCGGCCTCCTCGACGCGAGTGCGAATGTCCTCCTTGTTCGCCTTCGCCAGCTTGAGCGCGAACCCCATATTCTCGGCGACGGTCATGTGGGGGTACAGCGCGTAGTTCTGGAACACCATCGCGATATCGCGATCCTTGGGTTCGGAATTGGTGACGTCCTTGCCGCCGATGAGGATGCGTCCCGAGTTGACCTCCTCGAGCCCGGCGAGCATCCGGAGCGACGTCGACTTGCCGCACCCGGAGGGGCCGACCAGAACGAGGAACTCACCGTCCTCGATGTGCAGGTCGAGCTCGTTCACCGCGGGGGTGTCGGAGCCGGGAAAAAGCCTGGTCGTGCGCTCGAAAGAAATTGTTGCCATGACGAAATAGATCCCTCCACCGGCAGGAACGTGCCGGACGATCCGAGTGTGGGGTGACGGCGGGAGCCGACCAGCACATAGTATGGGCCCCATCACAACCAGGAGGAAGGTGGCCGGGTGAGCGGCTCCGTGTCCAGACGCACCGCCCTACGTGGGCTGGCGGCGGCCGCAGTGGCAGCCGGAGCAGCGGCGATACCCGTGGCGTCGACGACTCGTCGAGCGCTGGCCGACGACTTCTTCCGCGGGCAGAGTCCATTGCTGTTCCATTCGCCGCCGCTGACGCCGTTCCGCGACGAGCTACCGCGCTTGCCGCTGATCAGCGGAACCGAGGTGAGCCTGGACGCGCACAGCGCCACCCACGCATTCCACGCCGATCTCAGGCCCGCGCCTACGTTCGGCTACGGACAGTGCGACTACCTCGGGCCCACCATCGAATCGCAGCAGGGCCAGCCGTGGACGCTGAAGTACTCCAACACCACCGCGGGGAATCCGCTCGCCGCCGACATCGACACCTCGCTGCACGGCATGAGCGAGATGGATCGCACGATGACGCCGACGGCACTGCACCTGCACGGTGCCATCACCGAGCCGGCGAGCGACGGGCACTCCGAGATGCTGGTGCGCCCGGGTGAGTCGATGACGCACAACTTCTCGGGTCTGAACGACGCCGCCGGACTCTGGTACCACGACCACGCCATGTCGATGACGCGCATCAACGTCTACGCGGGCCTGCTCGGGATGAACCTCGTCCGTGATCGGTGGGACACCGGCACATCCGACAACGCCCTGGGTCTACCCTCGGGCGAATTCGAGTTGCCGCTGGTACTCCAGGAAAAGATCATGAACCCCGACGGCAGCATGAGTATCCGCTCCAATATCACCGTGCCGCAGGGTAAATGGGAAGGCGGCGGCACCGGAGACGTCGGTGTCGTCAACGGCAAGATCTGGCCGACGATGGAAGTCGCACGGGGTATGTACCGGCTGCGGCTCGTCAACGCCGGGTCGTACAGCGTGTGGAACCTGTTCTTCACCAACAAGTTACGATTCTGGGTCATCGGAAACGACGGCGGACTGCTCGATGCGCCGGTGGAAACCACCAGTATTCGACTCGCACCCGCCGAACGCGCCGACATTCTCGTCGACTTCGCCGCAGTCGAGTCGGGTGCTCTCGTCGAGCTCCTCAACGACGAGCCGCCGCCGGCGCAAGCCGCATCGCTCGGAGCCGTCCCGATGCCGATGTTCTGTCAGTTCCGCGTCGCGTCCGCGGCGGGGTTCCGGGGCGGCATGCCGTCGTTGCTGCGCGGGGGAAAGGGGCAGCCGGATCTGTTGCCCGCGTTGCCGACCCCCACCTTCACCCGCACCGTCACCGTGAACCAGCCCTCCGGCGGGTTGAACCTCGACATGACGCTGATGAACCTGAACAACCTGCGGTACTCCGACCCGGACATCGAGATGCCCAAGCAGGGCACCGTGGAGATGTGGAACATCGTCAACACGACGGTCGAGCCACACCCGATTCACCTGCACCTAGCACACTTTCGCACGCTTGGCCGTATTCCGATCGACCTCGCCGCGTACCAACGCGACTTCCCGCGGCCGACGTTCGGCACCAAATGGGCTCCGCCGGTGGAGAAGTTCCTCACCGGACCCTCGGTGCCGCCGGCCACCTGGGAAGCCGGGTGGAAGGACACCGTCAACACGTACCCGGGCACCGTCACCCAGATCCTCGTCCGATTCCCGACGGCCGACGAACTCGGCTTCGATCCCGACGCCACCTTCGCGGGACCGGCCGCCCACCACGGCGGTCACGATATGAGCGGTCACGACATGAGTGGTCACGACATGCCGGCTCCGGGGCCGACCGAACTGCAGGGGTACATGTGGCACTGCCACATGCTCGACCACGAGGACCACGAAATGATGCTGCGGTACCGCACCGTCGCTCCGTGACGCACATACCCGGACCCCTGCGGGGTCGGGAGCGGGGTTGCGCTCATGGTCCGGCCGGTCCACACTGACCGAGCCTGTACGGCAATCCCCGTAGGCGGCCGACATTCCTGCCTGTCGGCTGACTGCGTCAACGGAACGGACACCGTCCATGACCAGCAGCGGAACCAGATCCGGCCCGTGGGCTCTCACCACCGCCCCCGGCACCTCGGCATACACCATGTACCGCGATCCCGACCACGAGCCACCTGCCCTCGTGTGCCAGGTGGGGTCGACGACCTTGCGATACCGCATCGAGGCAATCGAAGACCTGTACGGTTGGCTCACCGAACGCGCCGACTGGGTATTACTCGGTGCTGCGGACGAAAAGAAGCCGGCTGCGCCGGACACGGTCGAAGCGTGGGGGCGTTCGCCCGACAATCCGGTCGGCGGTTGGTACGGACTCAGGAACGGATACCGCGGCCGCTTCGGAATGTACTTGCCGCCGTTGCTCGAAGAGCTCGGCCTGGCCGAGCTGACCCACAATGCGCGCAACAACAGCGTGCGTACGTTGTAAGGGGCTCGTCGAAAAAGTCTGTCGGTGGGTGGGTATAGCTTTCGTGGTGTGAAGACATGGGGGGATGTGTTCGAGCTCGGGGACCAGGAATTGGTCTCCGAGCTCGCCGACGTGACCTCTCTCGAAAATGCCCTCGCCGCAACCAGATTGACGTTGCTCGCCGACATCGACCGCCGCGGCTTGGCGATGAAACTCGGGCACTCGTCCGTCACCCGCTGGTACGCGAGGTCGGTGCGCATCACGGACGGGTCAGCAGCCCGCCAGAACGCACTGGGGTACTGGCTGTTCGATCACCCCACCGTGCTCGACGCCCTCGCCGACGGCCGGGTCCACACCGCTCACGCCGCCGCCATCGCCGAGGGATACGACGTCGTTCTGGTGGCCGACCCGACGTTGAATCAGGGCCGGCGCAACGGAATAGTCGCCGAATTGCTCGACACCGCGATGCGCAACACCGCCGGCCAAGTGACCTCCCGCGCGCAGGCTTTGGCGCATGCTGCCGCCGACGACGCCCGAGCACGACACGCGAAAGCCGAGAAACAACGACGAGAGCAGGAACAGCAGGAACAGGAACGCCACGATCAGGAGCGGCGAAAAGACGATACAGCGACCACTAGCGGCACGCCTCCCGATCCGGAACCACCTGCGCCCGAGCCTGTTCCACCGACGCCTGCACCGCGACCGGTGTCGGAGAACCTAGACCTGAACCGATTCGACCTGCAAGCTCTGGCCAACGGCCGCTTCCAGGTCGGCGGCAACATCGACCGACTCCTCGCCGAGAAGCTTCTCACCGCTCTGTCGCCGTTGACGGCACCGCGACCCGGTCCCGGCGGTGAACGCGATCCACGCAGCCCGTCGAAGCGCCGGGCCGATGCACTCGATCAGATCCTCGACCGACACCTCCGCGGCGGCACCCACGGGTCGGCGGGCGGGTCGCGGGCGTCGGTGCACCTGATCGTTCCCCTGCGGGACTTGCTCGCCCACGACGGTGACAAGCAATCCGATAGCGGTGCAACGGATTCGGGCGACACCGATTCGGTCGCGAAGAGCGCCTCGAACGGCGGCGACAGCAACGGCTCGCGTCCGGATGGAGTGGCTCGAGGGGATATCGCTGCTCGCGGCGGCCGAGCAGCTGGATGTAATGGTGCCGGGAACAAGCTTTTCCCCGAGCCGGGCGACACTGGTCCTCGCAACAAAACAGCGACGGGTGGTGATGGTGGCGGTGGTAGTAGCGCCGGGCATAGGTCTGCCTCCAGCCCAGGGAGTATGGCTGCTCGCGGCGCAGCAGCGTCCGGTGGTGATGGTGGCGATGTCGACCGTGCCGGGCGGAAGTCTGTTCCCGAGAGGGGAGGCGCTGCTGCTCGCAACAAAGCAGCAGCCGGTGGTGCTGGTGCCGGGCAGAAATCTGTGCCCAAGCCGGGCGACGCCGACTGGCCGTTCCACCTCGACTGGACCGGCCCCATCAGCCGATCCCTCGCCGAGCTCGTCACCTGCGACGCCGACCTGACCCCCGTCATCGTCGACCACCACGGCGTACCCCTCGCGCTCGGACGAACCACCAGACTCGCCAGCGACGACCAACGCATCGCCCTGACCATCCGCGACACCTGCTGCGTCATGTGCGGCCGCCCAGCCCAGTGGTGCCAAGCCCACCACATCGAATTCTGGGAACACGGCGGCCACACCGACCTGAACAACCTCGCGCTCGTCTGCGGAGAATGCCACCGCCTCGTCCACCACGGCGACTGGCAACTGATCATGGGCGACGACGGACACCCGTACGCCATCCCACCCGAATCCGTCGACCCCAGACAGCACCCCCTCCCGAGCTACCACCGACGAAAACAGCGAGCCGCCTGACTCCAGGTCGGTTGTGATCCTGCCGATCTATCGGACGGGAGGTGCAACCGTGCGGTAATGCGCCGCGATGTCGCCGGGGGTGGTGAACCAGACGCCGTCGCTGTTGTCGGTCAGGTGCTGCAGCGCTGCGCGGAACCGTCGCAGCCGGTAGGGCTGACCCGTCAGGAAGGTGTGCACGGAGACGGCGAGCACCACCGGTTGCCTCGCCGAGTTCTCCTTCAGTTCGTCGAAGCTGCCGATGATGTTGTGCTCGAACGCTTCTGCGGTCTGATGGTGATGGACGAACATCGGCAGATCGTTGATCTCGTGGGGATACGGGACGCTGAGCAGCGGGCCGCCGCGGGTTTGTAGCCACACCGGTTGGTCGTCGACGGGCCAGTCCAAGGTGTACTGGTAACCGCGCTCCGCGAGGAGGTCCTCGGTGACGCGGCTCGGATTCGCGCCGGGGCTCATCCATCCTCGGGGCGGTGTTCCCTCGTGTCGTTCGATCGTGGCGGTGACATCCTCGATGGAGCGGCGTTCGGTGTCTTCGTCTTGATCGTTCGGTTGCACCGCGTTCGTTCGGCCGTGCGCGACGACCTCGGCGTCGAGGGCTCGGAACGCCGCGGTCAGCTGCGGGGCGTGCTCGTACACCTCGGTGTTGACCAGCAATGTCGGCCGAATCCCGGACTGCTGCAGTGTCTCTGCGATCCGGAAGCCACCGACGCGATTGCCGTATTCACGCCAGCCCCAGTTGTACGTGTTGGGCTGGTCCATCGCGGGTGTGTAACCCAACCCGGGCTGCCCGTCGTCGTACGGAAAGTGCTCGCAGTTGACCGCGACGTACACCGCGAGCCGCGCCCCGCCCGGCCACTCGAACTGAGGCCGATCGACGATGGGGGAGTACTCGAAGCGGCCGTGCGAGGGGAGAGCCATGGCCGGGGTATTGCCCGCGGCGAGTCGGCACAAACTGTCGGTCAGTCGGTCTGAGTCGCGGCGTCCACCAGGTGGGCGATCTGCGGGTCCCGTGGCTCGAACACCTCGAACACTCCGATGGCTGCCAGCTGCGGTGCCAGCTCTTTCAGCGTCGCGATCAGTTCGTCGTGGGCCGCGGTTCCAGGTTCCACGTCGCGGAGCGCTTGCGCATTCGCGATGAACGCCGCCACCGTGCCTTTCCGTATCGGGTGACCGTCGAACGTGGCTCTCTCGGCTCCGTCGGGAAGTACGTCCTCGGGACGTACCGAATGGCTCGTCATGTTGATCCTTTCCGTCGAACAACGCGCTTTCTGCGCGCGAAGGCCAGTGTGCCCACGACGGCGCGACAGGGTGGTGCGACGGTCGGCGGTCGGGCTGAGCAAACGCCTGTCGGCGGTCTCGAAGGCGGATGAGCGGGGTTGTGACAAAACTTAAAGTCAGGCTGGACTGTTTGTTGTTTTGACGCTACTGTGCGAAGTGTGACTACCGACACAGAGCTCAGCGACGGCGCACCGACTCCGCGCCGCACGCAGGCGGAACGCACCGCGGGGACTCGCGCGAAGTTGCTCGATGCAGCCATCGAGTGCCTCGTCGAGTTGGGTTTCGCGAAGACCAGCACGCAGGAGATCGCGCGGCGTGCCGGTGTGTCCCGCGGAGCGCAGCTGCACCACTTCCCGACCAAGGAGACGTTGGTGACCGCTGCCGTCGAGCATCTCGTGGACCGCCGCCTCTCCGAGATTCTGGAAGCCGAGCCCGACCCGGAACGCGGACCGGAGATCCTCGTCGACGCGTTCTCGGGCCCGCTGTTCTATGCCGCACTCGAGCTGTGGGTCGCGGCCCGTACCGATCCGGCTCTGCACGAGGCAATGGTTCCGCTCGAACGACGCGTCGCCGAGGCGATTCAGAGCGGCGCTCAGATCGTCATGGGTAGCCGCATGTCCACGGAGTCCATCGAGCTCAGCGTCGAGCTGGCACGCGGGCTCGCTGTCTCTGCTCTGTTCCGTACCCCCGAAGCCGACGCGCAGCTGCGCGGACGGCTCCTCCCTGTCTGGTCCGAAAAGGTGATGGACTCGTGAATTCTTCACTGCCCCAACAACTGGACGTGCTCGTCGTCGGGGCCGGTTTCGCCGGCCTCGCCGCGGTGGCGAAGATCATCGCCGCCGATCCGAGTGCCGACGTGACCGTCATCGAGCGAGCGTCGGAGGTGGGCGGCACGTGGCGGGACAACACCTACCCCGGGTGTGCGTGCGATGTCCCGACGTCGCTGTACTCGTTCTCGTTCGCGCCGAGCCCCAAGTGGAGCCACACCTTCGCGCGCCAACCGGAGCTGTTCGACTACCTCCGCTCCGTAGTCGACCGCCTGAACCTGCGGGACCGCATCGTCACCGATTGTGAACTCCTGTCGGCCGATTGGAGCGACACGGACCAGCGGTGGACCGTGCAGACCTCCCAGGGTGCGACGAGCGCCAGAGTTCTCGTAGCGGCGACCGGCGCACTGTCGACGCCCAAGATCCCGGACGTCCCGGGCATCGACACATTCCAGGGAACTGTGTTCCACTCCGCGACGTGGAACCACGAGCACGATCTGACCGGAGAGCGCGTCGCCGTGATCGGCACCGGTGCGTCGGCGGTGCAGTTCGTGCCAGAGATAGTGGACAAAGCTCAGCGGCTCACCGTCTTTCAGCGCACACCGGCGTGGGTCATCCCGCGTCTGGACCGCACCATCGGCCGGGTCGAGCGGGCTCTGTACGAGAAGGTTCCCGCGGCCCACCGCGCGGTTCGCGGCATCATCTACGGGTACCGCGAGGCGTACGTGACCGTGCTGGCCGACAACCCGTGGATGCTGCCCGCGGTGAAGGTGTTCGCCAAAGCGAACCTGAAGCGTCAGGTCAAGAACCCGACGAAGCGGGCGGCTCTGACCCCCGACTACGCACCCGGCTGCAAACGTCTTCTGCTGTCCAACGATTGGCTGCGAACTCTGGATCGACCCGACGTCGACCTGGTGACATCGGGCCTGACGTCGGTGACCGAGAACGGCGTCGTCGACGCATCGGGTCGCAACCACGAGGTGGACACCATCATCTTCGCGACGGGGTTCACCCCCACCGAACCGCCGGTGTCACATCTGTTGCACGGCAGCGACGGCCGGACTCTCGCGCAGCACTGGGGCGGTAGCCCGCAGGCGCACCTGGGTACCACCGTCGCCGGCTTCCCGAACCTCTTCCTGATGTACGGCCCCAACACCAACCTCGGGCACAGTTCGATCGTTTACATGCTCGAATCGCAGGCCAATTACGTCGTCTCGGCGCTCAGTGAGATGCGGGACCATCGGGCAACTGCCGTCGAGGTGTCCGAATCCGCTCAGCAGCAGCACAACTCGTGGGTCGACTCGTCTCTCGACGGGACCGTCTGGAATGCCGGCGGTTGCTCGAGTTGGTACCTCGACGCCAACGGACGTAACTCGACGATGTGGCCCACGTACACATTCCGGTTCCGCAACAAGACGCGAACGTTCGACACCTCGAATTATCGACTCGTCTCCGACACCCGTGAATCAGACAAGAAGGCGGTTTCCGCATGAGCGACTACGACGTACTGATCATCGGCTCCGGTTTCGGCGGCAGCGTGGCCGCGCTGCGGGCCGTGGAGAAGGGCTACCGGGTGGCGGTGCTGGAATCCGGCCGACGGTTCGCCGATCACGAATTGCCCAAGACCAGTTGGCGTTTGCGCAAGTACCTGTGGGCTCCGGCGCTCGGCTGCTACGGCGTCCAACGTATCCACCTGTTGCCCGACGTGCTGGTGATGGCGGGTGCAGGCGTCGGCGGAGGCTCGCTCAATTACGCCAACACGCTGTATCAGCCACCGACGAAGTTCTTCGAGGATCCGCAGTGGGGTGCCATCACGGACTGGAAGCGTGAGCTGAATCCGTATTACGACCAGGCTCGTCGGATGCTCGGTGTCGAGACCAACCCGACGATCACCGCCTCGGACAAGGTCATGAAGGAGGTCGCCGAGGACATGGGCGTGGGCGACACGTTCACCTCGACTCCGGTCGGCGTCTACTTCGGTGACCGTGGCAAGACTGCACCCGACCCGTTCTTCGGTGGTGCCGGCCCCGAGCGGACCGGGTGCACCGAGTGTGGTTCGTGCATGACGGGTTGCCGCGTCGGCGCGAAGAACACCCTCGTCAAAAATTATCTCTACCTGGCCGAACGTGCAGGTGCGCACATACTTCCGCTGACGACCGTCGTGGACGTCCGCCCGAACGGCAGCGGCTACGACGTCGTGACGCGCAGGACCGGGGGCAAGCTGCGGCGCAAGGAGAAGACGATCACCGCCGATCAGGTGGTCTTCTCGGCGGGCACCTACGGAACACAGAAGCTCATGCTCGCCGCCAAGGAGAAGGGTTCGTTGCCGCGGCTGTCGAACAAGATCGGTTCGTTGGTACGTACCAACTCCGAGGCCGTGCTGGCTGCAACGGCGCGCGGACGCGAGGTGGACTACCACGAGGGAGTGGCGATCACGTCGTCGTTCCACCCGGACGATCACACGCACATCGAACCGGTGCGATACGGCAAGGGCAGCAACGCGATCGGCCTGTTGCAGACCGTTCTCAGCGACGGCGGCGGCAAGGTGCCGCGGATTCTCAAGACGCTGGGAGTGGCGCTGCGTCACCCCGGCGCGGCGGCCCGCAGCCTGTCGGTCCATCGGTGGTCCGAACGCACCGTCATCGCTCTGGTGATGCAGACCGACGACAACTCGCTCGAACTCGGATCGAAGAAGGGCCCGTTCGGCCGTCGGCTCACCAGCAGGTCCGGGGCGGGAGATCCGCCGCCGCAGTGGATTCCGCAGGGACACACGGCTATCAGGTTGCTCGCCGACAAGATCGGCGGCGATCCGGGCGGTTCGATCGCCGAGATCGTCAACATTCCGATGACCGCGCACTTCCTCGGTGGCTGCGCCATCGGTGACTCACCGAAGACCGGTGTGATCGACGGGTACCAGCGTGTCTACGGCTACGAGGGCTTGCACGTGCTCGACGGTTCTGCTGTCAGCGCCAACCTCGGCGTCAATCCGTCTTTGACCATCACCGCGCAGGCCGAGCGGGCAATGGCGTTGTGGCCCAACAAGGGTGAGCCGGACCGTAGGCCTGCCGTCGGCTCGGGTTATGTCGAGGTGGCACCGGTTCAACCGTCCAACCCGGTGGTGCCGGTGACCGCGCCGGGCGCGCTGCGCCTGCCGCTGACCGTCGTGGGGAGGGACTCCTGATGTGGAGCGTCGCCGAGTCGGAGACCGAGCGCACCGATTGGCCGGTCAGCCCCGCTGCGCCGTGGCCGGCGAACGTCCGAGCCACGATCTGGTGGCATCGCGCCCGGTCGTCGGATTTCGCGCCTGCCGGCGCGAAGACGTTGCCGATCACGATGTGCATGGTCGTCGACTACATGACGTCACCCGTCGGTCCCTACCGCGAGATACTGGCGAGCCCGGTGTTGCGCCGGGACGTCGGAAAGATCCCGCGGATGTCGGTGCCGTTCATCGCCGTCGATTCCGCGACGTCGGTGCACGGCGGCAGGACCAACTGGCATCTGCCCAAGGTGCTGGCCGAGTTCGACGGCGACGTGCTGAACAAGGCCGGGGTCAGCGGTGGGGACTGGTCGGTGCGGACCGGCTCCCGCGGCTTCGGGCCCATATTTCCGATGCGCGGATCGATCGGGTTCGCGCAGCCGGTGCCCGGCGGATCGGCTCTGGGCGTCGCGAGCTTGAAGGGGAAAGCCAGGTTGGCCCGGGTGGAGGTGGATGCGTCGGGGCCGACGCTCGATCGCTGGATGCCGTCGGGCACGTATTTCGGGTTGCAGATCGTGTCGGGTTCGATGCGGACGGGTGAGGCGCGGCTGGTGCCCTGACGGCAACCCTTTTCTTGACTTAGTACAGATTGATGGCATGCTGGTGGTCGAGCTCGAGGGTTTATGCCGCGTGAGTACGGGCATTCCCCGTGAGAATCCGGCCGCGCCCTCGGCCGCACAGATTTCGTCCGGGACAGCCCTCTCGGACTCGATACAGCCATCAGGAGGCTTCGTATGACCAAGCCGACCACCAGCAAGCCCACCACCAGCAATTCGGGAATCCCCGTAGCCAGCGACGATCAGTCGCTCACCGCCGGCGCACAGGGCCCGATCCTGTTGCACGATCACTACCTGATCGAGAAGATGGCGCAGTTCAACCGCGAGCGGGTCCCGGAGCGCGTCGTGCATGCCAAGGGCGCGGGCGCGTTCGGCGAGCTCGAGATCACCGGTGACATCAGCAAGTACACAAAGGCGAAGGCGTTGCAGCCCGGCGCGAAGACCGAGATGCTGGCACGGTTCTCCACCGTCGCCGGCGAGCAGGGTAGCCCCGACACCTGGCGTGATCCGCGCGGCTTCTCGCTGAAGTTCTACACCGAGGAAGGCAACTGGGACCTCGTCGGCAACAACACGCCGATCTTCTTCGTCAAGGATCCGATCAAGTTCCAGGACTTCATTCGCAGCCAGAAGCGCATGCCCGACTCCGGTCTGCGTGACAACAACATGCAATGGGACTTCTGGACCCTCTCGCCCGAGTCGGCGCACCAGGTCACGTGGCTCATGGGTGACCGCGGCATCCCGAAGTCGTTCCGCCACATGGACGGTTTCGGTTCGCACACCTACCAGCTCATCGCCGAGGACGGCACGAAGACCTGGGTGAAGTTCCACTTCAAGACCGATCAGGGCATCGACTTCCTGACGCAGGACAAGGCCGACGAGGTTGCGGGTACGTCACCCGACCACCACCGTCAGGATCTGTTCGGGTCCATCAAGAACGGCGACTTCCCCAGTTGGACCCTCAAGGTCCAGCTCATGCCGTACGACGAGGCGGAGAACTACAAGTACAACCCGTTCGACCTCACGAAGGTCTGGTCGCAGAAGGATTACCCGCTCATCGAGGTCGGCAAGATGACCTTGAACCGCAACCCGGAGAACTTCTTCGCGCAGATCGAGCAGAGCTCGTTCGAGCCGTCCAACACCGTGCCCGGCATCGGCTTCAGCCCCGACAAGATGCTGCTCGGCCGTGTGTTCTCCTACGCGGACGCGCATCGGTACCGCATCGGAGCGAACTACGCGCAGCTGCCGGTCAACGCCCCGAAGTCCGAGGTCAACTCGTACTCCAAGGACGGCAACATGCGGTACTCGTTCAACTCTCCGGAGACGCCCGTCTACGCGCCGAACTCCTTCGGCGGTCCGTCGGCGGACACGAACAAGTACGGCGACGACGGAGCGTGGGACTTCGAGCCTCGCTTCGTCCGCACCGGCTACATCGAGCACCCCGAGGACGGCGACTTCGTGCAAGCGGGAGCCCTGGTCCGTGAGGTCATGGACGACGCGCAGCGCGAGCGTCTGGTCGGAAACATCGTCGGACACGTCCTCAACGGCGTCAGCGAGCCGGTTCTGAGCCGGGTGTTCGAGTATTGGACCAACGTCGACCCCGAGCTCGGCAAGAAGGTCGAGGAAGGTGTTCGGTCGCAGCAGAACGAGACGGCTCCCACCACCGGTGCCGGCGCGATCGACGATCCTGCCGACGAGGCCGCCAAGGTCTGATCCGGACGTTCCTGGGATCGGCGTCACAACGACGCCGATCCCGGAACAACCGGCGCGGCGCCGCCGTTGTGCAATACAGACGGAAGCACAATGATGGCGTGCGATGCACACCGTCGCACAACGGCAGGGAGGCCACATCATGACGAACCCCATCACCAGCACCCTCGACGCAGGTCAGCAGAAGATCGCGGGCGACGCTCTGCAGGGCACCGTCGTCGACCTGATCGATCTCTCGCTCATCGCGAAGCAGGCGCACTGGAACGTGATCGGCAAGAACTTCCGGTCCGTGCACCTCGAGCTCGACGAATTGGTCACTGCTGCACGTGAATTCACCGATCAGGCGGCCGAGCGCGCCACCGCGATCGGTGTCAGCCCGGACGGCCGGGCAGCCACCGTCTCCTCGACGGCAGGAACCAAAGGCTTCGGTGCCGGGTGGACCCAGGACAGCGAAGTGGTGCCGGCCATCGTCGACAACATCGCTGCCGTCGTCGACCGGCTGCGTGGACGCGTCGCCGATACCGCGGAAGCCGACCCGGTGACGCAGGACCTGCTCATTGCCATCACTGCTCGGCTCGAGCAGCTGCACTGGATGTGGCAGGCCCAGGCCAGCTGAAACCTGAATTCGATGCGGGCCCCTCACCGGTGGTGAGGGGCCCGATTTGTTTGCGTGTACAGCCCATGGGTATTCGTACGCCCATGTCTGAAAGTGCTCCGAAGGTCGACGCGGTGTTGTTCGATATCGACGGCACGCTCGTCGATTCCAATTACGTCCATGTCGACGCGTGGTCCCGCGCGTTCCGCGATGCCGGGCACGAGGTGTCGTCGTGGCGCATTCATCGCAGTATCGGGATGGACGGGTCGAAGTTGCTGGAGGCGTTGGTCGGTTCGTCCGACAGCGCGCTCGCGCAGGAAGCGAAAACCCTGCACAGGGAGTACTACGCGGCCGCGTCGAAGACCTTGGAAATTCTGCCGGGTGCACGGGAGCTGTTGGCAGAGCTGAACACTCGCGAGGTCACCGTGGTGCTCGCGACGTCCGCTCCGGAGTCCGAGCTGTCGACGTTGCGTGATCTGCTCGAGGTCGAGGATTCGGTAGCGGTGGTGACATCCGGCGAGGACGCCGAGGTGGCAAAGCCGGAGCCCGACATCATCGGTGTTGCGCTCGAGCGCGCCGGCGTCGACGCCGAACACGCGATCATGGTGGGAGACAGCGTGTGGGACATCGAATCCGCGGGCCGGGCAGGGGTGCGGGCCATCGGCGTGCTGAGCGGCGGTATCTCACGCGCAGAGCTGCTCGACGCGGGTGCGGTGGCAGTGTTCGACGACCCGGCCGATCTGCTGGAACACCTCGCCGAGAGCCCGATCCTTGCCGACAAGGCAAGTGCTTGAGCAACTTCCGAAAGCCTTGTCCGAGGGTCGACGGGTACGTCCCCATCGAAAGTTACGGCGCGATCGGTGACGGCCGGACCGTCGCGATGATCGCCGACGACGGCCGCATCGATTGGTTCCCGGTACCCAACCTCGATTCGCCACCGCCGTTCGCCTCGCTGCTCGACGCCCCGCACGGTGGGTACATCGAACTGACGCCCAGAGACGAGTTCACCGTCGAGCGCGAATTCGTGCCCGGCACAAACGTTCTGACCACCACGTTTCGCACCGACAGCGGTACGGTCCGAATCACCGACTCGCTCAACACAGGTGTGGCCGGGCGATTGCCGTGGGTGGAGTTGGCGCGCCGCATCGACGGACTGGACGGAACAGTGGACATGACGTGGTCCGTCGCACCGGGCACGATGCTCGGTATCGCGTCGCCGTGGGCGTACGACACCGAGCACGGAACCGTCCTGCGCGTCGACGGATTGACGCTGGCAGTCCGGACTTTGGGGATCGAAGACGTGCAGCTCGCGGATCGCGACATCAGCGGCGTCTTCACCACGCGCTCGGGTTCGCGTCACGTCATCGGTGTGGTCGGAACCGAGAACGAGCCACTGCCGCTGCCGGATCCTCGACACCTCGACGAGGGCATCGACCGGACCATCGACAATTGGCGCGTCTGGTCGGACGAGTTCTCGTACGAGGGCCCGTGGGCGAAGCACGTCGCTCGTAGCGCGTTGGCATTGAAGCTGTTGCTGCACAGTCCATCCGGTGCTATCGCGGCGGCAGCGACCACGTCACTGCCCGAGAATCGCACCGGTGGCAAGAACTGGGACTACCGGTACGCCTGGGTTCGGGACGCCGCGTACACCATTCGGGCGCTGCAACGGTTCGGTCTGCGTGAGGAAATCCATGCGGCGGTCGCGTGGCTGCTGAAGGTCATTCGAGTCAACGATCCGTTGGTGAACGTGTTCTACACCCTCGGCGGCGAATTGCCGGGCGGCACAGAGCAGCCCGACGTGCCTGGCTGGCGCGGCATCGGACCGGTGGTCAACGGCAACGCCGCGGCGGACCAGCTCCAGCTCATGATCTTCGGAGACCTGTTCTCGATCATTCGGCAGTACGTGGACGCGGGCAACATCCTCGACGCACAGACCGGTCGGCTGTTGGCGACCATCGCGGACGAGGCCTGCGACTCGTGGCAGCGCAAGGATGCCGGTATCTGGGAGCTCGAGGTGGAGCAGCACTACACGAGCTCCAAGCTCGGGTGCTGGCAGGCACTGGACTGCGCGGTGCACCTGGCCGAAGCCGGGGAGATCCCGGGCATACCGGATCGGTGGAAGGCCGAGAAGGAGTGCATACGGCGGTACATCGAAACCGAGTGCTGGTCCGAGGAGCGGCAGACCTACCTCGCGTACCCGGGTGCCGACGGGCTCGACGCGTCGGTGCTGCTGGCAGCCGAAATGAACTTCGATCGCGGAGAACGCATTTCGTCCACGATCGATGCGCTCGGCGAGGAGCTCGGTGCCGGGCCGTTGATGTACCGCTACAGCGGAGTGGCCGAGGAAGAGGTCACGTTCGTGGCCTGCGCGTTCTGGCGAGTATCGGCGCTGTCGTGCGTCGGCCGAGACGACGAGGCCACGGCCCTGATGGACCAGTTGGTGGAAATGTCCAACGACGTCGGGCTGTACAGCGAGATGATCGATGCTTCGGATGGGTCGTTTCTGGGTAACTTCCCGCAGGGCTTGAGCCACCTGGCCCTGGTGAATGCGGCGTTGACAATCGCGCGTTCGCACGACGCCACAGCCTGACAACCGACCTCTAGCGCAAAGTGGGATCGAATGGATTTGGGAATCGACGGTAGAGCCGCACTGGTGACCGGAGCCGACTCCGGCATCGGGTGGCACACTGCGAAGTTGCTGCTGGCCGAGGGCGTCCGTGTGGTCGTCAGCGACAAGGACCAGAGTTCGCTGGACGAAGCCGCCGCGAAACTCGGTGCAGCGGAAGGACAGCTGTTCGCGTTCGCCGCGGACGTGACCGACACCGAGGCCGTCGAGAACCTGGCAGTGCGCACGCAGCAGGCCGTCGGCGACATCGACATTCTGGTGCAGTCCTCCGGCGTCACCGGCGCGCAGGGGCTGTTCCACGAGATCGACGAAGAAGGGTGGCGCTCCACCCTTGACATCGACCTCATGGGCCCGGTCCGCCTACTGCGCGCGTTTCTCCCCGCCCTCCGGCGCGGTGGATGGGGGCGCATCGTGCTGTTGACGTCCGAGGACGCCGTGCAGCCGTACGACGACGAATTGCCCTACTGCTCGGCCAAAGCCGGAGTTCTGGCCCTGGCCAAGGGGCTTTCGCGCAGCTACGCGTCGGAGGGCCTGCTGGTCAACGCGGTCTCCCCGGCATTCATTCATACCCCGATGACCGACGCGATGATGGACAAGCGAGCCGAGGAGAAGGGCACCGACAGAGACGGTGCCATCGAGACCTTCCTCGACGAGGAGCGCCCGTACATGGAACTGGGACGCCGCGGCGAACCCGAGGAAGTGGCCTCGGTGATCACGTTCCTGTGCTCGGATCGCGCGTCCTTCGTCAACGGATCCAACTACCGAGTCGACGCCGGTTCCGTCGCAACAATTTAGGAGAACAGCATGACCAATTTCGGATACACGTTGATGACCGAGCAGAGCGGTCCCAAAGAGCTGGTGAAGTACGCCGTCGGAGCCGAGAAGGTCGGCTTCGACTTCGAGGTCAGCAGTGACCACTACTCGCCGTGGCTCTCGTCCATGGGCCACTCTCCTTACGCGTGGACCACTTTGGGTGCGGTCGCGCAGGCCACCGAGCGCGTCGAGCTGATGACGTACGTGACGTGCCCGATCATCCGGTACCACCCGGCCGTCGTCGCCCAGAAGGCGGCGACGTTACAGATTCTGGCCGACGGACGTTTCACTCTGGGCCTGGGCAGCGGTGAGAACCTCAACGAGCACGTCGTGGGTGAAGGCTGGCCCTCCATCGACAAGCGTCAGGACATGTTCGTCGAGGCACTCGAGATCATCCGCGCACTGCACGCCGGTGGCCTGGTCACCTACGAGGGCAAGCACTTTCGCGTCGACTCCGCTCGGATCTGGGACCTGCCCGAGGGCGGCGTCCCGATCGGCATCGCCGCCGGCGGCGAGAAGGCCGTGGCGAGGTTCGCCGAGTACGGCGATCACCTCATCGCCACCGAGCCGGATGCGGATCTCGTCAAGGCGTGGTCGGACAACCACGAGGGCCCGGCGCGCTCCATCGGCCAGATCCCCATTTCGTGGGATCCGGACAAGGACGCTGCCATCGATCGCGCGCACGACCGATTCCGCTGGTTCGCCGGCGGCTGGGCCGTCAACGCGGATCTGCCGACGACGGCCGGCTTCGCCGGTGCGACGAAGTTCGTCCGGAAAGAGGATGTGGCCGACACGATCCCGTGCGGACCGGACCTGGACGCCATCGTCGAGGCCGTGAAGCCGTACTGGGAGGCCGGGTACACCGACATCGCCCTCGTGCAGGTGGGCGACGAGACCCAGGAGCGCTTCCTCGCCGAGGCGGCCGGCCCACTGTTGGAGAAGCTGCGCGCTGCGTCCAGCTGAGCATGCGCGAGAAGACCCCGATCGAGACCATCGATCGGGGTCTTGTCGTTGTGCGGCAGTGCTACCGAGCCAAGCGCGACAGGTTCTTCGAGATGCTCGACGTCAGTGCCTTGCCGACGATCGCGGCGAGACCGGGGATCGGGGCGTCGAATCCAATTGTGTAGTCGAGTTCGGTACCGCCGTCAGTGGTGGGGGTCAGCTTCTGCACACCCCAATGACCGCGTAGCGGGCCACCTTTGGTGATGCGGTACTCGATGAGGGTGTTCGGCTCGGAGACGGTTGTGGTCTCCTCGAACGCGGGGAGTGGCCCCAGCTTCAGGCTACGAGCCGATCCGACGCCGTTGCGGGAGGTGTCTCCGTCGCGCACCCGGCGGATCTTGGCCAGGAACAACGGGCCGAGGTTCTCGTGTTCGGACAGCGCTGCGAAGACGACGTCGGGAGACGAAGCGAACCGATGGGTGACATGAACGCGGGTGGGGGTCGGCATGCCTCACAGTAGCGCCGATCAGGCAAAGAAAAGGGACCCGCTCGACTGAATCGAGTGGGTCCCTTTTCGTGGTCCAACTGTCGGGGTGGCGGGATTCGAACCCACGACCTCTTCGTCCCGAACGAAGCGCGCTACCAAGCTGCGCCACACCCCGTGTACCGCTGGAGAAGTCTAACTCACGACTGCCTCAGAACGCGAAACGCCCTCGTCGGAGACGTCCTTCGGGCCCTTTCTGGGGGCAGGAGTGAGCGTGATCAGGGTTGCTTCGGGGCGGCAGCAGAAGCGGGCAGGCGCGTACGGCGAGGTCCCGAGACCGGCCGACACGTGGAGCTGCGTGTGCGCGCCCCACTTGGACGGACCCTTGACCCGGGAACGGTCGATCTCGCAGTTCGTCACCAGCGCACCGTAGAACGGCAGGCACAGCTGGCCGCCGTGGGTGTGCCCGGCGAGGACGAGGTCGTAACCGTCCTGTGCGAACTTGTCCAACACCCGGGGCTCGGGGGAGTGGGTGATGCCGAGGCGCAAATCTGCCAACGGGTTCGGCTGGCCGGCGATGGTGTCGTAGCGATCGCGCTTCAGGTGCGGATCGTCGACGCCCGCCGATGCGATCCGGACTCCGGCGACCTCGAGTTCGCGGCGGACATGCGTCACGTCGAGCCAACCGCGTTCGGAGAACGCAGCCCGCAGGTCACGCCACGGCAGCGACTCGCCCGTCGTGCGCTTGTGGTTCTTGTCGAAGTACTTGAAGGGGTTCTTCGGCTTGGGCGCGAAGTAGTCGTTGCTGCCGAACACGAACAGCCCTGGACGCGACAGCAGCGGCCCGAGAGCCTGCACGACGCTGGGAACGGCGCGTTGGTGCGACAGATTGTCGCCGGTGTTGACCACGAGGTCGGGTTCGAGGCGGTCCAGTTCGCGGAGCCAGTTCTGCTTCATCCGCTGGCCCGGCATCATGTGCAGGTCGCTGATGTGCAGTACTCGCAGCGTCGCGGAGCCGGGTTCGAGCACCGCCATCGACGTCTCACGGAGCGTGAACGCGTTGCGCTCGACGAGGGTGGCGTAGCCGATGCCCAAGGCCGCAGCACCCGCCGTCCCGATCACCGAGCTCTTGAGCGGTGCCGCTCTGACGACGTCGCGCGTGTGCTCGGCAACCGACCGCAGCTGCGTGGAAGCGCTGCGCAGTTGCGCCGAGGTTGGCAGTAACGAGGAACTGAAGTGAACGGCCACCCAATCCACGATACGGCAGCAAGCCGATATGGACGCGCGAGCCGACGGCTGGGCCGCGTAGCGTTTCTGCCATGTCCGAACTCAAGGCCCGTATCCGAACCGACCTGACCACAGCGATGAAAGCGAAGGACAAGCTCCGGCTGGCAACGCTGCGCATGATCCTCGCCGCCATTCAGACCGAGGAGGTCTCCGGCAAGGAGGCCCACGAACTGACCGACGACGACGTCCTGAAGGTGCTGGCGAAGGAATCGAAGAAGCGCGGCGAATCGGCCGAGATCTACACGCAGAACGGCCGCGGCGAACTCGCAGCCAACGAGCACGCCGAGGCGCAGATCATCAACGAGTATCTGCCCACTCCGCTGACGGACGAGGAACTGGCCACGATCGTCGATACCGCCATCGCCCAGGTCGCCGAGGAGTTGGGTGAGCGACCGGCCATGAAGCAGATGGGTCAGGTCATGAAGATCGCGTCGGGCCTCGCTGCCGGTAAGGCCGATGGATCCCGCCTGTCGAAGGCCGTCAAAGACCGTTTGTGACCACCCATGTGAGTGGAACCTCGTAGTCCACTACGAAGTTCCACTCACATGCGGCGAAGCCGCTCAGCGAGGAGCGGTGAGCCCGGGGATCGCCGGTATCTGGATACCCGGCGGCAGGTCCGGTATCCGGATACCCGGCGGCAGGGCAGGGGCCGGAGCCGGTGCCTGGCGAACCGATCCGTCACTGACGTAGATCGTGATGTTCGATCCGGGAACCGCGCTGCCCGACGGTGACGTCGACACGACGGTTCCGCGCGCAGCCTGATCGGCCGTCGTCACCGCTGTCACCTGGAAGCCCGCACCCTGCAGCGTGGACGTCGCAGACGACTGGCTCTGGCCGGTGACGTCGGGTACCTGTCCGTTGGCCGAGCCGCGGACGTACTTCTGGTCGACGGGTGGAAGTTGGACGGGCCCGTAGTTGGTGGCGATCGGGCTCATCGCGTCGAACCAGGTTCTCGCGGGTTCGTTACCGCCGTACAGGTTTCCCGAACCGCAGGGCCGCAGCGGGAACGAGCAGATCTCGCTGGGCGTCGGTGAGTCGCCGTAGGTGTACACGGCGGCGGCGTAATTGTTGGTGAACCCGAGGAAGCCCGAGGATCGGTTCGACTCGGTGGTACCGGTCTTGCCGGACATCGGCAGGTTCCAGCCGGCCGAGGCAGCGGCGGACGCGGACGTGCCACCTGCCTGGTCGTCCTTGCTCATAGCGTTGGCGAGGGTGTTCGCCAGACCGGGTTCGACGACCTGCTCGCAGGCCTGGTGAGCGACGGGAACGGGCTTGCCGTCGCGGTCGAAGATCGAGTCGATCGGGGTCGGCGGGCACCATTTGCCACCGGAAGCCAAGGTCGCGGCCACGTTGGACAGCTCCAGCGGGTTCACCCAGGTGGGTCCGAGGGTGAACGAGCCGAGGTTCTGACTCTTCTGGAAATCGGCCATCGACTGCTCGGCACCCGAGGAACCCGGGTCCGTGTACGAGCGCAGGCCGAGACGGACGGCCATGTCGACCGTCGGCGTGACGCCGACGGACTCGATCAGCTTGACGAAGGCCGTGTTGGGGGACTGAGCCAGCGCGTCGGTGATGGACAGCGCGGGTGGGTAGTTGCCCGCGTTCTCCACGCAGTAGGTGGAGGCCGGGCAGTTACGAGCACCACCGTCGCCGACGCCCTTGACCTCCACGCGCTTGGGGACCTGCAGCGTTGCGCTGGTGCCCAGTCCGCGTTCCATGGCGGCGGCCGTGGTGAAGATCTTGAAAATGGAGCCGGCTCCGTTACCCACGAGGGAGTGCGGTTGGGGCTGCACGGTCTCGTCGGCGTCGGCGTTGAGGCCGTAGGTGCGGCTGCTGCCCATGGCCAGGACGCGGTGCTGGTCCTGGCCCGGGGCGACGACGTTCATCACCGTCGCCACGCCGTCGAGCGAGGGGCTGGTGTTGCTGACCAGGGCGGCCTTGGTGGAGTTCTGGACCGCGGGGTCGAGCGTCGTGCGGATGAGGTATCCGCCCTTGTCGATCTGCTCTTGGCTGATTCCGGCCTGTGCGAGGTACTGCAACGCGTAGTCGCAGAAGAATCCTCGGTCGCCTGCCGCGATGCAGCCGCGGGGCAGGGTCTGGGGGACGGGCAGCACGCCGAGGGGCTCGGCCTTGAGTGCGGTGAGCTCGGCCGCACGCTCGGGGAGGTTCTGGATCATCGTGTCGAGCACGGTGTTCCTGCGCTCGATCACACCCTCTTCGTTGGTGTACGGGTTGAGGGCCGAGCTGGACTGGACCATGCCGGCGAGCATCGCGGCCTGGACGGCGCTGAGCTGGCTGGCATCGATGCCGAAGTACGTCTGAGCCGCGTCCTGAATGCCGAAGGAGGCATTACCGAACGGCACCAGGTTGAGGTAGCGGGTGAGGATCTCGTCCTTGGTCAGTTCCTTGTCGAGCGTCAACGCCATCCGGATCTCACGGATCTTGCGGGCGGGCGTCGTCTCGATGGCGGCGCGTCGCTCGGCGTCGGTCTTCGCCACGACCAGCAGCTGGTAGTTCTTCACGTACTGCTGGTCGATGGTCGATGCACCCTGCTGGACCTGGCCGCTGGTGGTGTTGGTCAGGAACGCGCGCAGCGTGCCCTGCCAGTCGACGCCCTGGTGCTCCGCGAAGCGCCGGTCCTCGATGGAGACGATGGCCAGCTTCATCTCGTTGGAGATCTTGTCGCTCGGTACCTCGAAGCGGCGCTGCTCGTACAGCCACGCGATCGGGTTGCCGTTGACGTCGGTCATCGTCGAAACAGCAGGTACGGCACCCTCGACCAACTCGGCCGAGACGTTGTCGACGGTATCGGCGGCGCGGTTGGACGCGAACCCGAACCCACCGGCCAAGGGGAACATCACGCCGGCGAGCAATGCACCGGCGAGTGCTGAACATCCGGCGAGCTTCGCCACGGTTTTTCCAACTGACACAGAGCACAGCGTACGTGTGCCTCGTTCGGATCGGCAGTGCCCCGCATGCGTTGTGCGCTGCGCCCCTGCTCGGGACGCCCGTACCAGAAATGTGACCTCACCGTCTTGCATTCGGGGCCGGGTTTACCTAAATTATGAGCACAGTGTGATTCGCATAACACTTGATAATGAATGTGGGGCAGCTCCTAGAATTTGTGCTTCGACACCGAGGTACAAACTGCTCGGAGCCTCCAGGACGCCCAGTGAGGGCGACCGAGACGTAAAGGGGATCCGCCATGCACACGACAACCGCGCCGACGCGACTCGATGTAGAGGAAGCAGAAGCACGTATCGCTTGGGTGTCACACGCTCGGTGCAAGGGCACGGATCCGGACCAGCTGTTCGTCCGGGGTGCAGCGCAGCGCAAGGCCGCTACCATCTGCCGGCACTGCCCGGTTCTGATGCAGTGCGGCGCGGATGCGCTCGACAATCGCGTCGAGTTCGGTGTGTGGGGTGGCATGACGGAGCGTCAGCGCAGGGCACTGCTCAAGCAGCACCCCGAGGTCGACTCCTGGTCCGAATTCTTCGAGACCCAGCGTCAGCAGCAGGCGGCGATCTGACCGCCTGCCGGTACGGCCGATCAGCCTCTGCGGGTCAGCTGGTCGGCCACCGCGCGTAGTGCGGCGAGGTCGGAGACCTCGAACGGCAGGGACGGAACACCGACGATGGGCACGCGGGGGTGCGCGCCGGTGAAGCGTTTGAGCAACCGCACCTCGCGCGCCGCGGTCACCGCGCGTTGAGCGTGGATACGCAGCACCGCAGCAGTCAGTTCGGCACCGGGGTCGTCGATCCGGTCCAAGAGATCGGCGGCCGTGGCCGCATGATCGGCCTGCACCGACGACAACGTCGGATGCGTCCGGTTCACCACCAGTCCGGCCAGCGGCATGTTCTCGGCGGAGAGTCGCTCGACGAAGAACGCGGCCTCGCGCAATGCGTCGGGCTCGGCAGCGGCGACGACGAGGAAACTGGTGCCGTCCTCGCGCAGCAGTTGGTATGTGCGGGTAGCGCGTTCGCGGAAACCGCCGAACATCGAATCCAGCGATTGCACGAAAGCTGAAGCGTCGGAGAGCATTTGGCTGCCGATGACGGTCGAGACGCCGCGCATCGCCAGGCTCATCGCGCTGGTGACGACGCGGGTGATTCCTCGTCCGGGAGCCGTCAGCAGCCGGATGAAACGACCGTCGAGAAACGACCCGAGCCGTTGCGGAGCGTCGAGGAAGTCCAACGCGTTGCGCGACGGCGGAGTGTCCACGACGATCAGATCCCACGACGCGTCGAGGGACAGCTGCCCCAGCTTCTCCATCGCCATGTACTCCTGCGTGCCCGAAAAGGACGACGCCACAGTCTGATAGAACGGGTTGGCCAGAACCTGCGCCGCCTTTTCCGGCGTCGAATGTTCGATGACCATCTCGTCGAACGTGCGCCGCATGTTCAGCATCATCGCGTGCAGTTCGCCCTTGGCGTCGGCACCCAATTTCACCGGCTGCGGGCTGTTGTCGAGGTCGCCGAGCCCGAGGGCCTGAGCCAGCCGGCGAGCCGGATCGATGGTCAGCACGACGACACGCCTGCCCTGTTCGGCGGCACGCAGAGCCATCGCCGCTGCGGTGGTGGTCTTCCCGACACCGCCTGCGCCGCAGACCACGACGATTCGTGACGCGGGGTCGGTGAGGATGCGGTCGACGTCGAGTTCGGTTGCTGCTGGTCGAGTCATCGGACACCCTGTTCTGCGAGCGTGGCGGCGAGCTCGTACAAGCCGCCGAGGTCGACGCCGTCGGCCAACATCGGCAGCGTCATGCGTGCGACGTCGAGTTCGTCGAGTTGTGTTGCGCTCTCCACCTGAGCGGACAGCGTCGACGCGTGCTCGATCGATTCGGTCAGTAGACCGGCGAAGTCGGCCTCGGACAACGTGATTCCGGTCTTGGCCAGACCTTCCTGAATTGCGACGGCATCGATCTCGCCCTCGGCGATGGGTTCGAGGGAGTCGGCAGGCAGGTACGTCGGCTCGGTGCGGTTGACGATCACCGTGCCCAGGCGGAGGTCGGCTGCTTCGAGCTCGCGTACCGCATCTGCCGTCTCCTGCACCGGCAGTGCTTCGAGCAGGGTGACCAGGTGCACGACGGTGTCCGACGAATGCAGCAACCGCACCACGCCCTCACTCTGCGAGCGGACCGGGCCGCCTTTGGCCAGGTCGGCCATGGCCTTGGTGACGTCGAGGAAGTTTCCGATGCGGCCGGTGGGCGGCGAGTCGACGACCACCTCGTCGTACGCGCGGTTGCCCTTCTTGTCGGTGCGCACCACGCACTCCTTGACCTTTCCGGTCAGCAGTACGTCACGCAGGCCGGGCGCGATGGTCGTCGCGAACTCGATGGCACCGATCTTGCGCATCGCGCGGCCGGCGAAACCGAGGTTGTAGAACATGTCGAGATACTCGAGGAACGCGGTCTCGATGTCGATCGCCAGCGCGTAGACCTCGCCGCCGCCGTCCGCCGAGGCGACGCGGGTCTCCACCGGCGGGAGCTGCGGCACGTCGAACAGCTGCGCGATGCCCTGCCTGCCCTCGACCTCCACCAACAACACTCGCCGGCCACCCGCGGCCAGCGCCAACGCCAGCGCGGCAGCGACCGTCGACTTACCGGTACCGCCCTTGCCGGACACGAAATGCAGCCGCGCGGCATCCGCCTTCGCCGGCCATCCCTCTTGCTTCGATGTACCCACGCCTCGACCATATAGAGACGCGATGCCGGTCGTCCGACAGAACCGATAATCACCCGATCGCAGTGACGCACCCCTCGTACTCCGGTGGGCGATAGGCTTCGAGTCATGAGCGAAAAGATCATCTGGGAGTACTTCACCGCACCGGTGCTGATTCACGCCACCAAGCAGATTCTCGACAACTACGGCTCCGAGGGCTGGGAGCTCGTGACGATCATGGCGGGACCGAACGGCGGCGACACACTGGTCGCGTACTTCAAGCGTCCGAAGGGCTGACGCCGTGGCGAACTGGAGCGAACGCCTCTCCGAGCTGGGCATCGCGCTGCCCGACGTCGTTCCGCCGCTGGCCGCGTACGTCCCCGCTGTACAGGTGGGTTCGCTCGTCTACACCTCCGGTCAACTGCCGATCGTGGACGGAAACCTGACCTCCGTCGGCAAGGTGGGTGCCGACGTGTCGGCCGAGGACGCCACGGCAGCTGCGCGGATCTGTGCGTTGAACGCTCTGGCCGCGGTGCATGCGCTGGTCGGTATCGACTCGGTCGCACGCGTGATCAAGGCCGTCGGCTTCGTCGCTTCCGCGGAGGGCTTCACCGGTCAGCCGGGTGTCGTCAACGGAGCCTCGAACGTCATCGGCGAGATTTTCGGTGACGCAGGCAAGCACGCCCGCTCGGCCGTCGGCGTCGCGGAACTTCCGCTCGGTGCGTCGGTGGAAGTGGAGCTCATCGTCGAACTGCAGTAGTCGACGTCCCATGAAGTGCACCGCAGGTCTCGTCGACTGCGGAACGCAGCAGGTCGGCATACACGGCGTGATCGGGGACCGTCGTCGGGCAGGCCGTCACACAGACGGTGACGACGTCCCCGTATCCGTACACGGCGTGGGTGATGCTGCAGCCCGGGCTCAGCGACGCGACCCCCGCGCACAGGGTGGCCCTGCTGGACCCCAACTCGAGGTCCAGACCGGTTCGGTTGACGCTGGTCACCACGGTATGGCTGGTGACACGCTCGGGCGTACCGCTGCGAGGGGCGACGAGCCGGGCGCGGCGACCGAAGCCGAGCAGTAAAGCGGCGGGGTAGAGCTCGGCCGACCGGGTGGCGTCGATGTGGCGGCGGTCGTTCACGCGTTCACGCTGCAGGTTCAGCGCGTGTGCCACTGCCGATGCTCGGTCGGACGCGTCGGTGAGCTCGGGATGCAGATCGACGGCAGCGGGGACGGTTCGGTTGACGGCAGGCCAGGCCGCCGACGTTCCGATCGCGGTGGGCACCGTGGCGCGGATGCGGGTGCCGTCCCTCTCTCCGTGCGCAGCGAGATACGTCGACAACGCCGCTCCGACGGCGGTGAGTGCGGTAGCCGTGACGGTGGCCGGCCCGCCCGTCCACTGCGACTTCGGGAACTGCAGGACGTGCACCGCTCTCGTTTCGTCGGGATGGGCGTTGACGCGCGTGGGTTCGACCGGTGCGGGGGCAACCAGCTCCCCGTTCCGCAGGGCGTCGAGATACGTCTGCTGTGCCCGCCCCATCCGCCGCTGCGACCGCGCCCATCGGTAGGGCAGAAGCGCCGTCGCAACGACCGCATCTCGCACTCGACGTGGACGCGAGACGGCAGGGTCGTCGGGGAACGTGACGTTGTCGGTCGGCTCGTCCGGTCCGAAGAGAGCGCGAACGATGCGGGTGCCGACCGACCCGTCGGACAATGCGTGGCTGACCTGAACGATCACGACGGTGGCCGCACCGCGGATACCGTCGACGCCCGACAGGCCCCGGCCGACGTGCACGGTCCATGCCCGCGTCGTCGCATCGACCGGAACGCACGCGCGGTCGGCCAGAAACGAATTCAGTGTGTGACGACCGTCGGAGAGATTGTGGTCGACCACGTGGTCACGAGGCGGCGTCGGGTCCCTGATCCAACGTGGGTACTCCATCAGACCCACCGCATCGCCGATGCGAATCTGCAGTCTCGGAACCAATCGAGCGCGTCTCTCGACGTGGGCCACGACGTCGTCGAACGTCGGTGGTTCGTGGTCCCCCGAATCGAAGACGAACGTCGTGTACTGGTCCATCGAGCGATGCGGGGCCGAGGTGTAGTGGAACATCGCATCTTTGACGTCCATGGTGGTCACACGATCAGGGTGCCCACTCCCGCGCCCGATCAATCACCCTCTGCAAGTGCAGTCCTCGGTGCACCGAGCATTCGTGGTCGACACCCGATTCCACCGACTCGAGGAACTCGTCCAGCAGTACGGCGTAACAGTCGGTCGACGACGTGGATCGGTCGGTGAAGGTGTCGACTCCGGCGGGTCCGGACAGCTCGATCCGCATCAGCGACGGCATGACCGGTGTCCGCAGCGACAATTGGACGGTGCTACGCGCGCCGCCCTCGTGTTCGAGCAGAACGGTCCAACTGTCCGACGGCGTATCACGGTGCGAGTAGGCAACGCGCGCAATGGTTCCCAGTGCCGCGTCGAGGAGATCGAAGACGTGGGGCCCGATGTCGAGGATCGCCCCGTCGTCGTGTCGCCACTGCGATTCCGAGTACGCCCCGCCGAGGGTGGCACCGGAGAACCAGGTTCCGGAGCCGGCGGCCCAGGGACGGCCCGCTGTCGAGGTGAGGAATTGCCTTGTCTCCGGGGCGAATCGGAGTGTCAGAGTCACCATCGAACGAACTCCGGCGGTGGTGACGGCCTCGGCCAGTTCCTCGGCCTCTGCCACGGTGGCGGCAGTGGGCTTGTCCAGCAACACATGTTTTCCTGCTCGCGCGGCGCGGAGGGCGAACCCGGCTTGCACGGCCGGTGGTACCGCGAACGCCACCGTGTCGACGGCATCGAGCAGGGCGTCGAAGGACTCGTAGACGGGTGCACCCAAATCGCCCGCAGCTTCCGGTCTGCGGGCCCACACTCCGGTGAAGTCCACTCCCGGATGGGCGAGCAGCGAGGGGGCCTGAGTCTTGCGGGCCCAGGGGCCGGCTCCGACGAGTCCGATCTTCATATGCGTCGACGTTAGTCGTCGGCACCGGTCCTGTTCCACCTCGAGAACAGTGGGCGTCCTACAGTGTTTCAATGGCCGACTCGAACTTGACGCATCCCGCCTACGGACTGGTCCGGCACGTGACGCCCACGGCGTCGGTTCTGCTCGCGGAGAACCCGGGCAAGATGACGCTGGACGGAACGAACACGTGGATCCTGCGGGCACCGGGTTCCGAGGAGTGCATCGTCGTCGACCCGGGTCCGAAGGACAAGGCCCATCTCGACGCCGTCGCCGCGTCGGGCACGGTGGTGCTGACCCTGGTGACCCATCGCCATGCCGATCACACGGCAGGGTTGAAACGGTTTCACCGCAAGACAGGGGCACCGGTGCGGGCGGTGGGGGAGAAGTTCCTGCACGGCGGCGGCGAGCGGTTGGCGGACGGCGAGGTCATCGATGCGGCGGGTCTACGGATCCGAGTACTCCACACGCCCGGTCACACGGCGGATTCGGTGAGCTTCGTGCTCGACGACGCGGTCCTGACGGGAGATACGATCCTCGGCCGCGGCACCACGGTGCTCGACCCGAAGGACGGCTCGCTCGCGGACTATCTGAATTCGCTCGATCGACTCGAGGCCGCCGGTGCGGGCAAGACGGTGTTGCCGGGGCACGGGGCCGATCTACCGGACACCGCCGAGGTGGCGCGACTGTATCGCGCTCACCGTCGGCAGCGGCTGGATCAGGTGCGGGCGGCGTTGGCCGAGATCGGAGACGACGCCAAACCGATGCAGGTGGTGCGCCACGTCTACTCGGACGTGGACAAGAAGTTGTGGCCGGCTGCGCGGATGTCGGTCAAGACGCAGCTGGCCTACCTCAGGGAGAACTAGCGAGCTGCTGTCTCGAAGGAACTCGGCCTAGCGAGCTCGGCGGGCCAGGCGCTCGGAGTCCGAGATCAGCACGGACTTGCCCTCGAGGCGCAGCCATCCGCGGTGCGCGAAGTCGGCCAGTGCCTTGTTGACGGTCTCGCGCGACGCTCCGACGAGCTGAGCGATCTCTTCCTGCGTCAGGTCGTGGGTGACGCGCAGCGATCCCGCTTCCTGGGTGCCGAAGCGCTGGGCAAGCTGAAGCAGCGCCTTGGCCACGCGTCCGGGGACGTCGGTGAAGATGAGGTCGGCCAAGTTGTTGTTGGTGCGACGCAACCGGCGAGCCAGGACGCGCAGCAGCTGCTCGGCGATCTCGGGGCGCTGATCGATCCAGTCCTTGAGAGCCGCGCGGTCCATGCTGACCGCGCGCACCTCGGTGACCGTGGTGGCCGAGGACGTGCGAGGGCCGGGGTCGAAGATGGAGAGCTCGCCGAACATGTCCGACGGTCCCATGATCGTCAGCAAGTTCTCGCGGCCGTCGGGGGAGCGTCGCCCGAGCTTGATCTTGCCGGAAACGATGATGTAGAGCCGGTCTCCGGGCTCACCCTCGTTGAACACCACGTGTCCCCGGGGGAAATCGACAGGCTGCAGCTGCTTCGTCAGTGCCGCAACCGCAGAGGGTTCGACTCCTTGGAAGATGCCGGCCCGTGCCAGGACGTCGTCCACTTGCGCTCCTTTTGGGATGTCGGCGATGCGGTGACCCGCACCCCCGAAGGCGTCTGTACACACTCGTCTCACCACCGAATCGCGCTGCGATTCAGGCGTCGATGCCGATGCAATGTTCAAACACAACAATTACCTCAGGGGAGTCTACTTCGACTCGGCCGAAACCGAGTGATCGACGCCACCACAGGTTGCCAGAGGAACGGTACGTCTGTTCGCGTTCACCGTAAATTCATCCGAATGCGGACAAATGGGTGCTCAACTGGCCCGTTGGTCGACCATGCCGTCGCGCGTGTCGATCGTGCGCGGAGGAGTCTGGTGACGCTTGCGGGTGTTGAACCGAGCCAGGGCGTGGGGGAAGCCCTCGTTCGCCAGTGTGGCGACCTCGGACTTGCTCGCCTGATCGAGGAATTCCTCTACTTCGTGCTCCCGGACGCCGAGCTTGCTGAGCCGGAACTCGACGCGCTCCATCGCGAGTGCGAAGAGCATGAGTAGTACCGGAAAGAGCACCACGGCGAGTCCTTGCATACCGGCCAGTTAACACCGAAAAGGTCTCGATACAAACACAGCTCGGCGCGCTCGCGTAGTTCGTTACGCATTCTTGTCCGTACAGTTGTGGCGTGGAATCGACAGCCCCGAAACGCCCCGACGTGCGCAAACGCGAGGAGACGCGACTCGGCCTCGTGCGGCGGGCCCGGCGGATGAACCGAACGCTCGGGGTCGCGTTTCCGCACGTCTACTGCGAACTCGACTTCACCACGCCCCTCGAACTCGCCGTCGCGACCATCCTGTCCGCGCAGTGCACCGACAAGCGCGTCAACATGGTGACTCCGGCCCTGTTCGTGAGATACCGCACAGCTCGCGACTACGCCGAAGCCGACCGAACCGAACTCGAAGAGTTCATCCGAACCACCGGCTTCTACCGCAACAAGGCCAACTCGCTGATCGGGCTGGGTCAGAAGTTGCTCGAGAACTTCGACGGCGAAGTCCCCGCATCGTTGAAGGATCTGGTGACGTTGCCCGGCATCGGCCGGAAGACGGCCAACGTCGTGCTCGGCAACGCGTTCGACGTTCCCGGCATCACCGTCGACACCCACTTCGGCCGACTGGTGCGGCGCTGGCAGTGGACCGAAGAAGAGGACCCCGTCAAGGTGGAGCACGCCGTCGGCGCGCTGATCGAGCGGAAGGAGTGGACCGTGCTCTCCCATCGCGTCATCTTTCACGGTCGACGCGTCTGCCACTCCCGCACGCCGGCGTGCGGGGTGTGCGTCCTCGCCAAGGACTGCCCGTCGTTCGGCCTCGGCCCGACCGATCCGGCGACCGCTGCAGCCCTGGTGAGAGGTCCCGAGACCGATCATCTGCTCGCTCTCGCCGGAATCGTGTCGTGAACAAGGCCGCACTCCGCTGGTCTCTGGTCGCGCTCATTCTCGTCGTCGGGATGGTCTATGCCCTCTGGCCACGCAATGAATCTCCGGCAACGCAGCGCGCCGATGGTCCCGGTCTGGGGCAGCAAGGACCGTCGACGGCCGAGCGTCGGGCCGCCGATACTCCCGAGGCTCTGGCACCGCTGCGGCAGACCGCCGGTCTCGACGCATGTCCGACGCCGTCGGGCGCTGCAGCAGGCCCGTTGACGGGCATCACCCTCGAATGCATCGGCGACGGCTCGTCGATCGACCTCGGCCAGGCTCTGGCCGGGCGACCCGCACTGCTCAACATCTGGGCCTACTGGTGCGGCCCGTGCGCGAAGGAGTTGCCTTACCTGCAGCAATACGCGCAGCGGGCGGGTGATGCAGTCACGGTGTTGACCGTCCACAACGATGCCAACGAGTCCAACGGGCTGACCCGTCTGGCCGAGTACGGCGTCACGCTGCCCGGCGTTCAGGACGGTGCCGGACGCGTCGCCGCGGCGACGGAAGCGCCGAACGTGTTGCCCGTATCCGTTTTGATATCTGCGGATGGCACTGTCGCCAAGGTGCTGACCGAACCCTTCACAAGCGTCGACGACATCGCCGACGCAGTCCGCGAGAACCTCGGAGTCGCGTCGTGAGCGCACCCGAGTGGCTCGGGCGCATGCTCGACGTCGCCGGCAGCGAAAACGGACTGACCGACACCACCGGCATCAACCCGGTGCTGCAACGACAGGCGCAGCCGGCCGATCGAACCCGCTCGGCGGCGGTGTTGGTGCTGTTCGGTGGTCCGGCTGCCGCCGATCCGACCGCGCCCGGTGGGCTGCCCGCCGAGGCCGACGTTCTGCTGACCCAGCGGGCGTCGACCTTGCGCGACCACAGTGGGCAGATCGCCTTCCCCGGCGGTGCCACCGACCCGGGTGACGACGGGCCCATCGGAACGGCGCTGCGCGAGGCCCAGGAAGAAACCGGTCTCGACCCGGCCGGCGTCGTACCGCTCGCGACGATGCCCGGCATCTACGTGCCGCCGTCTCGATTCGATGTGGTTCCCGTGCTCTCGTACTGGCGGAGTCCAACCCCGGTCCGCGTCGTCGACGCCGGCGAAACCGAGCGCGTGGTGCGAGTTCCCCTGCGCGAGTTGCTCGATCCGGCCAACCGATTCCAGGTGCGTCACCCCGCCGGCTACCAGGGCCCGGCCTTCTCGGTGCAGGGAATGCTGGTGTGGGGATTCACGGGCGGTATTCTGGCGGGCCTGCTCGCTGTGTCGGGCTGGGAGTCCGAATGGGACACGGGGGATATACGCGATCTGGAGGCCAGCTTGACTGCGGTAGGAGCGAGGCTCGATCGGTGACGGGTTCAGGGTGGGTCGATATCGCGGTGCTCGCCGTCGCGCTGCTGGCGGCGACGTCGGGATGGCGACAGGGGGCGGTGGCGTCGGCGTTGGCGTTTCTGGGAGTCGTTCTGGGTGCCGTCGCCGGGATTCTGGTGGCACCGCACGTGCTCGAACACGTCGACGGATCACGCACGAGGGTGTTCGTCGGTATCGCGTTGATCGTGGTGTTGGTGATCGTCGGTGAGGTGGCCGGCATGGTTCTGGGTCGTGCGTTGCGCAGCGGAATACATTCGCGCTCAGCCAGATCCGTGGACAGCACGATCGGGGCAGGTCTGCAGGCCGCGGCCGTGCTCGCTGCCGCATGGTTGCTCGCCATTCCGCTGACGTCCTCGTCGCAGCCCGAGGTGGCCAGTGCCGTGCGTGGCTCGACGGTCCTGGGCAAGGTCGACGAGGTGGCACCCGAGTGGCTGCGTCAGGTGCCCAAGGAATTCTCGGCGCTGCTCGACACGTCCGGGCTGCCGGACGTCATCGGTCCGTTCGGACGCACTCCGGTCGCCGACGTCGCTGCTCCCGACTCCGGGATCGCCGCAGGCCCCGTCCCGATAGCGTTGCAGGCGAGCGTCATCAAGATCAACGGAATCGCCCCGAGTTGCCAGAAGGCGCTCGAGGGTTCGGGTTTCGTCGTCGGGCCGGATCTGGTGATGACCAACGCCCACGTGGTGGCCGGTACCTCCGAGGTGACCGTCGATTCTCCGGACGGCCCTCTCGACGCCGACGTCGTCCTGTTCGATCCCGAAGAAGATGTTGCTGTGCTTCGTGTTTCGCAGCTGCAAGCTCCGGTGTTGCCGTTCGCGCCGAACCCGGCCGAATCCGGATCCGACGCCATCGTGTTGGGTTACCCGGGCGGCGGTCCGTATACGGCGAGCCCAGCGCGCATTCGCGAGATCATCAACCTCAGCGGACCGGACATCTACCGCACCGGAACTGTTCAACGCGAGGTCTATACGGTTCGCGGATCGGTGCGGCAGGGCAATTCCGGTGGGCCACTGGTCAATTCGAACGGTGAGGTACTCGGTGTGGTGTTCGGTGCTGCCGTCGACGACCCCGATACCGGATTCGTCTTGACCGCAACCGAGATCTCGGACGAGCTCGCCCGCAGCTTCGATGCGCCGGTCAGTGTGGGTACCGGCGACTGCATCGTCTGACGGCGGGACGTCAGCTTTCGAGCGCGACGCGCAGGATTTCCTCGGACACGACGTCTGGGGCTTCCTGGTGCACGTAGTGCCCGACGTCCCGCACTGTTCGACGCGTCAGCCCCGGTGCCCAGTGCCGATCGCGATCGAGGGTGGTGGGTAGGACGTACGGATCGAGGTCACCGCTGATCTGCGCGACGGGGATCGAGGTCTTCACGTCGACGGCGTCCATGAAGCGTCGGCCCTCGGCGCGGAACTGGCTACGGAACGCCCAGCGCTGATATTCGAGTGCGCTGTGCGCGGCCCCGGGAATTCGGATGGCCGAGCGCATCTTGCCTGCGGTATCGGCGAAATCGTCGGTGCGCTGCCATTGCGACCCGGCGCGGCTGCGCATCAACTCCTCGACTGCCGCGCCCCCTCGCCGGGTGAGCAGCTTCTCGGGGCGCAGCGGAACTTGATATCGAACGAAGTGCGGCAGCAGAGCACCGCGCTGTTCGGAATCCTTCAGCACGGCGCGGCGCAGCGAGATCGGGTGCGGTGCATTGATCAGGACCATCGAGCGGACCATTCGCGGATGCAGAGCCGAGCTTGCCCAGCACACCAGGCCGCCGTCCGCATGGCCGACGAACGTCGCGTGTGGGTACCCCAGCGCCCGAACGAGACCGACGATGTCGCCGGCCAGGGTCCATCCGTCGTAACCACGTGGGGGCTTGTCGGAGTCGCCGTAGCCGCGGAGGTCGACTGCGACCGCTCGCACTCCGGAACGCGCGAGCGCGTCGAGCTGGTGACGCCAGGAGTACCAGAAGTCGGCGAAGCCGTGCAGCAACACCACCAGCGGGGCGTCGGGAGCATGCTCGCCGACCTCCACGGTATGGAACCGGATTCCGTTGGCATGGATGTCGCGATGGATCCACTGTCCCGGGTAACGGACCGTGGACGGATCGGGATGATTCATACTGCTCGACTCGCCGGGCGTCGTCTACTTCTTGTAGCCGGGGATTCCGGGAATGCTCTCGTGCTGGTTCGGCAGCACGGTCGACGCCTGCTTGAGGGAGTCGATGGTCTTCTCGGGCTTGCGCAGTTTCTTGACCCTGCGGTAGCCGAGGAACCCGAACAGGCCGGCAACCAGCACCATGAACACGAAGACGATGAGGAACGAGGCCCATCGATAGAGCCACACGTCGAGGAGCTCGGCGGCGAAGAAGAAGAAGAAGAACGAGCTGAACAGCAGCACCGTCAGCGCGACGATGAAGAAGACGCTGCCCTGCAGACCCTTCTTGACCTCGCCGGTGACCTCGGCCTTGGCGAGGGCCACCTCGGCACGCACGAGGGTCGAGACCTGAGTCGTGGCGTCCTTGACCAGGTTTCCGATGCTCGCGCTACCGGGTGTGCGGGCATCGACATCGGTGAGAGGTATCGACGAAATCGTGTTCGGGACGCCGTTGCCGTATCCCTTGTCATTGCTGACGCTCAACTCTCGACCCCTTGTAATCGCTGTGCTCGGTATTGCGGTGATCGCTCTGCTCGGTGTTGCGGAAGATCGTATCGACAGTAGTGCCTAAGTAGCAGATTATCTGTCCCGCGGGGGCCGAGCGACGCTCGGCCCGTCGTCGGTTACCTCTCCGCCCGTCGCGACAAACACGGGAATGTTGCACGAATCGGCAACGAACGGCCCGGGGGCGTGAAATTCTCAGGTATTCATCAGGTAATTTTCAGGGAACTTTCCCCTTCAGGAGCACTCGTGAGTTCACCACACGCCGTCACGGACGACGGCGCAATTCCCGCACCTCAGGTGCCTCGGTCCCGAATCGTCATCGCCTCGATGGTCGGTACGTCCATCGAGTTCTTCGACTTCTATATCTATGCAACGGCCGCAGTGCTCGTCTTTCCCCGCCTGTTCTTCCCCGCAGGCAACGACACGACCGCGCTGCTGGCGTCGTTCGCGACGTTCGGTTTGGCGTTCGTCGCGCGGCCCATCGGCTCGATTCTGTTCGGCCACTTCGGTGATCGCATCGGACGCAAGGCCACCCTCGTCGGGTCCCTGCTGACGATGGGTGTCGCGACGTTCGCGATCGGGCTCCTGCCGACCTACGCCGCGGCGGGTCTGTGGGCGCCGGCTCTGCTGGCGCTCATGCGCTTCACTCAGGGCGTCGGCCTCGGCGGCGAATGGAGTGGTGCGGCGTTGCTGGCCACCGAAACAGCGAAGCCGGGCAAGCGAGCCTGGGCGGCGATGTACCCGCAGCTGGGTGCGCCGATCGGCTTCTTCTTCGCCAACGGCATCTTCCTGCTCATCGTCATCGCGACCGGCTACGACTCCGCGAACTCCGGCACCGACCATGCGTTCCTCACGTGGGGCTGGCGCATCCCGTTCCTGCTCAGCGCGATCATGGTGATCATCGGCCTGTACGTCCGCCTCAAGCTCGAGGAGACGCCGGTGTTCAAGCTGGCGGTCGAGCGCGGCCAGAAGGTCAAGACCCCTTTGGCCCAGGTGTTCAAGACCAGCTGGCGTCAACTGATCATCGGCACGTTCGTCATGCTCGCCACGTACACGCTCTTCTACATCATGACGACGTGGGTGGTCAGTTACGGAACAGGCAAGGTGGCCGACGTCAACGGGCCCAAGCTCGCGATCCCGTACACGGACTTCCTGGAGCTCCAGCTCATCGCGGTGCTGTTCTTCGCGGCGCTGATCCCGGTTGCCGGGCTGCTCGCCGACAAGTACGGCCGCCGCCCCACGCTCATCGTCATCACCGCGGCGATCGTGCTGTTCGGTCTGTCGTTCCACTGGTTCGCCGACCCGTCGTCCGCGTCGGCAGGCAAGATGCTGGTGTTCATGTGCGTCGGCCTGGGACTGATGGGCCTGACGTTCGGGCCCATGAGTGCCGTTCTGCCGGAACTGTTTCCGACGAACGTGCGCTACACGGGCTCGGGAATTTCGTACAACACCGCGTCGATCCTCGGTGCCGCAGTGGCTCCGTTCATCGCAACCTGGCTGGTGAGTTCCTACGGCGTCGGCTGGGTGGGCGTCTATCTCGCCATCGCCGCTGCGCTGACCCTGATCTCGCTGATCATCATGAAGGAAACGCGAGACCAGTCGCTCGACAGCGTCTGAGCGGCTGCGCCCCATGTGAGTGGAACCTCGTAGTGGGCTACGAGGTTCCACTCACATGGTCGCTAGCGACCCTTCTTGATCGCCTCGAACACCTTCGGGTCGACGAGGGTGGAGACGTCACCGAGTTCGCGGCCCTCGGCCACGTCACGGAGCAGGCGGCGCATGATCTTGCCGGACCTGGTCTTCGGCAACTCCGGCACGATGGAGATTTCCCGTGGCCGGGCGATCGGCGAAATCTCCTTGGAAACCTGAGCTTTGAGTTCGGCGATCAATGCGTCGCCGGTGTTCTCCTCGCCGCCGCGCAGGATTACGAACGCGACGATGCCCTGACCGGTGGTCTCGTCGGCGGCACCGACGACGGCAGCCTCGGCGACACTGTGATGACTCACCAATGCCGACTCCACTTCCGACGTGGAGATGCGGTGGCCCGAGACGTTCATGACGTCGTCGACGCGGCCGAGGACCCACAGGGCGCCGTCTTCGTCGTACTTGGCACCGTCACCGGCGAAGTACCAGCCTTCTTCGGCGTAGCGGGACCAGTAGGTGTCCTTGTAGCGGTCCATGTCGCCCCAGATCCCGCGGAGCATCGCCGGCCACGGCTCGGAGAGAACGAGGTATCCGTTGCCGCCGTTGCCCAGTGGCTTGGCGTCGTCGTCGACGATCTTGGCCGAGATACCGGGCAGCGGAGTCATGGCCGAGCCGGGCTTGGTGGATGTGACGCCGGGGAGCGGGGAGATCATGATCGCGCCGGTCTCGGTCTGCCACCAGGTGTCGACGATCGGTGCGCTGCCGCCGCCGACGACGTCGCGGAACCAGCGCCATGCCTCGGGGTTGATGGGTTCGCCGACGGACCCGAGCAGGCGGATCGAGGACAGATCGTGTGCCTCGGGAATCTCCTTGCCCCACTTCATGAACGTGCGCACCAGGGTGGGGGAGGTGTAGTAGATCGAGACCTTGTACTTCTCGATGACGTTCCAATGCCGGTGCTCGTCGGGCGAATTGGGGGTGCCCTCGTAGACGACCTGGGTCGCGCGGTTCGAAAGCGGTCCGTAGACGATGTAGGAGTGCCCGGTGACCCAGCCGATGTCGGCGGTGCACCAGTAGACGTCCGTGCCCGCCTTGTGGTCGAAGACGTTGTGGTGGGTGTACGAGGTCTGCGTCAGGTAACCACCGGAGGTGTGGATGATGCCCTTGGGCTTACCCGTCGTACCCGAGGTGTAGAGGATGAACAGGGGGTGCTCGGCCGGGAACGGCTGCGCCTCATGCTCTTTCGACGCTTTCGCGACGGTCTCGTGCCACCACAGGTCGCGTCCCTCGGTCCAGGCGACATCGGAGTCGGTGCGCTTGACGACCAGAACGTTCCGGATGGAGGCGGCTCCGTCGACGGCCTCGTCGACGGTGTCCTTGATGGGGGCTGGCTTGCCGCGTCGCCACTGGCCGTCGGTGGTGATGACGAGTTTGGCTTCGGCGTCGTCGATGCGCGAGCGCAGTGCGGTGGCCGAGAAGCCGGCGAAGACGACCGAATGGGTCAGACCGAGGCGTGCACAGGCGAGGATCGAGACGATGGCCTCGGGGATCATCGGCATGTAGATCGCGACGCGGTCGCCGGAGACGAGGCCGAGTTCGGTCAGTGTGTTCGCGGCCTGGCTGACCTCGGCGAGCAGATCGGAGTAGGTGATGTCGCGGCTGTCGCCGGGTTCACCTTCCCAGTGGATGGCGACCTGGTCACCGTGGCCGTCGAGGACGTGGCGGTCGACGCAGTTGTAGGCGACGTTGAGCTCGCCGTCGGCGAACCATTTCGCGACGGGGGCGTCGGACCAGTCGAGTACCTCGGTGAACGGGGTGTGCCAGTGCAGCCGGCGAGCCTGCTCCGCCCAGAACCCGAGTCGATCCTTCTCCGCGGCGGCGTACAGATCTGCCTGAGCGTTCGCCTGCGCCGCGAACTCGGCCGACGGCGCGTAGGAGGCAACCGCGGTGTCGTCGCTGCCGGAGGTACTGGTCGTCATCTCGAATAGCTCTCTTTCGTCCGTTGCTTTTCGCCCATGAAACGGCACTTACAGGCCGGTCTCGAGCCCCTAGTGAGGGTAGTCACATGTGATGGCGATCGCACCGTTGCAATCGGCTGCAACCCCTTGATCTGCGGTGATCGGTTGTTTCCGCACGATGGACGGTCATCGCCGTCGTCGACGGGAGGCTGTCTCGGCGGCTATGCCCGCACTGTGAGAAATCGACTTGCCGAAACGTTTCGATCATGTTTCCGACTTACTCGCCGGTCAACAAAACCCGGGGGAGTTCACATGTTCGTTTCAGGATGTGTCTAAAGTTCGTTCCATCAGATCGTTGGTACGGCTCACAGGCCGTGTCTTGCGGTCGCCCACGAATCCCCGGGCGTCGCGCCCGAGGAACTGAGCACGGACGACCCCGTGTTCACATCTGGATGGAGGATTTCCTTGCGTAAAACACGCATCGCGTCAGCTGCAATCGCAGTTGTCGTCGGAGCGGCGCTGGTGACGGCGTGCTCTTCGAGCGATTCGACCGGCGGCGGAGGGTCAGGAGACGGCTCCGGCATCATCAACGCCTGGAGCGGTGAGCCGCAGAACCCCTTGGTGCCCACCAATACGAGCGAGAACACCGGCGGACGTGTCGTCGACTCGATCTTCGCAGGCTTGGTGTCCTACACCCCCGAGGGCGGTGTCGAGAACGAGGTCGCGGACTCGATCGATACCACCGACGGCCAGAACTACACCGTCACGTTGAAGGACGGCTGGCAGTTCACCGACGGCACGCCGGTCACGGCCAAGTCGTTCGTCGATGCCTGGAACTACGGCGCACTGTCGACCAATGCGCAGCTGCAGGGATCGTTCTTCGATCCGATTCAGGGCTACGACGAGGTCGCAGCCGAGAACCCGACGGTGCAGACCATGTCCGGTCTCAAGGTCGTCGACGACAAGACGTTCACCATCGAGCTCAAGCAGCCCGAGGCAGCGTTCCCCGATCGTCTCGGCTTCGCCGCGTACTACCCGCTGCCCGAGGTTGCGTACCAGGACATCGCCGCGTTCGGCGAGAACCCGATCGGCAACGGCCCGTACAAGTTCGCCCAGGAGGGCGCTTGGCAGCACAACGTGCGGATCGACCTGGTCACGAACCCCGACTACGCCGGTAACCGCAAGCCCGCCAACGGCGGCGTGAGCTTCATTCTGTACAGCAACCTCGACACCGCATACACGGACCTGCTGTCGAACAACGTCGACGTTCTCGACAACGTTCCGGCCTCGGCCGTCACCACCTTCGAGTCCGATCTTCCCGACCGCACGGTGAACCAGCCGTCCGCGTCGATCGAGACGTTCACGATTCCGGGCCGCCTCGCGCACTTCGGTGGCGAAGAGGGTGTGCTGCGTCGTCAGGCGATCTCCAAGGCGATCAACCGCGACCAGATCACCGAGCAGATCTTCAACAAGACCCGTACCCCGGCCAAGGACTTCACCAGCCCGGCCATCGACGGCTGGACCGGCGACCTCTCCGACGTCGGAAACGTCGAGTACGACCCCGAGGGTGCCAAGGCTCTGTGGGCCCAGGCCGACGCCATCGCGCCGTGGTCCGGAACGTTCTCCATCGCGTACAACTCCGACGGTGGACACCAGGAATGGGTGGATGCGGTCAGCAACAGCATCCGCAACACGCTCGGCATCGAGGCGCAGGGTGCGCCGTACCCGACGTTCGCTCAGCTGCGTACCGAAGCCACCAACCGCACCATCGCGACCGCCTTCCGGTCGGGCTGGCAGGGTGACTACCCGCAGCAGTACGGCTTCCTGGCACAGAACTACCAGACCGGTGGCAGCTCCAACGACGGTGAGTACTCCAACCCCGAGTTCGACCGTCTGCTCCGCGAGTCCGCAGGTGAGACCGACAAGACCAAGGCGCAGGAGCTGACCAACCAGGCTCAGGAAATCCTGCTCAACGACCTGCCCGCAGTGCCGACCTGGTACCGCAACGCAGCGAGTGGTTGGTCGGAGAACGTCACCAACGTCAAGATCGGTTGGGACGGAATCCCCATCTACAACCAGATCGAGAAGAACTGATCACGTTCGCTCCACTGCTGTAGAGACCGAGAAGGGCGGTAGGTCTTCCACCTACCGCCCTTCTCGTGTGCTCGCTCACTCCCGTATCTACGTTCGACGCCCCGCTGCAGCTGATCCTTGCGCCTCTGCGGTGACGTCCACCTTCCTCCAAAGGAGGTGATCCGATGCTCTGGTACATCGGACGCCGATTACTTCAGATGATCCCCGTGTTCATCGGGGCGACATTCTTGATCTATGCCATGGTCTTCTTGCTGCCAGGAGACCCCATCGCGGCATTGGCCGGAGACAAGGCGATCAGTCCCGCCGTCGCCGACCAACTGCGCGCCCGCTACAACCTCGACCAGCCGTTCATCGTGCAGTACCTGCTGTACCTCAAGGGCATTTTCACGTTCGACTTCGGTATGTCCTTCTCGGGCCGCCCGGTCAGTGAAGTTCTCGTACAAGCGTTTCCGATCACCGCGAAGCTCGCCTCGATGGCCCTCGTGATCGAGGCCGTGTTCGGCATCGGCTTCGGTCTCATCGCGGGTCTGCGCAAGGGCAAGCTGTTCGACTCGACGGTCCTCGTCGTCAGCCTCGTCATCATCGCCGTGCCGATCTTCGTCATCGGCTTTCTCGCGCAGTTCTTCATCGGTATCAAGTGGGGTTGGGTGCCGCCGACAGTGGGAGGCAACACCAGCTTCACCAACCTGTTGCTGCCGGCATTCGTACTCGGGGCCGTCTCGTTCGCCTACGTGGTGCGGTTGACGCGCACGTCGGTGGCCGAGAATCTCAGTGCGGACTTCGTGCGGACGGCGACGGCCAAGGGGCTCTCGCGTAACCGTGTCGTCAACGTGCACGTGTTGCGTAACTCGCTGATTCCCGTCGTGACGTTCCTCGGTGCAGATCTGGCCAGCCTCATGGGCGGCGCGATCATCACCGAAGGAATCTTCAACATCAACGGAGTCGGCGGCACCATCTACCAAGCCGTCATCCGCGGTGAGGCACCGACCGTCGTGTCTTTCGTGACCGTGCTGATCGTCGTCTATCTGGTCGCCAATCTCATTGTCGACCTTCTCTATGCCGCGCTCGACCCGAGGATTCGCTATGTCTGATCCCATCACCCCGAAGAGCGTCGACGCCGATCGCGCTACTCGCCAAGCACGTTTCGTCGAGGCCGACGAGGTCATCGACGTGTCGCAGACCGACGCTGTCGTCATCGACGACGCACCCGCCAGCATCTGGTCGGATGCGTGGCGGAACCTGCGCACGCGTCCGATGTTCATCGTCTCGGCCATCATCATCCTGGCCGTCATCGTGGTCGCAGCCGTGCCTGGCCTGTTCACCAGTACCGATCCGCGCTTCTGCGATCTGCAGTTCAGCATGCAGGGCCCGGGATCCGGACACTGGTTCGGTTACGACCGACAGGGCTGCGACATCTACTCCCGGGTGCTGTTCGGTGCTCGGGCGTCCGTGCTGACCGGAGTCGGGGTCACGTTCCTCGTGCTGGTCATCGGCGTCGTGTTCGGTGCTCTGGCCGGCTTCTACGGCGGCATCGCGGACTCGTTGCTCTCACGGATCACCGACATCTTCTTCGGCGTTCCGCTGATTCTGGCGGCCATCGTCCTCATGCAGCTGTTCACCGATCGCACGATCTTCACGGTGATTCTGGTGTTGGCGTTGTTCGGCTGGCCTCAGATGGCTCGCATCACACGCGGTGCAGTGCTGTCGGCGAAGGGCAACGACTACGTAATGGCCTCGCAGGCTTTGGGTTTGACGCGACTGCGAACTCTGATCCGGCACGTCCTGCCCAACGCGATGGCACCGATCATCGTCATCACGACGATTTCACTCGGTACGTTCATCGTGGCCGAGGCGACGCTGTCGTTCCTCGGCATCGGACTGCCTCCCACCGAGGTCTCCTGGGGCGGCGACATCAGTGCCGCTCAGGTCACCCTGCGACAGGGCTCGACCATTCTCTTCTATCCTGCTGCAGCGCTGGCAATCACGGTGCTCGGCTTCATCATGATGGGTGACGCCCTGCGCGACGCCCTCGACCCGAAGGCGAGGAAGCGATGACGGATCCAGCACGCATCGCAGTGGAGCAGCCCCTGCTCGACATCCAAGATCTCGAGGTCTCGTTCCGGTCCAACTCCGGTGCGGTCCCGGCTGTTCGCGGAGTATCGCTGACGGTCTACCCGGGGCAGACCGTTGCGATCGTGGGCGAATCCGGTTCCGGTAAGTCGACCACCGCGCACTCGATCATCAACCTGCTCCCCGGAACCGGCACGGTGACGGCGGGGCGCATCCTGTTCGAGGGCCGTGACTTGGCGCAGGCCAAGGAGAAGGACTTCGTCGACATCCGCGGCAGCCAGATCGGCCTGGTACCTCAGGACCCGATGTCCAACTTGAACCCGGTGTGGAAGATCGGCTTCCAGATCGAGGAGGCCCTCGCTGCCAACGGCATCGCCAAGGGCAAGGCGGCCCGGGTTCGGGCAGCCGAGCTGCTCGAGGAAGCGGGTCTCAGCGATTCGGAGAAGCGGGTCAATCAGTACCCGCACGAGTTCTCGGGCGGTATGCGTCAGCGCGCGCTCATCGCGATCGGACTTTCGGCACGTCCGAAACTACTGATTGCCGACGAGCCGACGTCCGCTCTCGACGTGACCGTGCAGCGTCAGATTCTCGATCATCTCGAAGGTTTGACGAAGGAACTCGGCACCGCGGTTCTGCTGATCACCCACGATCTGGGCCTGGCTGCCGAACGAGCGGAGCACCTCGTCGTCATGAGCAAGGGGCGGATCGTGGAATCCGGTCCGGCACTGGAGATCCTGCAGGACCCTCAGCATCCGTACACGCGCAAGCTCGTCTCCGCCGCGCCGTCTCTCGCGTCGCAGCGACTGAAGTCGTCGGTGGTGCGCAAGGACATCGTCGAGCATGCTAAGCAGGTGGCGGTCGAGGCCGTCACCGAGGAGACCGACTCGGCATTCGAGCCGGCCGCGGACACTGTGCTCGTGGTCGAGGGGCTGACCAAGGAATTCAAGCTCCGGGGCGGCAACCCGTTCAAGTCGTCCGTGTTCACGGCCGTCAAGGATGTGTCGTTCGGAGTCGCACGCGGTACCACCACTGCGATCGTCGGCGAATCGGGTTCTGGCAAGTCGACTGTGGCACAGATGGTTCTGGGACTTCTCGAGCCCACTGCGGGTTCGGTGAAGTTCGACGGGCGCGATGTGGCGGGGTTGAACAACAAGGACGCGTTCGCGTTTCGTCGTCGAGTGCAGCCGATCTTCCAGAATCCGTACGGGACGCTGGACCCGATGTATTCGATCTTCAGCACCATCGAGGAGCCTCTGCGCACCCACAAGGTGGGGTCGAAGTCCGAGCGGGAAGCCAGAGTCCGTGATCTGCTGGACAAGGTGGCACTGCCGTCGTCGGTGATGCGCAGGTTCCCCAACGAGCTGTCCGGCGGCCAGCGGCAACGTGTCGCAATCGCTCGTGCGTTGGCCCTCGAGCCCGAAATGGTCATCTGCGACGAGGCAGTGTCGGCTCTGGACGTGTTGGTGCAGGCGCAGATCCTGTCTCTGCTCAACGACCTTCAGGCCGAGCTCGGGTTGACTTACCTGTTCATCACGCACGACCTCGCGGTGGTCCGTCAGATTGCTGACGACGTGCTCGTGATGCGCAGCGGCGAGATCGTCGAGGCGGCGTCGACCGATGCCGTCTTCGACAACCCGCAGCAGGAGTACACCCAGAAGCTGCTCGCCGCAATTCCGGGTGGCTCGGTGCAGCTGGGCGCATAGCCGCGGTGGGTGAGGGGGTACCGTCGTCTGTCGTGACGGACCCCCTCGCCCCGCTGCTGGAATTGCCCGGAGTTGTCGATTCCGCCGAACGGGCACGCGATGCCCTCGGTGCCGTGCATAGGCACAAGGCCAATCGTCGTGGGTGGCCGGCGACCGCGGCCGAGGCCGCTGTCCGGGCAGCTCGTTCCTCCTCCGCGCTGGAGGGCGGTTCGATGGATTTCCCTCGCGAAGGCGAGGAGGGCGACCCGATTCTGGCGGGTGCGCTGCGAGTGGCCGCTGCTCTCGACGGTGACGCCCTGCAGAACACGTTGTCGACGTGGAAGCGCGCACCACTGCAGACGCTGGCCCGCCTACATCTGTTGGCCGCCGCCGATCTCGTCGACGACGCGTCCTCGCTCGGTCGGCCGCGCTCGGACGCGGGCATCGGCGAGCGGCTCGATCTCCTTGCGCAGTTGGTGACGGGTGGAACCTCCGCGCCGGCTCCGGTGATCGCGGCAGTCGTGCACGGTGAACTGTTGACGCTGCGGCCTTTCGGAACTGCCGACGGCATCGTGGCGCGTGCTGCATCGAGGTTGGTGGCCGCATCGTCGGGATTCGATCCGCACAACCTGGGCGTGCCCGAGGTGAGCTGGATGCGTCGAGCGAACGCGTACCGGGATGGAGCTGCCGGGTTCGCCGAGGGTACGGCGACGGGAGTCGGCAGTTGGGTGATCCTCTGCCTAGGAGCATTCGAAGCTGGTGCGGCAGAAGCGACTTCGATTGCCGAAGCTGCACAGTAGGAGTTGTGCACACGTAAAAGGGCGGCGATGCCGACTTGCGTCGACGTCGCCGCCCGTTAACACGGAGCGCCTGGTTACCAAGCGTGCACAGGTGGGCTGTGATGGACTACCACGTGGCCTCGGCGAGAACTCGACGGTGATGAGGTCATCCCTGCAACCGGTGCAGGGTTCTTGCTGATCACCAACGAATATCGCAGGCCCACAGCGCTTCTGCCATTAGGTGGCAAGCTCCGCGTGGGTGCCGGTGTCCGTGCTGGGAATCGCGGTCGGGAGAAGCGAACCTTCTCTTCCGGTTCGTTCTTGGCCTTCCGTTCTTCCGTACGTCATTTGTACCCCGTGACGCCGCTCACATCAAGGGTTTGGGCTCATCGTTTTCTGCGGAGTAGTCCGTAGGTGATCGCGCCGGCCGCTATTGCGCTGAAACCTGCTGCAGCACTGGCTACTACGGTCTTCCCGGACGGATTCGGAATGCGAGAGCGCAGTGAAACGGGGTTCGAGAATGTCAGAATCGGCCAGCCGAGGGACGAGGCCTCTTTGCGGAGCGCGCGGTCTGGATTGACGGCGGTGGGGTGCCCGACCGCCCGCAGCATCGGCACGTCGGTGATCGAATCCGAGTAGGCGTAGCTCTTGGACAGGTCGTAATCATGTTGTGCCGCCAGGGACTTCATGGCGTCGACCTTGCCCTCGCCGTAGCAGTAGAAGTCGACCTCGCCGATGTACTTGCCGTCGACAGTCACCATCGTCGTGGCCATGCTGTGGTCGGCACCCAGCAGTTCGGCGATGGGATGCACGATCTCGTCGCCCGACGCCGAGACGACCACCACGTCGTGTCCGCGGAGCTTGTGGTCCGCGATCAGATCGGCCGCTTCGGCGAAGACGAGGGGATCGACGATGTCGTGCAGGGTTTCGGCCACCACTGCTCGCACCTGTTCGACGTCCCACCCGGCGGTCATACCGGCGATGTGTGCGCGCATGCGTTCCATCTGGTCGTGATCGGCACCGGAGAGCAGGAACAAGAACTGCGCATAGCTGCTCTTGAGTACCGCTCGCCGGTTGATCAGACCTTGGTCGAAGAACGGCTTGCTGAAGGCCAGAGTGCTGGACTTCGCGATGATCGTTTTGTCGAGGTCGAAGAAGGCGGCGACGCGCGCTGCGCGTCGGCCGGCGGGGGCGTCGTCGGTGTCTGCGCTGAGGGTCACGATTGTCACCATAGTGGCCGGTGGTGACCGGTGGATGTCGCGCAACTTCTCTTCTCGACTCGCTCCGAACATGTCCACAAATTGAGACGGTTGAACTTGCAAACAAGGACGTCCACGGGTGTAGTATTTTCCACGAGCCCGGTTCATTCCGGGCGGTGTTCAGCCCGACCCCCCGGGGCTGAACCAGACGACCCTCGCCTCCTCCCCCCCTGGCGAGGGTCGTCCTCTTTTTCGGGGTAGGCCGAAAACTGGTACCGCGGTACCGGTATTCATCCACAGGGGCCGATCTATCCACATTTCCCCAAGTCGCGCGCCGCGCGAGCGGATTCTCGCGCACGCTTGGGTCCATGAAAACGGATCCGATTTCACGGCGGACGAATGCGAACGCGTCGATGTCGATCGACCATCACGGACTGCGTCAGGACGTGTATCGAATCGCCGCAGCCGCGGATTGTGTTGTGGAAGAGCAGAACTTACTGGTCGGTATCGGATCGGCGCGCCCGATTTGGGAATTCCCAGGAATTATTTTGATCGATTTTTCTTCTGCCGAGTCGGCGCTCGCAGGCGGATTTCCGCGGCGGCCCGGCGTCGTTCTGGTCACGGCCGCCTCGCCGACACTCGACGATTGGCGGACGGCCACAGCGCTCGGTGCCGAACACGTGGTCTCGTTACCCTCGGACGAGGACACGCTCGTTCGCATCCTCGGTGAACCCGTCGCCACATCGCCGGGCGGCGGTGGCGTCATCGTGGTCGTCGGTGCCCGCGGAGGTGCGGGTGCCTCCACGTTTGCGGCGGCGCTGGGCCTGTGCAGCAGTCGCACGGGGCAACGCACGCTCGTAGTAGAAGCCGACCGGTACGGCAGCGGCCTCGATCTGCTGCTCGGCTGGGAGAACGCCCCAGGTTTGCGATGGTCCGGCCTCGTCGTCGAGGGCGGGCGAGTATCCGGGGACGCACTCCACGGCGCGCTGCCGTCGAAGAACGGATTGTCGGTACTGGCACTCGGGCGAACCGACGACCGGCGAACCGGACTCTCGGCCGTCGCCGCGGCGGCTGTGCTCGACGCAGGGCGCGCTGGAGGCGATCTCGTGGTGTGCGACGCCCCGCGCCACTCCGGTGACCTCTCGGACGCCCTGTACGCCGCAGCCGACCTCGTCGTACTGGTGCTGCCTGCGGAATTGCGGGCCGTGACGTCGGCAGAAGCAGTAGCGGACGAGATCTCGAGTCGAAATGCGAACGTCGGATTGGTCGTTCGTGGGCCCGCACCCGGGGGACTACGGGCCGCGGACATCGCCGCCGCCCTCGACCTGTCGCTGCTGACGTCCATGCGGGCCGAGCCTGGATTGGCCGAGCGTCTCGAGCGGGGCGGGCTTGCTCTCGGCCGCCGCTCACCGCTCGCGGCGGCGGCCACCGTGGTCCTCGATACGTTCGCGCACAAGCCCGGTGGTCAGCGGTGGGCAGCATGAGCGCAGTCGTCACCGCCGAATTGCTCGACCGCGTACGAGATCGGCTCGCTGCTTCGGCACAGTCTCCGGTGCCCGCCACCATTGCCGCAGCAATCCGCACCGAGGCAGGGGGAGTCATCGGTGACACCGATATGCTTGCGGCACTGCGTATTCTGCAGACCGAGCTCACCGGAGCAGGCCCGTTGGAGCCGCTCCTGTCCGAGCCAGGGGTGACCGATGTCCTGGTCACGGCACCGGATCAGGTGTGGATCGATCGCGGTAGAGGACTGGAACGCACCGGAGTTCAGTTCGTCGACGAAGCCGCGGTCAGGCGGCTGGCGCAGCGGCTCGCGCTCTCGGCCGGTCGGCGATTGGACGATGCGCAGCCGTGGGTCGACGGCCGATTACCCGGCGTCGGACAGGGAGCGTTCGGGGTCCGTCTGCACGCGGTGCTGGCACCGGTGGCGAGCGGTGGAACCTGCCTGTCGTTGCGAGTGCTCCGCCCGGCCACCCAGGGACTCGCCGCGCTCCGGGCGTCCGGTGCGGTGACCGAGGAGGGCTACGATCTGCTCGCGCGGATTGTGCTCGCGCGCTTGGCGTTTCTGGTCGTCGGAGGTACCGGTGCCGGGAAGACCACCCTTCTGGCTGCTTTGCTGGGCGAGGTCGATCCAGCCGAACGAATCGTCTGTGTGGAGGATGCGGCCGAGTTGGCTCCGGCGCATCCCCATGTGGTGCGTCTGGTGGCCCGTGCTCCGAACGTCGAAGGTGTGGGCGAGGTGTCGGTTCGGCAATTGGTTCGCCAGGCACTACGGATGCGACCCGATCGGCTCGTCGTCGGTGAGGTACGCGGGGCCGAGGTGATCGACCTGATGACGGCCCTCAACACCGGGCACGACGGCGGTGCCGGAACCATCCATGCCAATTCGCCCTCGGAAGTCCCCGCTCGGCTCGAAGCCCTTGCCGCACTAGGCGGAATGGGCAGAGACGCACTGCACAGTCAACTCGCGGCGGCCGTGCAGGTCGTCCTGCACGTCCACCGGAGCGCCGACGGCACGCGCAGATTGCGGGAGATCGGACTGGTGGAGGTGGATTCGACGGGCCGTGTCCACATTGTGCCGGCGTGGTCCGCTGATTCCGACGCCGTGCCCGGGCAGCGCGGACTGCACGAACTGCTCGCTCGCCGCTGTGGCGAGATGCGATGACGGCCGCTCTGTGCGTCCTGGCCGCTGCATTCACGCTGTGGCCCAGCCGCTCTCGCCGACTATCGCGCCGCGGTAGAGGTGCCGTCGGGGTTCCTGGGTGGGCGTTCCCTGTGGCTGTAGCGTCGGTGTCGGCCGTAGGCATGTTCTGGATCGGCGGTCCGTGGGGCGCGGCGGCTCTGTTCGTGGCGGGCGGTACAGGATGGCACCGACATGGCCGTCGCACCGTGCGCGCCCGTCGTACGGCCGAATTGGATTGGTTGGCAACCGGAGTCGAAGTGGTCATCGGTGAATTGCGGGTCGGTGCGCACCCGGCGACGGCCGGCGAGGTGGCTGCGGACGAGTGCGGCGGGATCGCCTCGGAGGCGCTGCGAGGTGCTGCGTCCAGATCGCGACTCGGTGGACGCGCTGCCGACGGGATAGCCGCGTCGGATCCGCTGTTGAACCCCGAACTGGACCGCTTGGCCGCGGCATGGCGGGTGGCCGACGAACACGGCCTCGCACTCGCCGAGTTGCTCGACGCCGTGCGCGAGGACCTGCTCGGACGTAGGCGATTCCGGGAACGAACCGAGGCGTCGCTCGCAGGGGCCCGCGCTACTGCATTGGTGTTGGCTGGACTGCCCGTCCTCGGGGTCGCGCTCGGGCAACTGATGGGGGCCGATCCGCTGCGCATACTGCTGGGCGGCGGGCTGGGCGGAATCCTGCTCCTCATCGGAACCGCTCTCGGCTGCGCAGGTCTGCTGTGGACCGATGCGATCACCGGCAAGGTGACGACATGACGTGGGCGATCACGCTTTGTCTGGCAACGGCATTGGTCGTCGTCCCCGCTACCCGTGGCGGGTTGGCACGTGTGGAGGTTGCGGGGCTTTCGACGGCAGAAGCCGTCGACGACTCCGGACCCGATCCGCTCGCAGTGGCGACGACGTTCGACCTTCTCGCTGCGTGTCTGCGTTCCGGACTCCCGATCTCGACTGCCGCTGCGGCCGCAGCCCACTCCGCTCCGCCCGCATTCGGTGTCGCTCTGCGCAAAGCCGCTGATCTGCTCGAGCTGGGGGCCGACGCGGCGACGGCATGGGACGCGGTGGCGAAGGATCCGGAGACCGAGGCGCTGGCACGAATTGCGCGACGATCCGCCCGGGCCGGGTCGTCCATGGCGTCGGCGATGACGGAACTGGCTGCCACCCAACGAACTCGGGCCGAGGACGCGTCGGCGGCTGCGGCCGAACGGGCCGGTGTGCTGATCAGCGGACCGCTGGGTCTGTGTTTTCTGCCCGCCTTCATTTGCCTGGGCATCGTCCCCGTGGTGATCGGCCTTGCGGGCAATGTTCTGGGCGGCGGTCTGATGTGACCGCCGAACAACGAATCGTCCGGTGCGGACACGCCGCGCCGGAATACTGGGAGGGGAAGCGTCATGATGGGGAATGCACTGCAGGAGATCAAGACTCGAATCGCATTGTTCGGTGTGGAGGACGACGGTATGTCGACCGCGGAGTACGCGATCGGCACCATCGCCGCCGCGGCGTTCGGCGCGGTGCTCTACACGGTGGTGACGGGGGACAGTATCGTGACCGCGCTGACGGGGATCATCGATCGAGCGCTCAACACAGCCGTCTGATTCCGGGCGGTGAGGACGGGGCTGTGACGGTGGAGGCGGCGATCGCCGTCGCGTCCATCGTCGCAGTGATCGTGGTGTGTATCGGTGCGATCGTGTCGGTGACGATGCACATCGGCTGCGTCGACGCTGCGCGGGAAGCGGCTCGATTGGCGGCGAGAGGTGATGCGACCCGGGCTGTCTCGGTAGGGGAGCAGGTTGCGCCGGAGGGTGCTCGGATCACGGTGCGCGAAGACGGTGAATTCTTCGTCGCGCGGGTGGAGGTGGAGAGTCCGCTCCCGGGACTGACGTTGTCGGCGGAGGCCGTTGCTGCTGCGGAACCGGTTGCAGCGGAATGAGATCAGGTGTGCGTGATGACGAGGGTGGGGCGACGGTGTTGGCGGCACTGGCGATGTCGGCGTTGATCGCCGTCGTGGTGATGGTGATCCACGTCGGCTCGGCGGTGGGCGCTCGTCATCAGGCGCAGTCGGCTGCCGATCTCGCTGCATTGGCCGGGGCGGGCGCACTCGATCGCGGGGTGTCCGATGCTTGTGAGACGGCGCGGACATTGGCGATGCGAATGGGAACGGAGTTGCGGGAGTGCACGATCGACGAGTGGGATGTGATCGTGACGGTGGGGCAGCCGGTGTTCCTCGGACGCTTCGGAATGTCCGACGCCACCGCGACGGCGCGGGCGGGGCCGGAGTGAGTCCGGGCCCCCGCCCGCCGGCCCGCCCGCCCGCCGCCCGCCCGAATCCGCAAACGCGCGCGCGTTTGTCAGGTGCGAGCGGAATCGCCCCGTTCGAGCCGACGAATTCGCGCGCGTTCAGCGAATGCGCGCGCGTTTGCGGTGAAACCCGGCCTCGACCCCCGCCCGAGGACCCGAACCCGTGGCCGATACGTCGCCCCCGGCCTCGAACCCCGGCAGCGACGGTCCGTCCGCAGCGGTCAGCTCGATGTGAAGGTGCGCGCACCTGATTGCAGGGGAGCGAATCGAGTCAGCTGAGTCACATGCTCCGGGGTCAGCTCCGCGAGTGAATTGACCTGCAGCAGTTGCATGGTGCGCACGATTTCTTCGCGCAGGATGTCGATCATGCGGTCGACGCCGGCTCGGCCACCGGCCATCAGGCCGTACAGATACGCCCGGCCGACGAGCGTGAACGATGCGCCCATTGCGATGGAGGCGACGATGTCGGAACCGTGCATGATGCCCGTGTCGACGGCCACCTCGAAGTCGGGACCCACTTCACGGACGACCTGCGGCAGCAGGTGGAAGGGGACGGGAGCCCGATCGAGTTGTCGGCCTCCGTGATTGGACAGAACGATGCCGTCCACACCCAGTTCGGCCAGGCGCGCCGAATCCGCCACCGACTGAACACCTTTGACGACCAACTTGCCGGGCCAGATCTTACGGATGACGTCGAGATCCTCGAACGAGATGGAGGGATCCATCGCTGAATCGACCAGCTCTCCGACCGTGCCGCCGGTAGAGGTCAGCGACGCGAACTCCAGCTTGGGCGTGGTGAGGAAGTCCCACCACCACCAGGGACGCGGAATGGCGTTGGCGATGGTCGACGCGGTCAACTGCGGCGGAATGGAGAACCCGTTGCGTTTGTCTCGCAGGCGAGCCCCGGCGACCGGTGTGTCGACCGTGAATAGGAGGGTGTCGAAGCCTGCTTTCGCGGCGCGTTCGACCAGTCCGAACGAGATGTCGCGGTTACGCATGACGTAGAGCTGGAACCAGTTTCGGCCGTTCGGGTTGGTGGCCTTCACGTCCTCGATCGACGTGGTGCCCAGCGTCGAGAGGGAGAACGGAATTCCCGCAGCGCCGGCGGCAGCAGAACCGGCGTATTCACCCTCGGTCTGCATCAGGCGAGTGAAGCCCGTCGGTGCAATGCCGAACGGGAGCGCGGACGGCCCGCCGAACACCGTCGTCGAGGTGTCGACGTGGGAGACGTCCCGCAGGATCGAGGGATGGAATTCGACGTCGCGGAAGGCCTGACGAGCCCGCGAGAGCGAGATCTCGGCGTCGGCGGCACCATCGGTGTAGTCGAATGCCGCGCGTGGGGTGCGTCGACGGGCGATGGTGCGGAGATCGTCGATGGTGAGCGCGGCGTTCAGACGTCGCCGACGCAGGTTCAGATCGGGCTTCTTGAACGAGAGGACCTCGCGCAGGTCGGTGGCTTTGGGCATCTGCCGGGTGATGGGCATGTCATGGTCTCGATTCTGTGCAGTGTGTCGGTGAGTGTGGGCAATGTCGGGTCAGGGGAGCATCCAGGCCAGTACCGAACTCTGCAGTCCGACCAGTAGGCAGATGGCCAGCAAAAGGCCGAGACTCCACCAGATGACTTTTCGGAATATCTCGGACTCTCGTCCCACCAGACCCACCGCCGTCGCGGCGATGGCGAGGTTTTGAGGACTGATCATCTTTCCCACCACACCACCCGAAGTGTTGGCGGCAACCAGCAGGGTGGGATCGATGCCGGCATTGATTGCCGCGGTCTGCTGCAGCGTCGCGAACAACGCGTTGGCGCTGGTGTCCGAGCCGGTGACGGCGGTTCCCAGCCACCCCAGTATCGGGGAGAGGTAGGCGAAGAATGCCCCGGTGCCGGCAATCCACGTCCCGATGGTGATGGTCTGGCCGGACTGGTTCATCACGTAGGCGAGGGCAAGGACCGCGCCGACGGTGAGTGCGGAGAATCGGAGTTTGATCAGGGTGGTCCCGAACAAACGGGCGGCATCGGGAGCGCTGACGCGATAGACGGCGGCAACGATGACACCGCAGATCAGGAGCAGCGTCCCCGGAGTGGACAGCCAGGTGAACTTGTAGATCGTGGTGGTGGCCGGGGAACCGGCGGCGGTGAGGATCTTGCCGTCGAGACCGGGCCACGGTACGGCGATGTCGGTCGATGCCAGGAATCGAGTGACCGGGGACCACAGTTTGGCCACGGAGAACACCGCAATGATCAGCAGATAGGGGAACAGTGCGAGCCACACGCGCTGCGCCGTCAGGGGAGCGGCTTCGAGGGTGCGGGTGGCGACGGGTGCAGGTGTGATCGGGGCCGGCGTGATCGGAGCAGTGCCCGAGCTTCCAGGTTCGAGGTCGGCATCTCGGGCCAGGAGGATGCGCTCACGGGCTTCGTCGGATCCGGTCGGCTTCCAGAACCGCAGAACGACGACTGCTGCGGCTATGCCCGCCAGCGAGGCGATGATGTCGGTCAACTCGACCGAGATCCAGGTTGCGCTGACCCACTGGGCAATGGCGAACACGACACCGACGGCCACGGCGACCGGCCACGTCTGTGCGACACCGCGTCGACCATCGGTGAGGAACGCGATGAACAGCGGTACGAACAAGGCGATGAACGGAGTTTGGTGGCCCACGTAGGCGCCGATCTCGTGGTAGTCGATGCCCGTCAGGTTTCCGGCAGTAAGGATCGGAATGCCGATGGCACCGAAGGCAACCGGCGCGGTGTTGGCCAGCAGTACGACTACGGCTGCGCGCATCGGCGCGAAGCCGATGGCCAGAAGCATGACACCGGTGATGGCGACGGGAGCACCGAATCCCGCGAGGGCTTCCAGGAGTCCGCCGAAGCCGAACGCGATGATGATGGCCTGGATGCGCGGATCGTCGGAAATGGCGTCGATGATGCGCCGCAGGTCGTCGAATCGCCCGCTCGCCACGGTCAGCTCGTACAGCCAGATTGCGCAGATCACGATCCACACGATCGGGAACAACCCGAACACGAAGCCCTGTGTGGCCGACAGGCCGGCGAGGTTCACCGGCATGTCGTACGCGAAGATCGCCACCGCCAGTGCGACGGCGAGTCCGGCCAATCCGGCGAAGTGCGCTTTCCATCGCAGGACGCCCAACGCGACGAAGACCGTCAGCAGCGGCAGGCACGCCACCGCTGCGGACAATCCGATGCTGCCCGCGAGCGGTTGGAGTTCGGGTGTGTACACAGCTGCTCCTTCGTAGACCCTCATTGTTTGTGAGGTCTGACCTTACGACGAATGGTATGGATCACACTCGATGCGGTCAAGAGGCTCAGCACACAGCGAAGATTCTGGTTGGATGGCGAGTATGTCTATCGATGCAGGACAGGGGCGGGAGGAACCGCTGCAGTGGAAGCCGGTCAGGCGGGCCCGCGCACACGAACTGGTCATCGATGCGATCGAAGAACGGATCATGGCCGGTGACCTCCGCGTCGGAGATCCACTACCGCCCGAGCGCGAGTTCGCGGCTCAACTGGACGTCAGCCGCGCAGGGGTTCGTGAAGCGGTTCGCGTCCTCGAGAGCAGCGGAATTCTGCGGTCGTCACCGGGATCAGGACCGGGGGCCGGCACATTCGTCGCGGCCTTGCCGCGTCAAGCGCTCACGCGACTGCTTCGCCTACACGTTGCACTGACCAATTTTCGGATCGACGACTTGATCAGCACACGAGTCGCTCTGGAGCGGGCAAGTGTTCACCTCGCCGCGGTGGCCCCCGATCAGGACAAACTCGCACAGGCCCGAGACGCCGTCGAGATCATGGAAACGCAGGGAGTCACCCGAGAGGTATTCAACGACGCCGACACGAATTTTCACATCGCCTTGGCCGAGGCCTCGGGTAACGACTTCGTTGCGTCGCTCACCGCAGCGATCCGGGAATCGATGCGTGCGCCCATCCTCGCCGCGTTGCTGGAGATCGACGATTGGGACTCGTTGGCCGACACGCTGAAAGCCGAACATCGACAGATCCTGGCCGCAGTCGAAGCCGGTGATGCGGAGCGTGCAATGCAGTCGGCCGAAGAACACATCCGATCGTCTGCCGCGGCACTGTCCATCCGCAACAAGACTGAGCCGTCGTAGCGCCGAATGTGGCTACGCGGCAGGGTGTCCAGGGCGGTGGTGTGTCCCCATACCGCAAACGCGCGCGCCTTTGCTGAAAATGGGTCGTATTCGCCGCCAAACCCCGGCAATTTGCGCGCGTATGACAAATGCGCGCGCGTTTGCGCCGAACCCGAGGCTCACGGCTCCCGAGTAATCGCCGCCAACACTGCGGTCAGCACTCGAACGGCACCCTCTTTGTCCAGGGGGTCGTTACCGTTTCCGCATTTCGGGGATTGCACGCATGACGGGCAACCGGTCTGACACTCGCAGGAGACGATGGCGTCCTTGGTGGCGGCGAGCCAGTCGGCGATGGCCACGTGTCCGCGGTCTGCGAAGCCTGCTCCGCCGTCGTAACCGTCGTAAACGAAGACTGTCGGGAGCCCGGTGTCGGGGTGTAATGCCGTCGACACTCCACCGATGTCCCATCGATCGCAGGTCGCGACCAACGGCAGCAAGCCGATGGCGGCGTGCTCGGCCGCGTGCAGCGATCCGGGGAATCGCTCGAACGGAACACCGCTGTGCTCCAACAACTCCGGGGTGATGGTGTACATGACGGCGCGGGTGTCCAGGGTCTGCGCCGGCATGTCGAGTTCGATGGAATCGAGGACCTCGCCCGAGGGGAGGCGTCGGAGATATCCCACCACCTGATGGGTGACGTTCACCTGCACCAGCGCGACGCGGACCTCGCCGTAGTCGACGGATTCGTGCACCGCGGTGATCGCGATGTCGGTGATCTCGCGCGCCGAGGTGTTCCACTCGGGTTGTTCGGCATGCACCAGCGCGAGGCCGGCCTCGAGATCGAGCTCGTCGACCACGAAGGATTCGCCCTGATGAATGTGCACCGCACCGGGATGTGCTGTGGCAGGGGCACGTCCGCCGTCGACGGTGCCGAGCATGCGGCCGGACTCGCCGTCGACGATGGCGACCTGCACGCCCGTGCCGCCGCGAATGTTGACCGCACCGTGCGGAGACAGTTGCTGCCCCTCGGGGGTGATGAACCACCCGTGGGGACGCTTGCGCACGTAGCCCTTGAGCTCGAGCTCTTCGAGTACCGATTCCGCGCTCAGTGCTTCGGCCTCGGCTAGGGTGATCGGTAGTTCGACTGCGGCGCAAAGCAATTGGGGAGCAAGAATATACGGATTGGTCGGGTCTGTGACGGTTGCCTCGACCGGCTTGTCCAGCAGGGCTGCCGGGTGATGCACCAAGTAGGTATCCAATGGGTCGTCGCGTGCGACGAGTACCAACAGTGAGCCCTCTCCGCGTCGTCCGGCGCGCCCACCCTGCTGCCAGAACGACGCGACGGTCCCCGGGAAACCGGCGACGATGACGGCGTCCAAACCGGCGATGTCGACGCCGAGTTCGAGTGCGTTGGTGGTGGCCACTCCCAGCAGGGTGCCGTCGGACAGGTCGCGTTCGAGTTTGCGACGATCCTCGGCCAAATAGCCTGCGCGATAAGCGGCGACGCGTCGGACCAGTTGCGGATCGACGTCGGCGAGAATTCTCTGGGTCCCCAACGCAGTGACCTCGGCTCCGCGCCTGGACCGTACGAACGCGAGTGTCCGCGCACCCTCGATCAACAGATCCGCCATGATGCGCGACGCCTCGGCCCCCGCCGATTTGCGTACCGGCGCACCGTTCTCGCCGGTGATCTCCTTGAGCAGCGGCGGTTCCCAGAGTGCGACGGTACGCGCTCCGTGGGGCGAGCCGTCCTCGGTGATCTCCTCGCAGGGCGCTCCGATGAGTCGACCGGCAGCGCGTCCCGGCTCCGAAGTCGTGGCACTGGCGAGAACGAACACCGGAGACGCTCCGTAGCGCGCGCAGAGGCGTCGCAACCGACGGAGTACCAGGGCGACGTTGGAGCCGAAAACACCTCGGTAGTAATGACATTCGTCGACTACCACGTAGCGCAGGTTGCGCAGGAAACGCGACCATCGCTCGTGCGCGCCGAGGATGCCCAGGTGCAACATGTCGGGATTGGTGAAGATCCAGCGCGCATTGGTTCTGGCCCACTGCCGAATCTCGATCGGGGTATCGCCGTCGTACGAGCTGGGAAACACCTCGGCGAGATCGTCTGACAGCGAACGTAACTCGTCGGTGATCGAGATGGTGGTGCGTAGCTGATCGGCTCCGAGGGCCTTGGTCGGTGCGAGATACAGAGCCGTCGCCCGGGCGTCGGCGGCCAGCGTCGTCAGAATGGGCAGCTGATAGGCCAACGATTTGCCCGACGCGGTACTCGTCGAGAGCACCACATGGCTGCCCTCGGCGGCGAGCGTCGCGGCCCGGGCCTGATGCGTCCACGGTTGTGCGATGCCCCGAGAGGTGATCACCTGCACCACTTCCGGGCCGACCCACGACGGCCATGGTGCAAAACTGGACGACCGAGCCGGCATCTCGGCGACGTGCGTGACGGGGCCGTCGTCGGCGGGGGTACCGGCCAACACTCGATCCAGCAGCCGCTGCCCGTAACTCCGGACATCCGCACCGTCGTGCGGATGCTTCTCGCTCACTGCCGCTCTCCATGCATTCGTTCGATCTACTGGCCAGCCCTTCGGGCTTGCTGGGTCGTTCCGCAGGCTCCACTCCTGGGCTTTACGCGACCTGGGGTCCTCATGCTATCGCGGACCCGAAACGAGCGGCTCGACCCCTGGTGAGAGCCGCATTCCACCCGTCCGGCGTTGTGTGTTGTTACAAGACGGGCAATTTGTTCGAAAAGGGTCGGTTTTCGACTGTTGCGAACGCGGAGTTCATGGTTCACTTGACGCGGTCGCAGCTTCTGTGTTCGTTCTACGCTTCGCAGGATCTTATGTTGCGGGCGCGGTACTGGGAGAGCTCGTCCATCAGGGGGAATCCTGAGGGGGATTCGTACAAGTGCAGCGGTCGGAACCGGCCCGATGGATCGAAAGTGCGCTCCATCGAATCCGGTGTTAGAAAGAGAAGGAAAAGCATGGCACAGGGAACTGTGAAGTGGTTCAACGCCGAAAAGGGCTTTGGATTCATCGCACCAGAAGACGGCTCCGCTGACGTTTTCGTTCACTACTCCGAGATCCAGGGCAGCGGCTTCCGCACCCTCGAGGAGAACCAGCGCGTCGAGTTCGAGGTCGGCCAGGGCACCAAGGGTCCTCAGGCAACGGGCGTTCGCGCAGTCTGATTCTTTTCTCCTCGGAGACGAGAACCTTCATCCCCCTTTCTCGATCGGCCGTCAAAAGCCGTTCGAGAAAGGGGGATGTTTCGTTCGTGGCGAACCACCAGGAAGAGTCGAAAGCAGTCTCTGCCGGTGTCGATGTCCTAATGTCCATGCTGTGAACCAGCTGTCCTTCTTCTCTGCCGAGTCGTTGCCGCCCGCGGTGACCGATCTCAGCGGACTGCTGGCTGCCACCGGCCATGTCGTCACGTCCTCGGGATCGGCACGCATCTCTGTCGTCGTCGACGCGCAGTGGCGGGCCGATGCCATTGCTGAGTTGATCGAACAATGTGGTCTGTCGGCAGAGCTGGGACGGTCCGAAGAAGACCGTCCTCTCGTCCGCACCGCGTCGGTTCCGGAACTGTCCGCGCTGGCGTCGTTGTGGACCAAGGGCGCGGTGAAGGCCGTGCCTCCCGGGTGGGTGCCCGGTTCTCGGGAGTTGCGGGCATGGGTGCTCGCGTCGGGGCGTCCCGAGGCGGAGGGGGAACGCTACGTACTCGGCCTCGATCCGCACGCGCCGGAGACTCATGCGGTCCTCGCTCAATCGTTGATGCGCGCGGGCATCGCGCCGACTCTGATCGGCACCCGCGGGTCCAATCCCGGCCTTCGAATCACCGGCCGACGTCGGCTGTTGCGCCTCACCGAGAACGTCGGCGAGGCTCCTGCGAATGTGGACGCACGTACCAATTGGCCCCACGCTGAGTAGGAGGATGAATGACTGATCTGCGAGTATTTGCTCGACGTATGTCAGTCTGTTAGGAGTGGGGCAGGCAAATCTGCTTGTGAAAACGCACTAGGGAAGGTTCGGCAGCAAGGTGGCAGCACGTAACAACGGCTCGGGGGACAGCTCCGCCGAGCCGCGTCGTCTGGTCATCGTCGAGTCTCCGACCAAGGCCAAAAAGATCGCTCCCTACCTCGGGAGCAACTATGTCGTCGAGGCCTCGGTCGGCCATATTCGCGACCTTCCGCGTGGTGCTGCCGACGTGCCCGCCAAGTACAAGGGCGAGCCGTGGGCACGTCTGGGCGTGGACGTCGACCACGACTTCGAGGCCCTGTACGTCGTCTCGCCCGAGAAGAAGGGCAAGGTCGCAGAGCTCAAGAGCCTGCTCAAGGACGCCGACGAGCTGTATCTCGCCACTGACCCCGACCGCGAGGGTGAGGCCATCGCCTGGCATCTCCTCGAGACCCTGAACCCCAAAGTCCCCGTTCGGCGCATGGTCTTCCACGAGATCACCAAGCCGGCGATCCTCGCGGCCGCCGCCGATACTCGCGACCTCGACCAAGACCTCGTCGACGCACAGGAAACCCGCCGCATCCTCGACCGTCTCTACGGCTACGAGGTCAGCCCGGTGCTGTGGAAGAAGGTCATGCCGAAGCTGTCGGCAGGCCGTGTGCAGTCCGTGGCCACCCGCATCATCGTCCAGCGTGAGCGCGAGCGGATGGCGTTCCGTAGCGCCGAGTACTGGGATATTTCTGCCACCCTCGACGCCGGGGCCGAGGCGAGCCCGCGCAGTTTCGGAGCTCGGCTGGTCAACGTCGACGGCAACCGCGTCGCCGCCGGCCGCGACTTCGGTCCCGACGGCAAGCTCAAGACCGAGTCGGTCACCGTTCTCGACGAACCGCATGCCCGACGCCTCGCCGACGCGCTGGAAGGCGTCGACCTCACCGTCGCGTCCGCCGAGGACAAGCCGTACACGCGTAAGCCGTACCCGCCGTTCATGACGTCGACGCTGCAGCAGGAGGCCGGCCGCAAGCTGCGGTTCAGTTCCGAGCGGACCATGCGTGTCGCGCAGCGTCTGTACGAGAACGGCTACATCACCTACATGCGTACCGACTCGACGTCGCTGTCCGCGTCTGCGGTCTCCGCGGCACGGGCGCAGGCGACCGAGCTGTACGGCCCGGAGTACGTGCACCCCACTCCGCGGCAGTACACCCGCAAGGTCAAGAACGCGCAGGAGGCGCACGAGGCCATCCGCCCCTCGGGTGACGTGTTCCAGACTCCCGGGCAGCTGCATTCGGCGCTGCAGACCGACGAGTTCCGGCTCTACGAGCTGATCTGGCAGCGCACGGTCGCGTCGCAGATGGCCGATCTACGCGGCACCACGCTTACGCTGCGCATCACCGGAACCGCCGGTACCGGCGAGGAGTGCACGTTCTCCGCGTCGGGTCGCACCATCACGTTCGCGGGCTTCCTCAAGGCCTACGTCGAGAGCGTCGACGACGAGGCAGGCGGTCAGACCGACGACGCCGAGTCGCGTCTGCCCGCGTTGAAGGCCGGCCAGGCGGTGACGGCCACCAAGCTCGATCCCGACGGTCACACCACCAACCCGCCTGCTCGATTCACCGAGGCGTCGCTGATCAAGACGCTCGAAGAGTTGGGAATCGGTCGGCCGTCGACGTATTCGTCGATCATCAAGACGATCCTCGACCGCGGTTACGTCTACAAGCGTGGCAGCGCTCTCGTGCCGTCGTGGGTGGCGTTCTCGGTGATTGCGTTGCTGGAAGCGCACTTCGGGCGTCTGGTGGACTTCGACTTCACCGCAGGTATGGAAGACGATCTCGACGCGATCGCGGGAGGCCGTGAGCGGCGCGGAGATTGGCTGCAGAGCTTCTACTTCGGCGGCGAGACCGGTGCCGAAGGTTCGGTGGCGCGCTCGGGTGGCCTGAAGAAGATGGTGGGCCAGAACCTCGAAGACATCGATGCGCGCACCATCAACTCGATTCGTCTGTTCGACGACTCCGAGGGGCGCGAAATCCATGTGCGCGTGGGCCGTTACGGTCCGTACCTCGAGCGCATGGTCAAGAACGACGACGATCCGGACGGCGATCCGATCAGCCAGCGCGCCAACCTGCCCGACGATCTGCCGCCGGACGAGCTGACGATCGATTTCGCCGAAAAGCTCTTCGCCACACCACAAGAGGGCCGCAAGCTCGGTGTGGATCCGCTGACCGGCCACGACATCGTGGCGAAGGAAGGCCGTTTCGGGCCCTACGTCACCGAGATCCTGCCCGAGCCGGAACCTGAACCCACGCCCCCCGAGCCCGACATCGTCCCGGTGCCGTCCGGCAACGACGGTGATGGCGGCGGTGGCGTCAAGACTGCGGTGAAGAAGGCCGCGGCCAAGAAGGCACCGGCCAAGAAGGCTGCAGCGAAGAAGGCCACCGGCCCCAAGCCGCGGACCGGTTCGTTGCTCAAGTCGATGGATCTGGCGACGATCACGCTCGAGGATGCGCTCAAGCTGCTGTCGTTGCCACGCGTCGTCGGTGTCGATCCCGAGTCCAAGGAAGAGATCACCGCGCAGAACGGCCGCTACGGCCCGTATCTGAAGAAGGGCACCGACTCTCGCTCGCTCGCCGACGAGGATCAGATGTTCACGGTCAGTCTCGAAGAGGCTCTGAAGATCTACGCCGAGCCCAAGCGTCGGGGCCGTCAGGGCGAGGCCAAGCCGCCGCTGCGGGAACTGGGCGTCGACCCGATCAGTGAGAAGCCGATGGTGATCAAGGACGGTCGATTCGGGCCGTACGTCACCGATGGCGAGACCAACGCAAGTCTGCGCAAGGACGACGAGGTCGAGACGATCACCGACGATCGCGCGTCGGAGTTGTTGGCGGACAGGCGTGCTCGTGGCCCGGTGAAGAAGAAGGCTCCGGCGAAGAAGGCCGCTGCGAAGAAGGCTCCGGCCAAGAAGGCTGCTGCGAAGAAGGCTCCGGCCAAGAAGGCTGCAGCCAAGAAGACCGCCACGAAGACGACGGCGGCCAAGACGACGACGAAGAAGGCTGCTGCCAAGAAGGCACCGGCGAAGAAGACCGACGGCGAGTAGCTCGCGAACTCGAAGTTGTGGATGGAATCGGCAGCGATCACGTCCACAGCTTCGAGTTCGGCAGTGTCCGGGAACAGTGCGCCGGGAGTAGTCGGTCCCAACCGTTAGGGTTGCCAGCATGGCGGGTGTGTTCGATCGTTTGGTCGGTCAGGAAGATGTCGAGGCCGATCTGACGGCTGCAGCAGTGGCTGCTCGTACGGGCGTCGACTCGTCGGCGATGACGCATTCGTGGCTCTTCACCGGCCCTCCCGGGTCCGGGCGTTCCATCGCCGCCCTGTGCTTCGCTGCGGCGTTGCAGTGCACCACCGAGGGCATTCCGGGGTGTGGGCATTGTCAGGCGTGTTCGACGACGATGGCAGGCACTCACGGCGATGTGCGACGCGTCATCCCGGAGGGTCTGAGCATCAGTACCAAGGAGATGCGAGACATCGTCTCGGTCGCGTCGCGTCGGCCGAGCACCGGTCTGTGGCAGGTGGTCGTCGTCGAGGATGCCGATCGACTCACCGAGGGTGCCGGAAACGTGCTGCTCAAGGTCGTCGAGGAGCCGCCCGCTCGGACGGTGTTCCTGTTGTGCGCTCCGTCGGTCGATCCGCAGGACATCTCGGTGACGCTGCGCTCACGCTGCCGGCACGTCTCGTTGGTGACGCCCACGGTGCCTGCCATCGCGCAGGTGCTGCAGACCCGCGACAAGCTCGACGCCGAGACCGCGGAGTGGGCCGCGTCGATCAGCGGCGGCCACGTGGGCAGAGCACGCCGACTCGCCACCGACGAGGACGCGCGGGCGCGACGCAAGCGGGCACTTGCCCTGGCGTCGGCCGCGGCCCGTCCCAATCAGGCATACCTCGCAGCCGAGGAACTGGTGAAGGCCGCCGAGGACGAGGCCAAGGAAATGAGTGCCACTCGTGACGAGGCCGAGACCGAGGAATTGCGCACGGCCCTCGGAGCTGGAGGTACAGGTAAGGGCGCTGCCGGAGCATTGCGTGGCTCGGCCGGAGTGCTCAAGGACCTCGAGAAGCGGCAGAAGTCTCGCGCCACCAGAACCGGCCGCGACTCGCTGGACCGGGCGTTGATGGACCTGGTGGGCCTGTACCGCGACGCGCTCGCGCGTTCGTACGGCTCGACCGCGACGGCTACGCACCCCGACATGGCCGAGCAGGTCGAGCGAATGGCAAAGGCCGTACCGCCCGAGGCTCTGCTGAAAAGTATCGAGGCGATCCTCGAATGCCGAGAGTCGTTGGCTGTCAACGCAAAACCCAAATTTGCGATCTATGCGATGGTCGCGACGCTCGGGGATGTCCTGCGTTAGTCCATCGCTTTTTTCCGCGCCCGCGAAGCGCGAAGATTGGCGACATTGCCGCACGTCTTCACGTCGTGCCAGACGCCGCTGTTGTTGCGGGAGCGGTCGTAGAAGGCAGATCCACATGCCTCGTTCTTGCATCGCTTGAGTCGACGCCACGTGTCCGCTTGTTGGGCGAGAAGCACTTCGGACCACATTCTCGACGCGATGTAGTCGGTCCCGGTGCCGGTCGGCATCAGTCGTACGGTGCCGTCGCCGCCCGGTAGAAGTTCCGCTCGGACGGCCGGACGCGTGGGCAGGTCGCCGGCAATGGCCGCTTCGACATCCGAGCGCAGAGCCCGCAGCGTGGCCGCATCGTCGTCCGACAGCGCGGTCTCCCACACGAGCGATGCTGCCTTCCCGTCCGCTAGGAGGTCGGGGAGGCCGTACGCGTCGATGGCTCGCGTGTTGAGCAGATTCTGAACCACCTGCAGTCCGGCGGGTGCCGGTGCGAGGTGAAAGCGCTCCGTCGGCGACTGTGACATAAGTGAACAGTATTTGACTATGTCGAACTGGTCAATTACTACTGACAGAGTCAAAAGCATTTAACCTCTGTCGTAAGGGTGAGTTCGATGGTGTCTGTTTCGGGAGCAACGGTATTGGTGACCGGCGGTCAGCGCGGTCTGGGCAAGGCGACAGTCGACGCATTGCTCGAGCGTGGGGCAACGAAGGTGTACGCGACTGCGAGGAGCCCGCGAGAGGACTCGGATCCTCGGGTGGTTCCCGTTGCTCTCGATGTCACCGACGCGGATTCCGTTGCCGCACTTGCCGATATCGCGTCCGATGTGTCGATCGTCTTCAACAACGCCGGCGCTCCCGGAACGACACCGTTGCTGACGACGTCGATCGACGACATTCGCGCGGTGTTCGAGACCAATGTCTTCGGCGCGCTGCGAATCGCGCAAGAGTTCGCTCCGATACTGAAGGCAAACGGCGGCGGGGCGTTGGTCGACATTCACTCGGTGCTGTCGTGGCTCGGCGGTGCAGGTGCCTACGGGGCATCGAAGGCGGCGATCTGGTCGGCCACCAACTCGCTCCGGCTCGAGCTCGCACCGCAGGGAACCCTCGTTGTCGGGGTGCATTTCGGGTACACCGACACCGACATGATCGCCGAACTCGACGTCCCGAAGAACGACCCACGCGACGTGGTGCGCCAGGTGCTCGACGCCCTGGAGGCGGGGGAGACCGAAGTGCTCGCCGACGACCTGACCAGGCACGTCAAGACGATCCTCGGCGGGCCTGCGGAAGGACTCGGCCTCGCGGGCTGACCGTCAGGGAGGGCGATTTTCGTTTCGACCCGATGCTCCGTTAGACTCACCAACGCCGAAAGGCACGCCGCCTTAGCTCAGTCGGTAGAGCATTTCACTCGTAATGAAAAGGTCAAGAGTTCGATTCTCTTAGGCGGCTCAGACTCAGCCCCTCACCGATACAAATCTGTGAGGGGCTTTTTCGTATTCCGCTCCGGTGAGCGTCGGACTCGTCAGCGTCGCGGACCCCGCGACATCCATCACCGAACGAACAGGAACACCCACATGATCGACGCCGTCATCTTCACCAACTAGTCCGACACCGAAACCCCCGTCCGAATCAGCACCATCGACGGACACCAGCATGTCGGCAAGATCGGGGCCGTGGACAACAACGATGAGGACGGTGGCTTCATCACCGTCGCCCTCACCGAAGTCCCCACAGGGTCTCCCTACGTCACCGTCGTCATCGCTGTCGACGCGATCACCGCCATAAAAAGCTGAACCGCAGACACCCTGACCTTCCGCACCACCGTCGACGGGCACACTGGACGAGGTGTTCGCCTCCCTCGCCCCGGCCCGTCGTCGCCTCGCGTACGTCGTACTCGCTCTCGTCCTGATCGGGCTCGTCGTGGCCGTGGCGGCCTTCGTCGAATCGCGGTCCACGAACGACCCCGTCGCGAGCGTCGACCAGTCGGTTCCCGGCCCGGTATTACTGGTCCCCGGGTTCGGCGGATCCACCGATGCTCTCGAGGTGCTCGCGGCGGAACTACGGGAGAACGGCCGCGACGCCACCGTCGTGGCCCTGCCCGATGGTGGCGTCGGCGACCTGACCGCACAGGCGCAGACGCTGCGCGACGCCGTCGACGCGGCTCTGACTCGGACGGGAGCGACCTCGGTCGACGTCGTCGGCTATTCCGCCGGCGGGGTGGTGGCCCGGATCTGGGCTGCCGATCTGGGCGGTGCCGAGCAGGCTCGACGCATCGTGACCCTCGGCTCCCCGCACCACGGCACCCAGGTGGCGGGTCTGGCTGCCCAGGTCCTGCCCGACCGGTGCCCGATCGCCTGCCAACAGCTGGCCCCGAACAGCTCCGTGCTGGCCGGCTTGAACTCGGGCGACGAGACGCCGGACGGGCCGCAGTGGGTGTCGATCTGGACCGAACTGGATCAGGTGGTGACCCCGCCGAACTCGGCCCAACTCGACGGCGCGATCGACATCCCCGTCCAGAGCGTGTGCGCGGACTCGGCCGTCGACCACGGAAACCTGCCCCGTGATCCTCTCGTCGGCGCGATGGTCTCGGCCCAGTTGGACGGCAGCTCTACCGTCGAGCTCGGCGCAGCCGACTGCAGCCGTCTCAGCTCGTGATGTCCTTGGTCGTGAAATTCGCCCACGAGGCCCCCAGGAGCACGACGACGTAGACGCCCTGCAGACCGACGCCGCGCACCAGGTCCCGCGTCGGCACCGGGTCGCGGAAGAGATCGACGAAGGCCAGCCAGTACCGCGTCGGAAGGTACGGCGCGATGGCGTCGGCGGCGTCCAGCGTCAGCAGTAGCGAGCTGGCGATGAGGAAGGCCAACGCGCCCAGCGTCGCCGCGAGTGGCGAGTCGGTCAGGGTCGACAGGAACAGCCCCATGGCGGCAACTCCGAGCATCGACAGCGTCACGTAGAGCACGGCGATGACTGTGCGCACGGCGACCTGTTCGTCGGTCAGTACCGTGCCGGACACGCTCGACACTCCGGCCAACGACGTGGTGTCGAACAGCGTCGTGCCGACGAAGTATGCAACGGCTGCCACGATGACCACTGCCAGCAGCACGAACGCAGCCACCGATATCAGCTTCGCGACCAACAGCTTCGTTCGTCCCACCGGGCGGGCCAGCAGGTAGCGCAGGGTGCCGGCCTGGGCCTCCCCGGCGACGGAATCGCCGGCGATGACCGACACCGCGACGGGCAGGAACAGCGGGAGCACGATGGCGAGAGCGGCGAGTGGGAAGAGCTGGCCGTTCGTGGTCACCGCGGACAGGAAGGCAGGGCCGTCGCCGGGACGCGGACCGACGTCGGTGAGGGCCAGCAGGCCCGCGACGATGGTGGGCAGCAGGTTCAGCAGGAGAATGACGACCCAGGTGCGGGGTCGGCGAAGCATCGCGCGCAGTTCGACGCCGATCATGCGGTCACCTCCGATCGGACGGAACCGTCGCGAGGGCCAGCGGGACCGTCGACTCGGTCCGAGCTGGCACCGGTGACCGCCAGCACCGACTGCTCGAGGCTCATCTGCTGCGGGCTCAACTCGCTCACCCGGACCCCGCCTTCGACGAGCAGTCGATTGAGCAGGGCCGGATCAGGGTGTTCGATCACGAGCTGTTGCCCGTCGCGCTCGAGCACGGTGGCGTCCTCCACATCGGACAGGACCGTCACCGCGTCGGCGGGGTCGGGGGTACGCACGAGCACTCGGCCGGTGGGTTGTTGGAATGCAGAGAGCTGATCCTGCAGAACGAGGCGACCTCGATCGAGTACTCCCACGCGGTCGCACAATTGCTCCACTTCGGCCAGCAGGTGGCTCGAGAGGAACATGGTTGTGCCCCGGGAATGCAAGTCCAGCAACAACTCTCGAATCTCGAGGATCCCCTGTGGATCGAGGCCATTGGTCGGCTCGTCGAGTATCAGCAGCTCGGGGGTGCGCATGAGCGCCGCGGCCAAGCCGAGGCGTTGCCGCATGCCGAGCGAGTACTGCTTGACCGGCCTGCGTCCGACCCCGGCGAGGCCCACCTGCTCGAGGGCCTCGCCGACGCGGGCGGTCCTGGTACGTCGGGAACCACCGGGGCCGGCCGCGTCGAGCAGCGTGAGGTTCCGGCGTCCGGAGAGGTTGGGGTAGGCGGCGGGGTTCTCGATCAGCGCACCCACCCGCGGCAGCACGCTCCTGCGTCGTCGCGGCATCTCCTCGCCGAGCACCTGCATCTGCCCGGAGGTGGCCAGGACCAGCCCGAGCAGCATCCGCACGGTCGTCGTCTTGCCGGAGCCGTTCGCGCCCACGAAGCCGTAGATGTCGCCGGCGCGTACGTCGAGGTCGACGCCGTCGACGGCCCGCACCGATCCGTAACGCTTGGTGAGGCCGGTCGTGCGGATCATGTGGCTGCTCCTTCGAGCTGCTGGGCGGCGGTGGCCAAGGTTTCTGCGGTGACGGTGCCGGAGAGCAGATATCGGCGGCGGTCTCCGGCGGGCTCGGTGATCAGGACGTTCAGCGGTCCGATCGACAGTGCGACGCTGTCGCCGGTCACGACTGCGCCGGGAGCGGCCCGCAACTGGTCGACGAGCCCGCGCGCGGCGCGACGCGGCAGCGGAGCGGCGATCAGCTCGGTCACTCCGCGGCCGTATATCCCGACGGATCCCGGTTCGTCGCGGGCCCGCAGATCCAGTCCGGACAGAGTCGACGGAAGACGGGGAGAGTCGATCCCGTCGGCGAACGAGGCGATGTCGAGGCCGTCCTGCTGCTGCACATCGGTTCCCGGGGGCGGGACGAAACGGACGGTGTCGGCATCGGGCATCTCGGATGAGAAGTCCAGGAATGCAGTGCTGACAACAGGCCGAGCGGCCCCGCCGGCGAGCACGTCGACCTGCAGTGGCAGCCCGCTGTCGGGGTCGGCCCACACGTCGACCTCGGTGATGGTGCTCTGCGGCTCGGCGGGGACGAGCCGCAGGCCAGGGGCGTCCCGGCCGGCGATTCGGCGGGTCGGCAGCCGGGTGACCTCGTCGGTGGTCGCCTCACTGAGCAACCGCTGCCCGAGCTCCGGCGGCAGCAGGTCGGCCTCGCGCGGCAGACGCAGGCTCGGTTCGGGGACCGGGGTTTCCACGGCCGTGTTCTGTTCGTAGTCCCATCTCCACAGCAGAGCCGGGGACCGGTAGAGACCGCGTTCACCGGCCAGGCGGACGGTGTCGACTCGAAAGCTGTCCGGGGCGCGGTACCAGGCGCGCAGGGTCGTGGTGTCGCCCAGCAGATCCGGTAGGCCGCCGAGTCCGTCGGTGACCGGCAGGGTGACGCCGCCAACGGCCTGGGCGTAGCCCGAATACGTTGTTGCGGTGGAGGACTGGACCCGAGACAGCAGTTCCGCCGCACCGATGTCCGACGCGGCGACGGGCAGGCGCTCGATCACCGAGGGCGTGGCGACGAGCACGGCGATGCCGAGCACCACCGCCAGCCACCGCCACTGTCCACGCACCTCATCGACCGTACGGACGTAGCCGATGTGCCGCATGTGCGTGGTACAAAACTCGCGGCTAGCGGACGAGCACGAACTCCGCGAGACCGTAACTCACACCGTTGATCTGGAGCTCGATCGAGTGCGGGCCGGGGTAGTACGTGCGTGTGGTCAACGTTCTGAACGAGTGTCGGCGCGCTACCTCGATGCTCTCTCCGGGCGCGACCGATTTGGTCGTCAGCTTGAACGTTTTCCCTGTCACCCCGCCGTTCGCTTTGGTGTGGTGGACGACGTAGTCGATCGCGATCTGTGCGGGCTCGACGCCGACGTTGCGGATTTTCGCGGTGAACTGCAGGCTGTCGCCGATCTGCAGCTCGGCCACGTCCACGGCAGGGCCCGTCACCTCGAGTTCGGCCGGGGCGAAACCCAGTAACGCGAGCGCGTCGGTGTTCCCCTTCTTGATCACCGTCCGAAGCGCATGGCGCGCAAGCCGGTCGGTGTTGGCGTCCGGCTCGCCCAGCCACCGCGCCGCGGTCCCGACGACGACATCCGGGATGTCTCGGCTGAAGTCGTTGAGATGGTTGGCAACCGACCGCCGAACGTAGTCGCTGTCGTCTCGGTACAGCCTGTCCAGAATCGGCACGGTCACGCCGGGGCGCGCAAGTATTTCGGGCACTCTCACCGACCACGGCAAGTACGGTCGAGTGCCTTCCGACGCGAGGCGGCGAACGTGTTCGTCCGGTGATTGCGTCCACTCGGACGCGATGGCGAGAGCCCGATCCAGATCGGTTCGCAGGAAGGTCCGGATGGCGAATTCGGAGGTCAGTCGGCCGGTGAGCTCGGCGAGCAAGGACATCCCGTCGTCGAACGCGGTCGCAGTGCGCTCGTCGACGGCCTTCGATGCGACAGCACTCGTCACGGGCCAGATGGACCAGCCTCGAAAGTCGGGATCTGCAGCGGCCAGTCGGATGGTCCGAGCGAACTGGGCGTAGTCGCCCGGCAGCCCTGTCAGTAGCGCGTCACGCAGCAGGTCGGCGCGGGCTCGGAGTGCGAGTGGGCCCAACCCGTCCGACGACTCTCGAAGCGACGACAGATCCGCGTTCGGAGCAGCCGTACGAATGGTCCGAAACAGCGTGTGGGCTGCGTCCGGACCGAGTAGTTCATCGGCGAAGGGCATGAGAGCTTCTTACCCGACGCATCGCGTTCGTTCGGCGGCGGACCGAAGGTACGGATTATCCGGCGAAACGCCCGATTCTCGGCTGCCCGAACGGCAGCAGTGTAAAAAGAACTGCGATAACCTTCGCGAAACACAATGTGCTGAAACGCTGGTCAATGCGGGTCTTCGGTGGTGAAGTACCGAATTCCGGTCCCGGTCCGATCATTCTGTGCAACGCGCTACGAACCTGGGGGGTCGCATCGTGCTCGTCGTCGACTCGAACCGATTCGTGAGCCCGGTGTATCGAGCCGATGAGCGATCGCGGTGAGCGGGTGGCTCTGGGTGGTGATCCTCAACGGGATCACCGCTGCTGCGTACTCGGGGATCGTGCTGTTCATCATCCGAGGGCTGTTGCGAACCGGGCAGTTTCGCGCCAACCGGCTCGCGGTCGCCACCGCTGCGATCTTCACGACGTGTGCCGCCCACCATTTGATCCATGCGTGGCATCTGACGGCCGGGCTCGGCACTCACGCATCGCATCTCGGTACCGATTCCGGCATGGGAACCCTGGACGCGATGCGGGAGTCGATGGGCGGGACCGTCGATGTGATGGTGACGGCCTCGACGGCACTCGCCGGCGTCGTCTACCTGGGGATGCGCCGCTTCTACGGACCGTTGCTCCGCTCACCTGCGATGTTCGACGACGCGAGCGAGGCCCGGTATCGGCAGCTGGCGGCGAACCTCCCGCACACGTCGGTGCTGGTCGTCGATCGCGACCTGCGATTCATCCTCGTCGAAGGTGCCGGACTGCTGGCGGAAGGATACGACCCGCGGCGGATGGAGGGGCAGCTGCTGCAAGACACTGTGCCGCCGGAGGTCTATGCCCGGCTGAAGCCGTTCTACACAGCGGCCATCGATGGGGAGGAATCGTCCTTCGACTCCGTGGGTTCCCGGACGGGTGCGATCTTCGCCGTGAAGACCAGACCTCTGCGCGATGACAAAGGTCGAATCGTCGGCGCGATGGTGCTGTCCGAGGACGTCACTGCCGAGCGTGAGGCGCGCGCCGAGCTCGAGCAGGCGCGCGCGTTCCGTGATGCGGTGCTGACGGCATCGCCGGACGTCACCATCGTCACCGATGTCGAGACCGGGACCGTGAAGTGGGCCTCGCGCAACGTCAGGTCGTTGTTGACCGGACCGAACCAGGACGGCTCACCCGGCGACACCGCCGCCCCCGAGGACGGGTTGGAGTCGGTGGTGTCCGAGGACATCGACGTCGTCCGGGCAGCGGACCGGGACGCTGCCTCCCTGCCGGATGGGGAGAGCGTCAGCATCCGGTACCGGGTGCGTGCGGCGGACGGCTCGCTGAGGTGGCTTTCGCGGCGTACCACCCCGTTCCGACATGGACCGGCGGGTTCAGCGGCGGAGGTGCTCTCGGTGGTGCGGGAGGTGACCGACGTTGTCGAAGCCGAGCGCGCTCTCGAGCGTGCAGCCCTGCAAGATCCGTTGACCGGTCTGCCCAACCGTATGAAGCTGCTGGAGCGAATCGGATCGGCGATCGAGCGGGGTGCGCGCACCGGCGCTGCCGCGGCGGTGCTGTTCTGCGATCTGGACGGGTTCAAACGAATCAACGACACCGGTGGCCATGCGGCCGGAGACGCCGTGCTGGTCGAGGTCGCTCGCCGCTTGCGCTCGGTGCTGCGAGCCGAGGACTCGATCGCCCGCGTCGGCGGCGACGAGTTCGTTCTGGTCCTCGATGCGTTGCCTGCGGAGAACGGGACAGGCAAGCCTGCGGGCGGCGCACTTGCCGCACAGGTTGCCGAACGAATCCGGACGGTACTCGCAGCGCCCATCGCGTACGGAGGCCGTGAGTACGTGGTGTCGGCAAGCGTCGGGATGGTGTTGGTCCGCCGGGGCGTCAGTGCCCAGGAAGCGCTGCGCGATGCGGACTCCGCGATGTACCGGGCGAAGCAATTGGGCAAGGACCGAATCGAACTGTTCGACGACGCGCTGCGGGTGCACGCGATCGAGCGTGCGTACATCGAACAGACCCTGAGGGACGCGCTCGATCCTGATCGGGGCGGTTCCGCGACATTCGGTGTGGCCTACCAACCGGTCTACGATCTCGGCAGTCGGCGACTCGTCAGTTTCGAGGCGCTCGCTCGCCTGCGGGACAGCACGGGCACAGCGATTTCACCCGACAGATTCATCCCGGTGGCCGAGGACACGGGGCTCATTTCCGATCTGGGTGAGCGCGTGCTCGACGACGCTCTCGGCACCCTCGCGCGGTGGCGATCCGAGAACCCGCCTACCTCCGCGTCCGACGAGCCCGTCACGATGGCCGTGAATCTCAGTGCCCGACAGGCTCAACACGTCGACATTTGTGCGGCAGTGGAAACAGCCCTCGAGCGGCATCGCATGGCTCCGGGGGACCTCGTTCTCGAGCTCACCGAGTCCGTGTTGCTCGATTCCGGCTCGTCGGTCCTGCGTCAGCTCGGCGAAATTACGCACGCTGGGTGTGGGAATCGCCATCGACGACTTCGGAACGGGCTTCGCGAGCCTGCGATACCTCGCTACGCTGCCGGTGAGCGCAGTGAAGATAGACCGGTCGTTCACCTCCAGCATGACCAGTGACGCGACGAGCAGCAGCATCGTCGGAGCAATCATCAACTTGGCCCGCGATCTGAAACTCGGCTGCGTGGTCGAGGGCATCGAAACTCTCGATCAACTCGAAGCGCTGCCCAATTCTGTTCAGGGACAGGGTTACCTGCTGGGCAGACCTGCCGAGATCGCGTCGGATACCTGGAATCCCTGAGCCTCACCGCGGTGTTGCCGAGGCCCGTCGAGCCAGGGTTGCCACTCCCAGTAGAAGTACCAGCACCAAGGCCGCAAGTCCGGTCATGGCTGCGGTTGCGGACATCGACAGGGTGGCGATTCCGATTCCCACGGCCGGAATGCCCAGGCCGAGGTACGCGATCAGGAACAGTCCGGCCAAGGCCTCGCTTCGTTCGGCCGGTGCCGCCATCGCGGCAACGGCTCCCACTGCGGCCTTGAACAGAACGCCCGCCCCGATTCCGGCCACGACACCGCCTACCAGGAATGTCGGCAGGCTCAGGGTGTGCATTCCGACCACCAGCGCGATCAGACCGAGGGCCTCGGCCGAGATGCCAAGTGAGAGTTTCGCTGTACTCGACATGCGGCTGGTCATCGTCTGCGCGAGCGCTGCCGTGCCGAACACCGCGAACACGGTGGCACCGCTGAGGGCGCGGGACGGATGGTCGAGTGTGCCCGCGACGAATCCCGGTGCCACCGAGGTGAACACACCGAACACTGCGAACGACGCGAAACCGGCTGCGGCAGCGGCGAAGTACCCGGCGCGATCACCGTGATCGGCACTGATTCGCTGCGGGCGATAGGCGGGCCGCTCCGGCATTTCGGCCACGGTCTCGGGTACCAGCGCGACACCGACGACAGCGACGACGATCAGTACCGCGAACACCAGATACGGGGTGTGCAGGGGAGCCGCGACGAACTGCGCCAGGAACCCGGCTACCAACGGCCCGACGCCGAGTCCGCCGATGTTCGCTGCGGTGGAGACCTTCTCGAATCGCTGGCCGGACGCGGTCGGCCGGTGCGTGGAATGCAGCTCGTGCAGGTAGGCCGTGGCGGTCGCGGTGAGTGCTCCGACGCCGAGTCCGGTGATGAGCCGTGCGACGAGCAGTAGAGGAAGTGCAGTGCCGCTGAGGAACATGACCGCAGCCACCAATTCGAGCAGCAACGCGGCGATCAAGACCTTCTTCCGGCCCACCCAGTCCGAGACATGTCCGGCCAGAACAAGACTGACGATCACGCCGACGGCGTAGGCCGCGAACACGATCGTGACCATGAACGTCGAGAAGCCGTCACGCACCTGATAGAGCGGGTACAGCGGGCTGGGCACGGTGGAGAACGCCATCGCGGTGAGGAATGCCGCCGCAACCACCCAGAAGCCGACGCCGTGTCGACGAGTCGAGGTCGGTGAGTGAGTCTGTGCCGGCGGAGCGGCGGGCAGGGTGTCGTGGGACATGTCGTTCTCCGATGTCGGTGTTGTTCGTTCGGATACGACTGTCCTCGGACTCGACCATCAGATCCAACGAAGAAAAACGCTGACAACTATCTCGATATGCGATCATCGACGGATGGAGCTGCGCCACCTCGAATACTTCGTCGCGGTCAGTGAAGAACAGAACTTCACCCGTGCCGCTGCCCGTCTGCATATCGTTCAATCAGCGGTTTCGGCGGCGATCAAGTCCCTCGAACGAGAACTGGGTGCATCGCTGCTCGATCGCAACTCCAAGCGTGTCCTGCTGACCGAGGCCGGTCGGGCTCTGCTTCCCCGTGCTCGGGTCGTCCTCGATGCCGCTCGCGATGCCCGTGATGCGGTCGACGACGTTCGAGGCGGCCTGCGCGGCACCGTCAGAATCGGCACGTTGACCTCGATCAAGCTGATCGACCTTCCCGGTCTGCTGGGCGAGTACCACCGCCGGTTTCCGCACGTCCAGCTCATCACCGGCGCAGCGCCGTCGGGCACTCAGGGGCTACTCGAATCGGTGGCAGACGGCCGACTGGACCTCGCGTTCGTCTCCGACTCCGGCCGACGGCCCGCCGGGATCGACGTGCGAGAACTCGCGTCGTCGGTATTGGATCTGGTGCTCCCGTCGGACCACCCCCTGGCCGAACGAGAGTCCTTGACGCTGCACGACATTGCACCGTACGACTTCATCGACTCGCCGATCGGCTTCGGAAATCGCGCGGTGGCCGACCGCGCGTTCGCCGACGCGGGATTGCAACGACGCGTGAGCATCGAAATCACCGATATCTCCACCGGCGTTGCCTACGTCCGCAACGGCCTCGGGATATCGCTGCTACCCCGGTTCGTCCTGACCGAGCGGAGCGGTGTGGTCGTCACCACGGTGTCGAAAGTGGATCTGACGTGGCCGCTCGCGGTTGCGACCTCGTCGACTCGCGCTCCGAGCGCGGCGGTACGTGCCCTGCTGGGCGTGCTCGACGAATTTCTCGCCCGAGCTGCGGTAACCGGGAAGCATTGCACGCTGCGACGCGTTGAACACGAGTAATGGATGATCTTCTGGTTGCCCCCACTCGACTCTGGACACCCTCGCGTGTCCTGGTCACCAAGTCTGCGTCCGAGTTACCCCACACCGCGGAAATTCTCCGTCGGTGCGAAGCAGCAGGCGTCGCCGACATCGACATTCTGTCCGGTGACCGCCTCACCGGACTGCGTGGTGAGTCCGAGCGCGAGACCTACGCACGAGCCAAGTCGACGATGGCCGTGGTGGTCGCCCCGCCGAGTGTGCTGAAACCGCAACCGATTCCGCCGAGCGCGGACTGGCGGATCGACCTGGCCAAGGGATGCCCGGCGCATTGCCAGTACTGCTATCTCGCGGGCTCGTTGTCCGGTCCGCCGATCACCAGGGTCTTCGCCAACCTCGACGACGTGCTGGCCGGTATCGGCACTCACGCAGGCCGCGGTTCCATCACCTCCGGCACCGATGAGCGCGGGCACGAAGGCACCACATTCGAGTTATCCTGCTACACCGATCCTTTGGGGATCGAACACGTGACGGGCTCTCTTGCCGAGGCCGTTCGCAGAGTGGGCGCGGGCGTGTACGGCGACGACGTATCGCTGCGTTTCACCACCAAGTTCGACGACGTCCGCGAGTTGGTGACGCTCGACCACGGCCGCCGAACGCGAGTTCGGCTGTCGGTCAACGCCGATGACATCGCGCACCGGTTCGAGGGCGGCACGGCACGTATGCCGGCTCGGATAGAAGCTCTGCGGCAGTTGGCACTGGCCGGTTACCGAGTGGGGTTGACGATCGCGCCGATCATGCCGATCCCGCAGTGGCGCGAGCAGTACGGTCGATTGCTCGCGAATGTCTCCGACGCGTTGCGCGATGTGACCGATCTCGATCTGACCGCCGAAATCATCACTCACCGCTTCACGCCGTCGAGCAAGGATGTGTTGTTGAGCTGGTATCCGGGAACGAAACTGGAGATGGACGAGGGCGCGCGCACAGCGAAGAGAAACAAGTTCGGCGGCGTGAAATACGTCTATCCGAAGGACACGATGGCCGAGATGCGCAGCTGGTTCGTCGACGAACTTCGCGACGTTCTGCCCGACGCGCAGCTGCTGTACTGGACGTGAACCGTCACAGGGCATCGAATCGGTCTCGCGCTCGGTCGATGTCGTCCATGTGCGTGGTTGCCCACGCTAGCAGGACGTCGACGGGAGTTCGAAGCGTTTTGCCCAGGGGAGTGATTCGATATTCCACCGCCACCGGGCGGGTGCTCAGCACCGTGCGTTCGATGATTCCGTTGCGTTCGAGCTTCCGCAGCGTTGCGGTGAGGGACTTCTGAGTCACCTCGGGAATCCCGCGGCGGAGATCGTTGAATCGGCAGGGGCGCTCGCACAATTCGTTGAGTACTTGCAGCGACCATTTGTCCAGCACCTGATCCAACAGTTCGCGGTGCGGGGCAGTGATCGTGAGTTCTGCGGTGCCGTCGGCGGTATCGGTCATGAAACCAGGTTCCCTTGAAGTGTCCTTTGTGTACCAGGTATCAACGTTATACCTGAATTTCTACGACGAAGGACCAACCATGAGCGTCACTCGATTCACCCCGCCCGGAATGATGCAACCCACCCCGTATCACCACGTGGCGGTGGGTCAGGGTTCTCGACACGTCCACGTCAGCGGTCAGATCGCCCGGAACGAGGACGGGTCGGCCATCGATACCGACGACCTCGCCGGTCAGGTTGCGCAGGCGCTGCGCAATACCGCGATCGGATTGACCGGTGCAGGAGCAACATTCGAGGACGTACTGCGGCTGACGTTCTACGTCACGCACTGGGCTCCCGAGCTGATCGGTGAGTTCATGGACGGCGTCACGCGCGTCGCCGACGAGATCGGACTGCCGACTCCCATGCCGCCTGCGTCGTTGATCGGAGTGGATTACCTCTTCGAACCGGACGTGCGGGTCGAGGTGGAAGCAACCGCGATTCTGGACTGAAACCGCGGATAGGCCGGTGACTTCTCGGCGGTGCGGAGGTCGATACCGGCAAACCCACCCGACCTTTGGAGTGACATGGCGATTCTGACCTACAACCTGCATGTTTCCCTCGACGGCTACATCGAGGATCCCGACGGCAGCCTCGACTACTCGATGCCCGACGAGGAATCGCATCGGTTCTCGAATCGACAGACCGTGGAGACGAGCGTCTTTCTGTTCGGACGGCGGCTGTACGAGGCCATGGAGGACTACTGGACCGACCCGGAACGGGCGGCCGGCGACCCCGTCGAAGCCGAATTCGCCGAGCTGTACAAGGCAACTCCCCGGGTGGTCTTCTCGGACACCCTCACTTCCGTGCCCGACGGTTGCCGGCTGGTCCGTAGTGCCGACGCCGTCGCGGAAGTGGAGCGAATGAAACGGGAGACCGAGGGCACGTTGGCCGTCGCCGGCGCGTCGTTGGCCGCATCGTTGTTCGACTCGATCGACCAGTTCGAGCTCATTGTCGTCCCGACCATCCTGGGTGGTGGAAAGCCGTACTTCCCCGTGGGGCACCGACTGAACCTGGTGCTGGAAGAGCAGAGGCACTTCCCCACGTCGGGCTGGATGTATCTGCGGTACAGGGTGGTTCGGTAAGCAGACCTGTCGTCCGGCCCGATCGCGCAGAATGGGCTCATGACATCCGGTGATCGTCGTCAGTGGTGGACCTTGCCCGCGCACCAGCGGTGGCTCGACACAGAATCGGCTCGGCTCCTCCGGTTCGGTAGCTCGCTCGAGCATCCTGCCGGGGGAGCGGCGTGGTTGAACGACCGCGGACATCCGGACCTGAGCCATCCGGCCCTGACCTACATCACTGCTCGGATGGCGCACGTGCATTTCCTGGCCTCGATGCAGGGGTATCCGGGGTCTCGTAGGAAAGCCGATCGAGTGTTCGACGGTCTACTGACGACGTTGCGGGACAGCACGAACGGCGGGTGGTTCGAGTCCAGCGCCGACGCCTCGTCTCCCGATGCGACGAAGACGGCCTACACGCACGCCTTCGTAGTGTTGGCTGCAGCCGCAGCCGCAGCGGCGGGACACCCCAGTGGACGGGGGCTTCTCGACGAAGCCCTCGAGGTCGTGGATCGGCGATTCTGGGACGAGAACCACGGCATGTGCGCAGACACCTGGAATGCGAGCTGGACCGCGCTCGACGGCTATCGCGGAATCAACGCCAACATGCACATGGTCGAGGCGCTGCTGGCGGCGGCCGATGCGGGTGCGCCCGAGGTCTGGCGAAGCAGGGCAGTACGCATCTGCGACAACGTGATCGGCTGGTCACAGGCGAACGAGAATCGCATTCCCGAGCATTTCACTGCGGAATGGCAGCCGATGCTCGAGTACAACAGCGGCGACACAGCAAACCAGTTCAAGCCTTACGGAGCAACGGTGGGGCACGGTTTCGAGTGGGCGCGGCTGCTCGTGCAGGCGAGTCTCGTGGCCGATAGCCCTGGTGGCCACGATTACGTTGCCGCCGCCGCGTCGCTGTATCACCGCGCGGCGCAGGACGGCTGGCAACCCGGCGGCCCGTCGCCTGGCTTCGTCTACACCACCGACTGGACTGGGCGACCGGTAGTGAGAGAGCGTCTGCACTGGGTGTTGTGCGAGGCGATCGCGGCCGCCGCGACACTGGGTCGTCGGACCGGAGAAGACCGCTACGACAACGACTATCGCACCTGGTGGGACATTGCCGCCGACTCCTTCATCGACCTCGTCGACGGCTCCTGGCATCACGAACTCGACGCGGACAACAGGCCCGCAGCCACGGTGTGGAGTGGCAAACCCGACCTGTACCACGCTGTGCAGGCAACATGGATCAGCCGAGGTGTGAACAGCTCGAGTATGGTGGCGGCGCTGCTGGCGGCCTGAATGGCCGCATCGGACCAAAACCGTCCGTTGGGTATGTAGTGTCGTCTCGTGCGCGAAGGTAGAAGACACAACGCCGTCATCGACGTATCCGTCATCGTCACGGTGGTCGCACTCGGTGTCGTTGCGGCCGGACTGCTGCATTCGCCGGAAAGTGAACTGCCGCCCGGAAATGCTGTGTCATCCGGAGAGGCCGCGCGCGACGGTGACTACTCCATCGTCTCCGAGCCTGTCGAGTATCCGGCCGACATTCCGGGGTGCTCCGAGGTCGAGCCACCCCCGCCCAGTGAGGATGGGCGCCTCATCTCGGTCATCGGGAGTCAGGCTCCGTCCTACGACAATCCTGCCTACCCGTGGTTGACCGCGAGCAAGGCGGGAGCGATGACCGACGCTCTCGTGGGCGCACTTCCAGCGGATGTCACCGTGAAGTTGGCCGCCCCATCCCAGTCGCTGACCTTCCAACCGGTGGACGACTTCGGCGGTAATGTGCCGGAGGGCCTCGAGGCAAGCACCAGTGCCCGCGGCGACCTGACTCGCGCGGGGGTGTCTGCGTTTTCCAGCGTCGATGTTCGACCGTCGTCGACGGGGATTCCGGCCTGTGTCGCAGGCGTTCTCGACGCCCGCACCACCGAGCCCGACGGAACGGTGGTCGATACCGACGACAGTTGGTACGAGATCGGCGGTGACCGCACGAACAGTCGCAGAGCGACGGCGTATCACCCGGACGGAACTCTGGTCACCGCGAATCTTAGTACTACCGTCGGTCCCGAATTTCCCTTGGACACATCCGAGTTGACCCGAATCGCGGCGCTGCCGGGCCTCCGAGTCGGTTCGCCTGCACCGGCGGGAAGCGCTGCGCCGCGCCAGGATTGCTCGGTCTCGCTCGCAGGGGAGGCGACAGCGGTGGATATCGACGAGGTGTCCTTGGACGCCGCGAACGAGGCGTTGACGACAACGTGGCAGGCGCTATCCGACGCGCCCGTCCTGAACCGGCCGATCGGGTCACTGGTACCCGATCGCACGGGCAGGGGTGCCTGTACGGACATCGACGTAGTGAACTCCGATGTAGCGCTGTCGATTTCTGCGTCCTCCGGCGCGGCACTCCCGGTGGCGAGGGACCCCTACGATCCGGAAAATGCGTACGAACCTGTTGTCGAGTTGCGAACACTGCCCGACGGTTCGGTGCTCGAATCGTACGACGTCGATCTGTCGAGCAGCATGACCGCGGAGGACGGAACCATGCGGTTGGCGAGGTCGGTCACGCTGACGCGACCGTCCGGCGTGCAGGTGTCGGTTCGGTCGACGGCGGATTTCGTTCCTGGCGGGGGCCGTTCGACACGGCCGGAACCGCTGCCATTCGAGCTACTGGATGCAGTCGCCCAAGCTCCGATCACGGAGTGGCCGTGAAGGATTCGACGACACGCACTGTTCTCGCTGCAGCCGCGGTGACGGTGGCAGTGGTATCCGTCGCCGCGGCTGCGGTCGTGCTGGTGAATGTGGACGTGTCCGTAAAGCCGTCGATGGACGATGCAACGACGTCGGCGTTCGACGAAATGCCGACGTTCTCGGAGGAGACGGAGACAATTGAGGTGCCGGCTGGGCCGGCGCTCGAGCCCAGCTGGCGGATCGACGCAGAGACCGTCTACGGCAGGCAATTCGCTGCATTCCGTTCGCCGACCGCAAGTTTGACGTTCGATCTCGGGGTCACGGGCGTGATCGACGCCGGCGATGTTCTCGTCACCGCAATGGGCCTGCCGAATCCACGGTCGTCTTCGCTCGATGCAGTCGAGTTCGTGGCCCTCGATGCCGACGACGGCAGTGTGCGATGGAAGGCGTCGCCCGGAACAGTCGACGTATGCGCGAGCGTTCCCGTTCAGAGCGAGATCGTCTGTCTCGACACGTATTCCGATGTGCAGTCCCTCGTCACTATCGGTACGAACGACGGGGTGGTGAAGCGGATACCGGTCCCCGAGGACTGGTACGTCTACGCGATCGAGAGCGACGGGACATCGGTGCTGTTGTTGGAAGGCAGCCCTGAGGACGGCGAATCCGTGTTGCACGGCGGGTCGGTGAATGCACTCGACCGAATGTGGAGGCTACCGATCACCACATCCATGGGGTGGGAGGGCCTGAGTGGCACAGTGATTCACACGGCCGACGGGCGAGGCGTCGTGGCGATGGGCGGGGAGGCGACATTTTTCGATCCGACCACCGGAGCACCCGTCCGGGGTCTCGACATGACCTCGGATGACACCGTCGTCGACTCCACCGGCGCTACTGTGTGGGAGTTGCCGGATCCGTTCGATACGGACAAGGTCATCGGCAACACTCGTTATTCGATCGACGGTCCGGCGTATGTCGCAACCACGGATTCCGGTGATGTGCGGTGGCATTGGACCATCCCGGCTGGATCCGATGGGTTCACCGACAGCGGCACTATCGCCCAGACGCGATCGGGTGTGTTCTTCCTCGGAACCGATTCGATGGTTCGTCTCGAATCGGTTCCGAGTTGACGCCGAGCAGCTCTACCGTGCGGCAGTGCTATTCCCGGTGCGGAGTGCGCTCACCGGTGTTCGGGTCCACGTCGAACAGTTGATCGGTGTTGTCGGGGGAGTAGACGACGGTGTCGACTTCCCGCGCGCGTCGTCGGGCACCATCGCGAACGGCGAAGAACGCGGCTGCGAACAGTACGACCACGGTGATGCCGGCGACGATCGCCCATCCCTCGAAGCCGCCCGCCAGAGCCGCGATCAGACCGCCCGCGGATGCGATTCCGGCGAAGATCAAGATGACGGCCAGCATGTTCTCGACTGCACGTGCCCAGCTCGTTTTCGAAGGCCTTTTCTCGACCATGGGGATGTTCCTCTCGCTAAGTTCCGTCGCCGAATACCCGAAACCCGGTCGTCTAAGCCCTGCGGTGCTACTGGGCCTTGCGTGCGCGGTACGCGGCGACCGCCGCGCGGTTGCCGCAGGTGGTGCTGCAGAAGCGGCGAGAGCGGTTTCGGGAGAGGTCGAGAACCAGCCCGTTGCAGTCCGGATCGGCGCAGACGTCGAAACGAGAGAGCTCGTCGGCTCGGATGACGTCGATCATGGCCATCGCGGTCTCGACGACGATGCGGGTTGCCAGTGGACTGTCGTCGGCGACGGCATGGATGTGCCAGTCGAGAGTGTCGTGCCGGACCAGTCGGGGCAGGGCCGAGGATTCGGCAAGCAAGCGGTTCACCTCGATCACGGCGTCGTCTCGACTGCTGGTGAGCAGTGATCGCAGGGTCGGACGCAGTGCCCGCACAGCCTCGAGCTCGACGTCGTCGCCGTCGAACCGTCCGGAGTAGCCCTGGTCGGTGAAGAAGTCGGCCAGCTCCTCGCGGGTGGTCAGCGTGTCCGGGTCTTCGGCGGAATTGACCAATGCCACGGCGGACAGAAGCGACAGTTCTGCGTCATGAGCAAAAAGCATGTTGACACCTTACCAATCCACTCCCTACTGTCACATGTCATGACGGCTTACACTCATGACGCGCAGGTGGATCGCGCAGCTGCACACGACGCTGCGGCACGGTCGCGTCGACTCTCGGGGCTCGGGTTCGCGCTCCTGTCCGCGGCATCGTTCGGGCTCTCCGGCTCGCTGGCCAAAGGCCTGCTCGATGCCGGCTGGACCGCCGGTGCCGCCGTGACTGCGCGCATCCTGCTCGCGGCAGCGGTGTTGCTGATTCCGTCGATTCTCGCGCTGCGTGGACGCTGGGGCCTGTTGGCCAAGAATTGGAAGCTGCTCGTGGCCTACGGTGCCTTCGCGGTGGCCGGTTGTCAGCTCGCGTTCTTCAACGCCGTCGGCCGAATGGACGTGGGTGTCGCACTGCTCATCGAATTCACCTCGCCCGTAGCCGTCATCGGCTGGATGTGGTTTCGGCACCAGCAGCGTCCGGGTCGGCTGACGCTGGTCGGTGCGCTGTTGGCCGCAATGGGACTGGTGCTCGTGCTCGACCTGATCTCCGGCGCGGACGTCGACAGCGTCGGCGTGCTGTGGGCGCTCGGCGCGATGGCGGGGGCCGCCGTCTACTGGGTGCTCTCCGCCGACGAGAGCAACGGCTTGCCACCGATCGTGCTTGCCGGGGGCGGTCTGCTGGCGGGTGGACTCATTCTGCTCGCCGCCGGGCTGGTCGGCATCGTCCCGTTCGCGGCTCCCCTGACCGACGTCACGTTCGTCGATGCCGTTGTGCCGTGGTGGGTTCCGATCATCGGTCTCGGTGTGGTGACCGCCGCGTTGGCGTACGTACTCGGAATTGCGGCCGGCCGACGCCTCGGCTCGCGGCTGGCGTCGTTCATGGGTCTGATGGAAGTTGTTGCAGCGCTTGTGTTTGCGTGGCTGTTGCTCGGCCAGGCTCCGGGGCCGATCCAATTGGCCGGTGGCGCACTGATTCTGCTCGGTGTCGTCGTCGTCAAATCAGGTGAACGCGTCACCTCGGACGAACCGGTGGAGCCGCTGCAGAGCAGAGCATGACAATTGCTCAGCCGTCGACGCGTCCGAATACGACGGCGGCCAGAATGGTGTGCGCACTGGCGATCACGGAGTCGAGAGGTTCGCGTTCGGGGGACAGCAACCATTGCTGAGCGATGGTGAGAACCGCGCCCACCAGGCCCATCGCCAGCGTTTTACGGTTCGGCCCGGCCAGGCCTCGGCTGGACCCGACGGTGTCGGCTACCTGTAGCACCGTCGCCGAGAACGAGGTGGTGGTCTTGCGGTACAACGCGTCGACGGTGGGGGATACGCCGAGGATTTCGACGAAGGCGATACGAGCGGACTTCGGTTGCTCGGCGACGAACGTGAAGAATCCGGTCAGGGCTCCTCGGAGCACCTGTTCGCTGGACTCCGTCTCCGAGGCCGCTCCGGCGAGGATGCTCTCGCGCATCGCGTCGGTGGCGCGGGCGTAGGTGGCCATCAGGAGTTCTTCGCTGTTGGTGAAGGACTCGTAGAAGTAGCGCTTGGTCAGCCCCGCTTCGACGCAGACTTTCTCCACGGTCGCCGTCCGGTACCCGGTGGTGCCGAACACTTCGACGGCGGCATCGAGCAGCCGGGTTCGACGCTCCTGCTGCCGCTGCTGCGGGGGAGCTCCGCGATACGTCCTGCCGACGTCACTGTGATGGGTAGTCACAGACAGATCTTGACACCGCTCGGTATCAGATGCAAAGTGTTCGCAGGAATGAATCTCGATCGAGGGGGAGACATGGCGTCATCGACGCTCCGGAACAAGGTCGTTCTGATCACCGGCGCGGCACGAGGAATCGGTGCCGAGACCGCACGTGCGTTGGCAGGTCGTGGAGCCAAGTTGGTACTCGTCGACGTCGACGAGGCTCCGCTGCGGGAGGTCGCGACGCAGCTGAAGGCCGAGGCGTTCGTCGCCGACGTCCGAAATCTGGACGACATGCAGCGCGCCGTCGACGGCGGCATCGCGGCCTACGGAGGCATCGATCTGGTGCTCGCCAATGCGGGAATCGCCAGCTACGGATCGATCCTGCAGGTGGACCCGGCCACGTTCCAGCGCGTCATGGACATCAACGTGATGGGCGTGTTCAACACCGTCCGCGCTGCGTTGCCGTCTCTGATCGAACGCAACGGCTACATCCTCGTCGTCTCCTCGCTGGCCGCGTTCACCCCGTGCCCCGGCTTGGCCGCGTACAACGCCAGCAAAGCCGCAGCCGAGCATTTCGCCAATGCGCTTCGGCTGGAAGTGAACTACCGAGGAGTCGACGTCGGCTCGGCCCACATGGCCTGGATCGATACCCCGATGGTCCAGGACGCGAAGTCCGATCTCAGCGCCTTTCAGGATTTGCTCGCGGTACTGCCCGGCCCCCTCGGGAAGACGATGACCGTCGAGCAGTGCGTGGATGCGTTCGTCGACGGCCTGGCCAAGCGCAAGCGCCGCGTCTACGTACCGCGGTGGGTGGGTGCGGCGTCCTGGTTCAAGGCCGTCATCACCTCGCGCGTCGGCGATCGCAGCATGTTGGCGCACGTGCCGACGATCCTGCCCAAGATGGACGAAGAAGTAGCGCGCCTCGGTAGGTCCGAGAGCGCCCGCAACAAAATCAGCTGACCCCCCACCGAAGGAATCGTTGCTCATGACTGCCGTACTGACCACCCCCGAGGTCGATGTCCTCATCATCGGCGCAGGCCTGTCCGGGATCGGTGCCGCGCGTCACCTCGGGCACGATCTGCCCGGGAAGACGTACACCATCCTCGAAAGCCGCGGGGCGATCGGTGGCACCTGGGATCTGTTCCGCTATCCCGGTATTCGCTCCGATTCCGACATGTACACCCTCGGGTACAGCTTCAAGCCGTGGACGGGAGAGAAGTCCATCGCCGACGGTTCCGACATCCGTAACTACATCGTCGAAACCGCACGAGAAGCGGGTGTGGACAAGCACATTCGATACCACCACAAGGTCGTTGCCCTCGAATGGTCGTCCGAGCAGCAGTTCTGGACGGTCACGGCGCAGCGCAGCGATACGAACGAGACCGTCACGATCACCGCGTCGTTCGTGTTCTCCTGCAGTGGTTACTACAACTACGACAAGGGTTTCAGTCCGGAGTTCGTCGGCCAGGAGAACTTCGGTGGGCAGGTGATCCACCCGCAGCACTGGCCCGAGGATCTGGATTATGCGGGCAAGAAGATCGTCGTCATCGGCAGTGGCGCAACGGCAATCACGTTGGCACCCAACCTCGCCCGCGATGCCGAGCATGTGACCCTGCTGCAGCGCTCGCCGAGCTACATCCTTTCGCTCCCCTCCAAGGACCCGATTGCGCAGACACTGCGGAAACGTCTGCCGAAGAAGTTGGCGTACAGCGTGACTCGGCTCAAGAACGTGTCGATGGCCATGTTGATCTTCACTTTGAGCCAGAAGTACCCGGAATTCATGAAGAAGCGGATCCGGAAGATGCAGGAGGGATGGCTGCCGAAGGGGTACGACCTGGACACCCACTTCACCCCGTCGTACAACCCGTGGGATCAGCGCCTGTGCCTGGTGCCCGACAACGATCTGTTCCGCTCGATCCGCAAGGACGAGGTCTCGATCGTCACCGATCACATCGACAGCTTCACCGAGACCGGCCTGAAGTTGAAGTCCGGTCAGCACCTCGACGCCGATATCGTCGTCACTGCAACGGGATTGAACCTGTCCGCACTCGGTGGCGCGACCTTCCGCGTCGACGGTAGAGACGTGGATCTGCCCAGCACCATGGCGTACAAGGGCATGATGCTCACCGGCATCCCCAACTTCGCTTTTGTCGTCGGGTACACCAACGCGTCGTGGACGCTCAAGGCCGACATGGTCTCGAACTACGTCATGCGCCTGCTCGCCCACATGGACGAGAACGGGTACAGCACCGTCGAGCTCGAACGCGACCCGTCCGTGGACGAGGAGCCGTTCCTCGATTTCGCCGCCGGCTACGTGCTGCGGGCCGTGGACAACTTCCCGAGGCAGGGCAGCGAAACTCCGTGGAAGCTGCGGATGAACTACTTCCGCGACCTGCCGGTTTTGCGGTACGGCAAGCTCGTCGACAAGGCGATGAAGTTCGGGCGGCCTCGATCGAAGGTCGCGGTCGCTTCCTGACGGGAATAGATCGAGTCCCTGATCGTTTGTTCCGGACATGAAAATTGGCATCATCGGAAGTGGATTCATCGGCGGAACGCTCGTGCGCCGGCTGACGGCGCTCGGTCACGAGGTTCGGTTCTCGAACTCACGAGACCCGGAGACTCTGGCGGAGCTGGCGTCGGAAACCGGAGCGACGGCGGTGTGGGCAGCGGACGCGGCGCAGGATGCGGACCTGGTCATCCTCAGCATCCCGCAGAAGAACGTGCCCGACCTCGCCGCCGGTATCGCCGGCGCACGCAAGCCCGGAGCGCCGATCATCGAAACGAACAACTACTACCCGCAGCAGCGCGACGGTCTGATCGAAGACATCGAAGGCGGCACACCCGAGAGCGTGTGGGTGTCGCAGCAGCTCGGTGAGCCGGTCATCAAGGCCTTCAACGGAATTTGGTACAAGCACCTGCTCGAGAAGGGTGTTCCTGCCGGAACCGACAAGCGCATCGCGCTGCCGATCGCCGGGGACGACGCCGAGTCGAAGAAGCTGGTGTTCTCGGTGATCGACGAGCTCGGCTTCGACCCGGTCGATGCCGGTTCCCTGGCCGAGTCCTGGCGTCAGCAGCCGGGAACCCCGGTGTACGGCAAGGACTTCGGCGTCGACGACACGGTGAAGGCGTTGGCCGAGGCGTCCCCGGAACGCTCCGCGGAATGGAAAGCTTGAGCAGATCTACTCGAGCCGCTGAACTACCTGACGCGACCCTCGCGGAGTGTTCGCTCCGCGAGGTCGCGTAGCGGCCCGGTCAGGGCCGAATCGCCGACCCGGCACGATTGCTCGCCCACCGACACGTTCCACACGAAGGTGTCGCGGGCCTGCGACTCTGCGGGCTCGGGTGGGGGCGGCTCAGCGAGGTACGGGCGCGCAGCCTCGACCAGCGACTGCCATTCCGGCTCGTCGGTTTCGACCACTCCGCGTCTGGACATCCCGGCGATCCCACCGGTTCGCAGTACCTCGATGCGCAGGCTCATGCCCCTCGATCACACCCGATCGTCGCTCGGCTCCCGTGTTGACTGAACTCCCACGGTAGACCAACCGGTGGCCACGGCCCGGGAGACGTCGGAATCCGTGCCGAATCGCTTCTGCGCTGCGAGCAGCGTCGCCGCGGAGAAACCGGCGAAGTCGACCGTTGGTTCCAGGCCCCCGACGGTCATCGTGTCGAACCAGACCTGCCCGACGCGATCCCATGCCGGGCCACCCAACGTGGTTGCGGCGACGGCGAACGCGCGGTTGGGAATGCCCGAGTTGATGTGCACACCGCCGTCGTCCTCGGTGGTGACGACGAAGTCGTCCATGCTCGCCGGCTGCGGGTCCTTGCCGAGTACATCGTCGTCGTACGCGGTGCCGGGCTCGAGAAGCGAGCGCAGCGCCTTGCCCTGCACCGCGGGCAGGAACAGGCCTTCACCGATCAACCACGACGCGTCCTCGGCGTTCTGCTTCGCGGCGTACTGCTCCACGAGTGCACCGAACACGTCGGAGATGGACTCGTTCAGTGCGCCGGCCTGGTCCTTGTATTCGAGCGGGGTGGTGTACTGCGTGAAACCGTGCGCGAGCTCGTGCGCGATGACGCCCAGAGAAACGGTGAAGCGGGCGAACACCTCTCCGTCACCGTCGCCGAACACCATGCGAGAGCCGTCCCAGAACGCGTTGTCGTAGTCCCGGCCGTAATGCACCGTCGCATCGAGGGGCAGGCCGCTGCCGTCGAGACTCGAGTAGCCGTACACCTCGTCGAAGAACGCATACGTGGCACCGAGGCCGTCGTATGCCTCGTCGGTCGCAGCATCGCCGGTGGGATCCTCACCCTCGGCACGAACCTGCTGACCCGGGAGGTCGCGGGTCGCTTTCGCATCGGAGATGGTGCGTTCGAGGGTGCCGCCGGTCCGCGGTGCGATGGCGGTACGTGCCTGGACGACCTCTCTGCCCGCCCGCATCTCGCGGTCGGCCAGCAGAGTCGCGCGTGCACCGGCTCCCTGTAGACGCTCGAGCAGAAACGGTGGAACTACGCCATGCGAGTGGAGCCTGCGGAACGATCCGGAATCGGTATCTGTCGTCATGTGCGGTGACCCCCTAGGTCCGTTGCATGTGCGGTGATGATTCCCAGTGTGCCCGAGGGCACCGACACAATCGGCTCCACCGCACCGAGCTCACTCACGCAGCGTCGACAGATCGATACTGTCCACCTCGCTCGGGAGACGCAGCGCGGTGACGGTCGCCCAGTTCCGGGCCAGCAGGGAGGCGTCGGAGTCGTCGTCCTCCGCGTGGATCTCGTCGAACCGGACGGTGACGAAATCTTCTCCGCGATCGCCTATTTCGGCCTGCACCGCGCCGTACCGGGCCAGCGAGGCCGGAACGATCCCGGCGAAATCCGACCGTGCAACGTCGGGAATGTTGACGTTGACGACCGCATCGACGGTCAGGTGCGAGATCATCCATGTCACCGCCAGATGCGCGACGTGTTCGGCGGTGTCCCAGTGCGACGGCCGGGTGGCGAGCGAGGACAGCGCCATGGCGGGAACCCCGTGCGTCAATGCGGTCAGCGCCGCGCCCACCGTCCCCGAATGCAGTACGGCCGCACCGGTATTGGGGCCGTGATTGATACCGGAGAGGACCACGTCGGGTGGATCGCCGAACGCGCCTCGGGTGGCGACGAACGCGATGAGGGCCGGTGAGGCCTGTACCGCATACACTTCGACACCGCGCAGCCCCTCGATCTCGGTTCGCACGATACCGAGGTGATCGTCGACGCCCATCCCCGTCAACGATGCACTGGCACCGCTGCGTTCTTCATGGGGAGCGGCCACCACGACGTCGAGGCCGGCGTCGAGCGCGACCCGCGCCAGCAGCGCGATGCCTGCGCTGTCCACACCGTCGTCGTTGGTGATCAGCGCCCTCATTTCTTGCCCGCCTTGCCGTACGGACGCACGTCGACCGATTCGGTGAGTCCGAGAACCAGGTCTTTTCGGCCGCTACCGAGGCCGCGGCGGGTGACGTTGGCCGTGCCCGCGCCTCCGCCCAGCCGGAGCGCCTCCGGCATCGACAGTCCCTGAGCGATTCCGGCGGCAATGCCGGCGCTCATCGAATCGCCTGCGCCGTGGTGGTCGACCATCTGTAACCCGGGGTGACGATCTCCAGCACGTCCCCGTCGACCAACGCCAGGGCGGGGTCTCCCGCTCGGGAGATCACAACCACCTCGGCACCGTCGTCGTGCATCTTTCGCATCGCATCGATCAGGTGCTTCGGGTCCTCGGACTCGGCTCCGCCGTCGGAAATGAGGTCCTCGTGGCTGACCTTGAGCACCGTGAGACCGCCGGCGAGGGCGGCTAGCATCGTCGGTCCGGACAGGTCCGCCACCACCGGGACGTCGAGCGCACGTAGGTCTGCGCACAGTCGCTCGTAGACCTCGGGCGGCACGATGTTGTCGGCGTGCGGACCGCCGAGAATTGCCACGTCGCTGCGGGCACCGGTGGCCAGTGCCGCGCCGAACAGGTCGTCGAGCGCGTGCCTGGCCAGCGGCGGCGGATCGACCGTGGCCAGTACCTCGCGCTCTCCGCTGCGGCGATCGTGCACGTAGGAGCCGCTTTCCTGGCCGATGTCGACGGAGACGACGGAGATGCCCTCGTTCTCGACGATGCCCCGCAATACGGCACCGATCTCGCCGCCGAACACCCCGGCGAGGGTGACATCGAGACCCAGCACCGACGCCATCCTGGCGATCCAGTGACCCTGACCGCCCGCGTGTACGTGCAGTTCGGTACTGCCGTTGGGGGCAGCGTCGAGGGTTACCGTCAGTAGTGGGGACGGCGCGAAGACGAGCGCGCTCGGTGCGCGAGAGGAGGTGGACATCGTGAGCGAATGCCCGATATGTCAGGTCCGAAACAGCTACAACTCGAAAACGTGGACTCAGAATCGACGACGCAGGCGCATCCCGATAGGGCGTCCGTCGGGGTCGACGAACAACCGGTAGGCGAGTGCGGCAAGTCGCTGCTGCCAGACGGGCGGCACCGTGATCTCGTGCATTCGCAGTCGGCCGACGGGCCGGGGCTTCGCGGACGGGTTGCGGTGCCAGCTGTCCAGGGCCGTCGCGCTCGCCGAGATCACGTCGAAGAACTGCTGCGGGTCGACGAGGTCGGCGTCGTCGCCGTCGGCCCGCCCGAGGTGTTCGCGGATCAGTTCGAGTCTCAGGTTGCGCGCGTGGGTTCTGGCGCCGTCGCCGAGGCCTGCTGGGTCCAAGGGTGCCCGATCGTCGCGCTGCTCGTCGACAATGGCCGCGGTCAGCTCCGAATCATGGGTCCAGGAGCGGCGATTGAAGTTGTCCGACCCCACTGCCGCCCACACGTCGTCGATGATGCAGACCTTCGAGTGCACGTATACCGGTATGCCACGGTCGTTTTCGATGTCGAGTACCAGTACGCGGTCACCGCCGGCTGCGCGGATGACCCCGAGCGCCGCCGAGTGTCCCAGCAGCGCAGAGGGAATGGTCAAGTTACTGTCGTCGTCGAGGTGCTTGGGGACCACCACCACCAGCCGCAGGTTCGGCTTGCGGCGCAGTGCCGCGGCGAACACGCGCGCGACGTCGACGGACCATAGATATTGGTCCTCGATGTAGATCAGCTCGGTGGCGCGGTCGAGGGCTTTGGCGTACGCACGGGCCGCGCTGCGCTCGCCTCTCGTCGCGAACGGGTAGGCGGGGCGTCGACGCGGGTAGGTACGCAGCAGCTGAACCGAGCACGTGCCCTGCGGCTCCGGGGCGGCGGCAGCGGGTGGCAACTCCGACGGTTCACGCCTGACTCCGCGCAGGAAATCGGGAATGGCGTGCCACGGTAGACGCGAGAGCGCCGCGGGATCTTCCCACCGTTCGCGGAAGACGTCCTCCACATCCCGGACTGCGGGCCCCTCGATCTGCACCTGCACGTCGTGCCACGCCGGAATCTCGCCGTACTCGGGCGGGAAGGGGCGCGAGACGGGATCGCCGAAGTGATCGGCGTCGTCGCGTCGAGCACGGGCCAGATCGATACCGCCCACGAAAGCGACGTCGGGCAAATCAGTCCTGCCGTACCGCACGACCACGAACTTCTGATGGTGGCTCCCGGTGACCAGCACGCGCTGGTCCAGAATGACCTCGCCGCCCGCCTCCTCCAGCCGCAGCGCGAGCTTGCGGTTCTTCGGACCGGTGAAACCGAGGGTCTCCATGTGGGAGCGCCACACCATGCCCTTGACGACGCCACCGCGGTGCGCGACGGCGGCCAGGGCATCCTCGACGGTCACGCCGTCGTCGGTGAGCAGCTGCTCCGGGTCCCCGCGCCAATCGGTGAAGAGCACCAGATCGTCGCGCTCGGTCTGCTCGAGGGCCCGTGCGAGTGCCGCGAAGTACGTCTTGCCGTGCACGAGGTTCTCGACGCGATTGCCCTCGGTCCAGGCCGAAATTCGGGTGTCGTCGTTGCCTCGCTCGGGCGCGGTCAGGAACCATGGGTGCCCCGGATCGAAACTGCGCTCGGGAGCTGTCAGAGCAGAGGTGGACCGACCGAATTTCTCGGCAACTCCGTCTACGACGCGCCGGATGCGCTGCACTATCACGATGGCATTGTTCCACCCGGTTTGAAGGCCACAGTGGGCGGGCACCCCGGCGATATGACTCAGGTACCCAACGTCACGCTCAGAAACGGCAAGCAGATTCCCCAGCTCGGTTTCGGCGTCTTTCAGATCGACGCCGACGAGACCGCGAAGGCCGTCGAAACGGCGCTCGAGATCGGCTACCGACACATCGACACCGCGCAGATGTACGGCAACGAGAAGCAGGTCGGCGAGGGCATTCGCAACTCCGGCATCGACCGCGAATCGGTGTTCGTCACCAGCAAGCTCAACAACGGTTTCCACCGGCCCGACGATGCGCGCTCGGCGTTCGACAAGACGCTCAGCGACCTCGGGACCGACTACGTCGATCTCTTCCTCATCCACTGGCCGCTGCCCACCCGGTACGACGGCGACTTCGTCTCCACGTGGAAGACGTTGGAGGAGTTCGCCGCCGACGGCCGGGCCCGCAACATCGGCGTCTCGAACTTTCAGCCCGCTCACCTCGATCGCCTCGCCGAAGAGACCGAGACGGTCCCCGCGGTGAACCAGATCGAGGTGCACCCGTACTTCGTCAACCACGACGTGTGGGCCTACGGCCGCGAACATGCCATCCCCACCGAGGCGTGGTCGCCGATCGCTCAGGGCAACGTTCTCGACGACGCGGAACTGAAGCGAATCGCCGACGCCACAGGCAAATCCGTCGCCCAGGTGGTGCTCCGCTGGCACATTCAGCGTGGCAATATCATCTTCCCGAAGTCGGTGACTCCGGAGCGCGTGAAGGCCAACTTCGACATCTTCGACTTCGAGCTGAGCTCGGCCGACGTCGATGCGATCACTGCACTCGACAAGGGCGAGGAAGGCCGGAACGGTCCGAATCCGGACACGTTCGACATGATTCCGGACTAGAACGTAACACTGTGGGCCCGAACGTCTTCGGACGTTCGGGCCCACAGTGCTGTTCGAACGGCTGTCGGTGCTTCAGTGCTTCAGGGTTGATCCGGTGGCGGCGATGACCTGTTCGGTGGTCACGCCCGGTGCCAGTTCCACGAGCTCTAGCGTGCCGTCGCCGACGACGTCGATGACGGCCAGGTTGGTGATGATGCGGTCGACGACGCCCTGGCCGGTCAGCGGCAGGGTGCACGCGTCGAGGATCTTCGGATTGCCGTCGCGGTCGATGTGTTCCATGACCACGATGACGCGTCGAGCCCCGTGCACCAGGTCCATCGCCCCGCCCATGCCCTTGACCATCTTGCCCGGGACCATCCAGTTGGCGAGGTCGCCGTTTCGGGAGACCTGCATGCCGCCGAGGACGGCCGTGTCGATGTGTCCGCCTCGGATCATGCCGAAGCTCAGCGACGAATCGAAGTACGACGCACCGGGATTGACGGTGACGGTCTCCTTTCCGGCATTGATGAGGTTGGCGTCGACCTCGTCCTCGGTGGGGTAGGGGCCGGTGCCGAGGATGCCGTTCTCCGAATGCAGAGTGACGTTCACCTTGTCGGTGAGGTAGCCCGGGATCAGCGTCGGCAAGCCGATGCCGAGGTTGACGTATTCGCCGTCGACCATCTCGGCCGCCACACGCTCGGCCATCCGGTCTCGGGTCCATCCTGCGGTCATGCTCGAACTCCTGAACTGACGGTGCGCTTTTCGATGCGCTTGTCCTGTGGACCGGTATGTACGACACGTTGGACGAACACTCCGGGAAGATGCACCTGGGCCGGGTCGATTTCGCCCGGCTCGACGAGCTTCTCCACCTGAGCGATGGTGATCCTGCCGGCCATCGCTGCCAGCGGATTGAAGTTCATCGCTGTCTTGTCGAACACGAGATTGCCTGCGGTGTCGCCGATCTTGGCGTGCACGAGAGCGAAGTCGGCGTTGATCGCCTCCTCGAGCACGTAGCGTTTGTTGCCGAACACCCGTGTTTCCTTGGGCGGTGACTCGATCGAGACGGAACCGTCGGCGTTGTAGCGCCACGGCATTCCGCCGTCGGCGATGGGGCTGCCGACCCCGGCGGGGGTGAAGAAAGCGGGAATGCCGGTGCCGCCGGCGCGGAGACGTTCGGCGAGCGTGCCCTGCGGTGTCAGTTCCACTTCGAGTTCGCCGGCGAGGTACTGCCGGGCGAACTCTTTGTTCTCGCCGACGTACGACGCAGTGACGCGGCGAATACGTCCGGCTGCCAACAGAATTCCCAATCCGTAGCCGTCGACGCCGCAGTTGTTGGAGAACACCTCCAATTCGTCCGCGTCGGTGTCGGCGATGGCCTCGATGAGGGCATCGGGGATGCCGCACAGGCCGAAGCCGCCGACCGCGATGGTCGCTCCTCTACCGATGTCCGCCACCGCGTCGGCTGCGGAGTCGTAGGTCTTTCCTGTCACGTGAACTCCTGATGTGTTCGTTGAGCAAACGATGGGTCCAGTGAACTCGACCAGCGCGCATCGTGGCTGTTTTAGGAAATTCTGCTCGAATGTCGAACATGAAGTGCGTCGGCGTTCACTCAGTGGACGTACAGTGGTGCGGTGACTGTGCTCGATGCCAACGCAGGCGTCATCGCCAAAGTGTGTGCTCTGCTGCGTGCCGCCAGTGCGGCGGAGGCGACCGGTACCTCGACCACCGAGTTGGCGAGGTCCGCTGGAGTTGCGCGCCCGACGGCGCATCGGCTGTTGACGGAACTGGCCGACGAGGGCTTCGTCGACCGCGATACGGGGACCGGACGGTGGGCACTGGGACCGGAAATCTATCTCCTCGGTTCCATGGCCGCATTGCGCTACGACGTCACCGATCAGGCCCGAGATATCGTGCAGGACTTGGCAATGCGGAGCGGCGAGAGCGCGTTCCTGTCCGCGTGTCGAGGTGGCGAGACGGTGTGTCTGCTTCGGGTGGAGGGCAGCTTCCCGCTACGGTCGCATGTGCTGTACGAGGGCATCCGATTACCGCTGGGTGTGGCCTCCGCAGGCTTGGCCGTTCTCGCTCATCTCCCGGACCGCGAGGTCGACGACTACCTCGACGGAGTCGATCTGGTGCCCGAGTGGGGAGCCGATCATTCGGAGTCGGCGATTCGCCACCGAATCGAGCTGACGCGGTCCTCGGGCTACGCCGTCAACCCGGCGTTGCTCGTGGAAGGCAGCTGGGGACTGGGCGCAGCGGTGTTCGACCGAGGACGCAGGCCGGCATGGGCGTTGAGTCTGACCGGTGTGGAAACGAGGTTTCGAGAGGACAGACGTCGGGAGTTGGGAAAGATGCTGCTCGACGCGGCGCACCGGCTCACCCTGCAGGTGGGCACCCGTCCCGATCCGATCTAGCCGTCCAGTTCTTCGAGAATGTCTGCGGCATCCTGACTTCCGCCGGCTGCCAGTCGCTGCAGTTCGTCGCGGTCCTCGCGCTCTCCGGCGCGTTCGACGAGCATGTCGACGGCGTCGCTGTTGCCGGCTGCGGCAAGTGAACGCAGGTCGTCGACGGTGCCCTGCTCCACCAATTCGTCGATCGCGTCCTGGTCACCGCCCGCAGCCCGTGCACGTAGTGCGGTCAGGTCGGATGGCGTGGGTTCGGTCATGTTCGGAGTCTAGGTCGCCGGTGCGAGGCGAGGAACGATCCTGACGTACGCGATCATGCCGATCAGCTCCACCAACGTCTGCGTCACCACGACCACTGCGGCGAGGGAAAGAGCCGGCGGCAGCGCGAGCGCGAGAGGCAGCACCACCAGCGAGTTCCGGGTCGCCCCGGAGAAGATCAAAGCCCGGGTCGCGGGCACGTCCTGGCGGGTGACCCGAGCCGTCGCGAGTCCGACGACGGCCATGACGACCAGAAACGCGACGAAGATCGGCACTGCTGCGATCAGCTGAGATGCCTCGCTGCGGACTGCGTCGACCTGAGATGCGACGACGACTGCGAGGGTCGCCATCATGATCGGCACCATTGCCGCTGCCATGGCGTCCATGATGCGAGTGCCGAGGCGTGTGCGTCGTGCCAACCACTGCGTTGCCGCAGCCGATGTCAGTGGCAGCGCGATCAGTAGGACGAACGCCTCGACGAACGGTGCGACGTCGATGATCTTCACCAGGTCGGGTCCGACGAACAACCAGAGATACAGCGGCAAGAACGCGATCTGCAGCAGCATCAGCAACGGAGCAGCGGCGAGAAGTCGTTCCGATGCCGCCCCGGCCAATCCGCTGAAAACGATGACGTAGTCGATGCACGGAGCCAACAGCACCAGAAGTATCCCGACGAGCACCGCTTCGTTACTCGCAACGAACCGGGTCAGTGCGAACACGACGATCGGAACGAGCACAAAATTGAGCACCACGACGCTGAGCAAGAAATTCGTGTCGCGCAGCGATACACCGATGGCGGAGAACGGAACTGCGAGGAACGTCGCGTAGAGCAAGACGATCAGCACCGGATTGATGGCGATCTCGAATGCGGGAGCCGATGCCGGTGCCGCCGACCCGACAACAACTCCGACGGCCAACGCCAATAGGTACAGCGGGATCTGGAACTTCTCCAGCCACGCCACTGCCGAACCGGTCACGTGGTACTCGTCGGTGAAGTGCAGAGGGTGGGCACGTACCGAGGATAGGCGTTGTCGAGTATTCGGGGGATGTGGCTCGGGTACGCGATCATCGCCGCGTCGGTCCGACGACCTGGGGTTCGACGGGTTCGGCGTTCTTGTCGGTGGGTCGGGATACTCTTCTTGCAGTTCGAACATGCGTTCTTGTTTCGATTCACTGGGGGGTGAAGAGATGGCGATACCGACGGTCTCGTTGGATGCGTTGACCGCCGCTGCGCGAGAAGAGAATCGGCTGGCGGCCCGCAAGATTTCCGCGTGCTACGACGTCCATCGGAGCTGGATCACTCTCGACACCAAGCACAAACACTACAGCCGGTATGGGCGCACCGAGATGGCGGTGGCGTTGGGGTGTTCGGCGACGGTCGCCGAGGCGTATGTCTCGGTCGGGGTCGCCCTGCACACTCGACTGCCGCTGGTGAAGAAGGCATTCGAGGCTGGGGAGATCGACCTTCCGCGAGTGAGGGTGGTGTGCCGGATCCTCGACAACCTCTCCGACGACATCGTGAGGTCGGTCGAGGGCGAGATCGTCGAGGCGGCCCGACGGTCGCCACCGGGGCCGCTGGAGAAGGAGATCTGGGACATTCTTCTGCGGGTCGCGCCGGAGGAAGCAGCTGCACTACGCGAGTTCGCGAAGAGGTTCCGCAATGTTTCCTACGCCCCGGCTGGGGAGTTGGCGCGGATCCGAGCAGAATTGACCGCCCCCGAAGCCGCGGCCGCATGGCAGCTCCTGGAGGAAATGGCCGACACGCTCTGCCCGAAAGACCCACGCGGCAAACAAGATCGGCTGTGTGACGCCTTCATGGCGCGGATGCACGGAGAACCCCGGCTGGTATGCCTGTGTCAACGAGCGGACTGCCCGAAGAAAGACGCAGAGCTGCCGGATCGTCGGGTGCCGTTGACGATGGTCACTGTCGATATCGCGACGCTGATCGGACTGTTGGCGAATCCTGCGTACCTGGCCGGGCACGGATCCATCGATCCCGACCTCGTGCGGGAGTTGGCGCGCAACAGTCACTGGCAGGTCCTGCTCACCGAGGCGGTGACGTTGGCAGAGAAACTCGGACTGGCAGTGCAGAACCCGGAAACCGGGGAATGGGAACAACGCTCGGCAGAAACCACAGCCGAGCCGAGTGCGACAGAGCCCGAGCCGGCAGAGCCCGATACGGCAGAGCCTGACGCGGCAGAGCCTGACGCGACACAAACCGACGCGGAACCGGATACGCGAGTAACGCGGACGGATACAGGCACTGGCACCGCAACGAACACCGCAGCGCCAGTACCGTCGATACCGCCACCTTCGGTACCGCCACCGTCGGTACCGCCACCGTCGCTACCGGACCCAGGACCGCATCCCGGCGCGGGGCCGGGCCGGGGTTCGGGTTCGGGTTCGGTTGCAGCAGAATCGCATTCGAAGCCAGCCCCGACATCGCCTGAGTCGATCGACTACGACGAGACCCAGCACCGGCAACGACGTCGGAATGCCTTGGCGTCCTCTGCAGCCCTGTTCTGTACTCACACACCCGTCGGCAGGGGCACACGGCACAGCTCTGCCCTCGACCTATCCTCGGAGGTCCGCCCCGACAACCCGACGATCCGCCCCATAGGCCGCACCGCACAGCGCACTTCCTCAGGCATCTATATCGGTAACGCATCCCTGGCCGCAGCGCTCGAAGCCGCCATCGCCGCCGACCCCACTCTCGGCAAGTCCGTCGGGCGCGACCCCCTCACCGACCGAGCCCTGATCTACCGGCCCGACGCCCTCACCACCGCGGCAGTCCGGCTACGCGACCGCCATTGCCGTTTCCCCGGCTGCCACCGACCTGCGGAACGCTGCCAACTCGACCACGTCGCTCCGTTCGATCACGCCAATCCACTCGGCGGCGGCTGGACGACAGTCAACAACCTCCAATGCCTTTGCGAATACCACCACAGCGTCAAGACCGCCGGCTACTGGAAAGCGGTCATGCTCCCCGGTGGCGCGGTTCTGTGGACCTCCACCTCGAGGACCACCCGAATCACCCTGCCCGCCAACGGAACAGCCGTACCGATCACCGACAACGATCTCAGACCCCACATACCCACCAAGCCGAGGCGATCGGGAATCATCGCCTACCCCGACCCACCCGACGACGAACAGCCCAAGACAGACGACACGGCAGCACCGCCCTTCTAGAGGCCGCGTTCTTGGATGCAGCGTTCAGTAGTCGAACGCCTCGAACCTGACGTCCTCACCAGCCAACCACCCCAGAACTGCTGCGTGTAGAGGAGGCACAGCGCACACATAGAACTGCCTTCGCCCGACGTGGCCTACGGCTTTGACGTCGGACTCGGTCATTCGTCGTATGTAGGTCCGGGCTCGGAGCTGTTCGAGAGTGCATGCCTTGGCATGCCCGTCGGTGTCCAACTGTCCGGTGATGAACACCGTGATCGCCATCCCCAAGTGGCCGACCTGCTCGATGACGTCGACGGCGAGAGCCAGGTCCTCTGCGCGGATGCTCCACAGCAGGGTCAGCGCGAGTCCGGATTCGTGGGCAGCATGCGCCTGCGCCATGAATGGCGTGATCCCGATCCCCGATGCCACGACCACTACGTCGTCGGTATCGGGCTGCGTATCGGCGTATCTGGTGTCGTCCTCGCCGCCGAAGCCCATGACAGGGACGGCCAGGTCCGACCCTGGAGTCCACCGCGACAGCAGGCGGCTGACCGGTCCGTGCTCCCGAACGGTTATCTCGAATACATTGCTGCCCAGAGTGTTCGGTTCGCTGGACACCGTGAACGTTCTGATGAAGTCGTCGTTGAGGGAGCTCGGGTCATGATCGCGCATGTGCGACCAGCCACGATCGAGTCGATCCGAGAAGTCGAGGGTGACGTGTTGCCCTGCACGCCATCGCACCGGCGTCGACGACTCGCCTGGAGAAAGCCGGAATGTGTAGCGCGATATCGTCGGTGTGATCGGCAGCTTGTGGATCAGCGAGGCAAGCATTCTGTCCGCTGATCTGGGCCGCAGGCCCGAACCTCCGACCTCGCGGTCCAATCTTCGAACCGGCGGGTTGTACGGCGACGGGTCGAGCAGCGTGCCTCGGAATGCAAGGCCCTCTCTTACGAAGCGCACTGCCTCGATATCGATCCGTACAGCCATACTGCTATGTGGCAGCACGCTTTCAGCGGCATCTCCGATCAGTACCTCTGCGCGTCCCGTCAGGTAGAGGATGTCGCCGGTGTCGAAATCGGGAAAGGTGAGTCCCACTGCCCGGTCGGAAGTGATGTTTCCCAACGTCTGGTAGAGGCGGTTCCCCGAGTACTCCGGGTACACCAGGGTCACGCCCTCCGTGTCGGAGTTGCTGAATACCCGGACGAATCCTGGTGCCCCACCGCGGATGTTGGTGTCCATGCTGTGGGCGCCGTGGCGGCTGGAGATGAGGAACGTGTCGGATCTGCCGATGAGGGCGAGGGCGTCGGCTGGTAGCGGGAGTGAATCGGTGATCAACTGCGGAGATGATGCGTAGGGTGTTATCGCCCGCTTGTTCAGATATTTGGGGCAGTTTCCGAGGGTTTCGTCGACTGCGACATTCACCTGTACGTCGATAGGTTCGCTGGTCTCCGAAGGCGTTGTGTTCGTTCGCCTTTCCATCACCATCCCGTCGTGTAGCCGTCCTGCGATCTTGACCCGGCCCCTGTGCTCGAGATCGATGACGAGGCCCGAGACCAGCCTTCCACGTCCGTTCGTGGCTTCGTCGCCCACGAGACCCTCGAGCACTGGGTCGGTACCCGTCCAGTGAGCGCCCGGATCTGCGGGGCGAGGTTCGAACCGGGTCCGAAACCTCACTCGGAGAACACTGTCCGCGGCCACGGTTGCTGTTCCCGGAGCGCCTCCGAGCAGCGTTGTCCACACTCGGCCGTCGACGCCGATCGTCCCCAGCGCCACGAGTGGGCTCCGGCTCATCCAGGGTCCGTATGCGGCGGGCAGCCCTGGGACAGTGGGGTTGTCCTCGTACGGCACCTGCAGAAGACGGTGCATCGTCTCCTCCCCTGGATGCCACTGGCTCGGCATGTGGTCGTCATCTGCTCGCACGACGTCTGGCCTTTCTCGGAGGCTGTTGGCATACATGGCTATTGGGAACAACTGTTGCGGAATCGAGAACAAGTTCTCTATCAGGCTGCGTGTCGCGCCCCGGAAGATCGGTGCAGGAAGGTGGTGATCAGGGTGGCGACGTCGTCGAGGTGGCTTTCGAGGAGGAAGTGGCCCCCGTCCAGTAGATGAATTTCCGCGTCGGGGAGATCGCGCAGGAACGCGCGCGCACCGTCGGGTCCGAAGATCTCGTCGTTCTTGCCCCAGACAGCAAGGAGCGGGGGACGACAATCGCGAAAGTAGCGCTGCACCGCGGGATACAGGCGGACGTTGGTCGGATAGTCGGCGAACAGCCGCAGTTGGATCTCGTCGATGCCGGGGCGGGTGAGTAGCGTGTGGTCGTGGATCCAAGCGTCGGGACTCAGGAGCGTCGAATCGGAGACACCGTGGACGTACTGCCATCGGACCGCGTCCAGTTCGAGTGCTTCGCGCAGCGGAGCCGCGGTTTCCGGTGTGCGGTTATTCGCGTAGGTCCATAGAGGAGCCCAGAACGAGTCGACGAACCCTTCCTCGTAGGCATTTCCGTTTTGAGTGACGATGGCGGTGATGCGATCGGGATGGCTGAGGGCGAGACGCCATCCGACGGGTGCGCCGTAGTCCTGGGTGTAGATCGCGTACCGGTCGAGACCCAGCTGCTCGAGGAGGTGATCGGTCACCGCGGTGAGCGTGTCGAAGGTGTAGTCGAAGTTGTCGACGGATGGAGCTGACGAGTATCCGAAGCCGATGAGGTCGGGTGCGATCACGTGAAAATGCTTGCCCAACAACGGGATGAGGTGGCGGAACATGAAAGAGCTCGAGGGTGTTCCGTGCAGCAGCACGATGGTGGGATCGGCGGGATTGCCGGCCTCGCGGTAGAAGACTTCGAGTCCGTCGACGGTGGTGGTGTGGTGATGAACGGCGACCATGAATAACCCCTATAGGTAGTTGATGTGGTTACTCCCATGACGGAACCACACTGGCCGTAACCTGTCAAGCGGTCTATGATGGTTACATGGACACCGCGGAAGCACGGGCGATCGACGAAGCGCTGCTGATCGACCTGCTCAACACCACACCGGTCGTGGATGATCAGCCGATCGATCTCTTGGCGGGCGACGCCGACGGCCGAGACTGGCTGAGTGCACGCGGCGGGACCGGAAGCGCCGAGGAGCTTCAGGTGTGTCGCGCTGTGCGTGACGACCTTCAGCGGGTGGTGCGGGGTGAGGCGTCACCGTCGTCGCTGAGAACGTACTTGGATGGCCTCTCGCGGGTGCCGGTGCTGACCGATGACGCGCTGGACTGGAATCTGCAGGTGGCCGAGGATCGCCGACTGGCTGCGCGAATAGTGCTGGCCTGGGCGGAGATTCGTGAGACTATTCCCGGCGCACTGCGTCCGTGTGCGAATGACGAGTGCCGCCTGTTTCTCCTGGATCGCTCCCGTGCGGGCACCGCGCGGTGGTGTTCGATGGCCACGTGTGGCAACAAGATGAAGGCCCGACGGCACCGTGCTCGGGCAGCGGGCGACTGATTGTCGCGCGCCGCAGCGGGCGCAGGGCGATCGCCCTCGTCGCGAACATTCTGCTGGCCGGCGCGGGGTGTGCCGTCTCCTGCTCGGGCGCAAACACGCGAGCCCACGACCGACCGATCGTGGGCTCGTCGTACAGGAGGTGAGAGTCGCTCTCGGGCGCTAGGACCCGAGGGCGACCAGGGCTGGGGGCGTCAGACCAGGTTCCGAATGTGGTCGCGCGTGAATTCGATGCGCTCGTCGACGCGGCCGTCGCCGACCTTGTTCACCCACTCCGGATCGGAGAGCAGCGCTCGTCCGACGGCCACCAGATCGAACTCGCCGTCGTGGAACTGACCGGCCAGCGCGTCCAATCCCGTCACACCGGAGGCCGCGTCCTCCGACCATGCCGAGGTGAACACCGAATCGAGGCCCACGGAGCCGACGGTGATGGTCGGAACGCCGGTGAGCTTGCGCGTCCAACCGGCCAGACCGAGCTTGCCGTCCACTCCGTCCAGTTCGGGGAATGCCGGATCCCAGTGCCGACGAGTCGAAGCATGCAGTACGTCCACGCCTGCGTCGACCAGCGGCGTGAGGACGCGATCGAGTTCGGCCGGGTTCTCTGCGAGTCGAGCGTCGAAGTGGTTGCTCTTCCACTGCGAGAAGCGGTACACGATGGCAAAGTCCTCACCCACCGCGGCGCGGATCGCGGCGACAACCTGTGCGGGGAAGCGGGTCCGGGCCTCGAGAGATCCGCCGAATTCATCGTCACGCACATTGGTTGTTGCCCAGAGGAACTCGTCGAGGAGATAGCCGTGAGCGCCGTGCAATTCCAGGCCGTCGAAGCCGGTGTTCTTCGCGTTGACGGCAGCCTGAACCCAGTGCGAGGTCAGTTCGTCGAGATCGGCGTCGGTGAAGGCGCGCCCGACCGAGGAGCCGTCGAGAGCGATGCCGGACGGGCTGACGGTGGTGACGTCGGGGAACAGGCGTGGCTCGGTGCCGCGCTCGACCCCCAGGTGCCACAGCTGGGGGATGATCGCGCTGCCCTCGGCGTGGACCGCATCGACGACGCCCTTCCATCCTTCGAGGCTGGCGTCGCCGTAGATCCTCGGTACGCGGGTGTGCGGTCCTGCGGCGGGGTCGGGGATGTACGTACCCTCGGTGATGATGAGGCCGGTGCCGCCTGCTGCACGTTTGCGGTAATACTCCGCCACGTCCGGGCCGGGGATGCCGTCGGGCGAGAACGCCCTCGTCATCGGGGCCATGGCGAAGCGGTTACGCAGCTTCAGCGACTTGACCTCGAACGGCTCGAAGAGCCCGGCGGTGGACAGGTGCGGTGTTGTCGTTGCAGTTTCGGTCACGCCTGCGCACAACCTGGTCGGACTCCGAGCTATTCCCCCTCCCGGACTGTTAGCGTCGAAACACTATGAGCCAGTCGCCGCTGATATCAGCTTCCGAATTGCACGGTCTGTTCGAGATGGGTCGCGGCCCAGTGGTCCTGGACATTCGGTGGACCCTTCAAAATGGTAGCGACAGAGCAGGTTACGAGGCGGGGCACATCCCGACCGCGCAATTCGTCGATCTCGGTACGGAACTGGCGGCACCGCCGGACGACGGGAGTGGAGCCAGCAGGAACGACCCGGATGATCGTGGCCGCCATCCGCTGCCCGATGCGGACACGTTCGTCGCGGCGATGCGGGGAGCCGGAGTCGGCGACGATTCCGCGGTGGTGGTCTACGACGCGGGCCCGGCAACTGCGGCTGCGCGGGCCTGGTGGTTGCTCCGCTACTTCGGCCACCGGGATGTGCGCGTACTCGACGGCGGGTTCGCGCGATGGGTCGACGAGGGCTATTCAGTCGGCACCGAGCCCTCGATCGTGGCGGCCGGATCGTTCACGGCGCGGCCGCCGCTGGCCCGGGTCCTCGAAGTCGGGGACGTGCTGGCCTTCGCCCGCGAGAACGTCCTGCTCGACGCCCGCGCACCCGAGCGATTCCGCGGCGAGGTCGAGCCAGTCGATCCCGTGGCCGGCCACATCCCCGGGGCGGTCAACAGGCCGACGACCGACAATGTCGATTCCGACGGGCGCTTCCTGCCCCCGGAGGTACTCGACGGCGCATTCGGTGGACTCGTACCGAAGGGAAAGGACGTCGCCGTCTACTGCGGCTCGGGCGTGACCGCTGCACATCAGGTTCTCGCACTGGAGTTGGCAGGCATCGATGCCGCGTTGTATCCCGGCTCGTGGTCGGGTTGGATCACCGATCCGACGCGGCCGAGGGCATGACACACCGGCGCTGACCTGGCAGTTCATCCAACCAGGGTTGAACTTGAATCTGACTTCAACTATACCTGGGGAATGAAGGTTGCAGGCAAGGTCGCCATCGTCACCGGAGGTGGTGGCGGAATCGGCGGAGCCATCGCCGCCAGACTCACCGAACACGGAGCCCGCGTCGTCGTCTCCGATGTGGACGAGTCCACGGCCCGATCCGTCGTCGACGCCATCGAGCGGGACCGGCCGGGCACAGCCGTCGCTGCCGCGGCCGACGCGTCGGACATCGGAGATATCGAGCGGCTGATCGCGTTCGCCGACGAGTCGTTCGGTCCGGTCGATCTGTATTTCGCCAACGCCGGCATCAGCGGCGCCCCCGGGCTCGACGCCAGCGAACAGGACTGGGACCTGTCTTTCGACGTCAACGTGCGCGCACACATCCGCGCTGCGCAGCTGTTGGTGCCGGGTTGGCTCGATCGTGGTGAGGGCTACTTCGTCAGTACGGCCTCCGCAGCCGGCTTGCTCACCCAGATCGGTTCCGCCACATACGCGACGACCAAGCATGCCGCGGTGGGGTTCGCCGAATGGCTCAACGTCACCTACGGCAATCGGGGCATTCGCGTCAGCTGCCTGTGCCCGATGGGCGTCAATACCAAATTGCTCTACGAAGGCCGCGAATCGGGAGATGCGTTGGGAGCGGCCGCAACTGCCGCGGTGCTGAGCGCGGGCGCTGTGCTGGAGCCCCTCGACGTTGCCGACGTGGTGCTCGACGCGATGGACCGGGAGCAGTTCCTGATCCTGCCCCACGAGAACGTACTGGACATGTACCGCAACAAAGGTGCCGATTACGACCGGTGGTTGCGCGGCATGCGCCGCTACCAGGACAGCTTGCTCGACAACCAACAGGGGAACTGAACGTGGCATTTTTCGAGACCAGCGACCGCGCAAAGAAGTACGAGTCGGATCTGTTGGAGTTCATGGACTCTCACGTCTATCCGGCGGAGGCGGTGTACGAGCAACAGATGCTCGAAGCCGGGGACCCGCACTTCCATCCCCCGATTCTCGAGGACCTGAAGAAGGAAGCGCGCTCGCGTGGACTGTGGAATCTGTTCCACCCGCACCCCGAGTGGGGCCCCGGCCTGACCAACCTCGAATACGCTCCGCTGGCCGAGATCATGGGCCGCAGCCTGCTCGCCCCCGAGGCATGCAACTGCAACGCACCCGATACCGGCAACATGGAGGTGTTCACCCTCTTCGGTACCGACGAGCACAAAGAGAAGTACCTGAAGCCGTTGCTGGACGGTAAGATTCGTTCGGCCTTCGCGATGACCGAGCCCGACGTCGCCAGTTCCGATGCCACCAACATCGCAATGAAGATGGACCGCGACGGCGACGACTTCATCCTGAACGGGCGCAAATGGTGGACGTCGAACGCGATGCACAAGAACTGCAAGGTCCTGATCGTCATGGGCAAGACCGACCCCGAGGCAGCAACGCACCGGCAGCAGTCGATGCTCGTCGTGCCCATCGATGCGCCCGGCGTCACCGTGCTGCGCAACCTGCCCGTCTTCGGCTACGTCGACCGAGAGGGCCACGCCGAGGTTCTCTTCGAGGACGTGCGGGTGCCGGCGAAGGACGTGCTGAAGGGGCCGGGTGAGGGATTCGCCATCAGTCAGGCTCGACTGGGGCCCGGCCGCATCCACCACGCGATGCGGACCATCGGTGTTGCGGAGCGAGCGCTCGAATTGCTCTGTCGCCGTGCGGTTTCACGGGTGACCTTCGGCAAGCCGGTCGCCATGCGTGCGAACATCCAGGACTGGATCGCCGAGGCGCGCATCGAGATCGAGAAGACGCGGCTGCTGACGTTCAAGGCCGCCTACCTGATGGACACCGTCGGAAACAAGGAAGCGCGCACCGAGATCGCAGCGATCAAGGTCGCTGCACCCGAGATGGCGCTGAAGATCATCGACCGCGCCATTCAGGTGCACGGCGGCGGCGGAGTCAGCAACGACTTCCCGCTGGCGATGATGTACGCACACGTGCGGACGCTGCGGCTCGCCGACGGTCCCGACGAGGTGCACAAGATGTCCATCGCGAAGATGGAGCTGCGCAAGTACATGTGAACGTAGCTCACCTCAGGAAGGCAAGGCTGTGCTAATTTCTGCCGATGACAAGGACCTTCCTGGGGTGCGCCTTTGCCGTCGCCACGGCCCTGACGCTGGCATCGTGCAGCAGCAACACCGCTGACGACGCCGGCTCCGACACCCGCAGCGTCACCGTCGACACACTCGTCGGACCCACGCAGATCACGGGAACGCCACAGCGCATCGTCGCATTCGGGCAGCAGTGGGTGGACGCGCTGCTCGAATTTGACGTGCAACCCGTCGGGTATGTCTCCGCCGGATCGAACGGCGACGAACGCGGGCTCTACCCCTGGCAGTCCGCAGTGGATACGGATGCCCAGATGCTCGACTCGGCCGCCGTCGATCAGATGGGGGCTTCGGTGCCGACCGAGCAGATCGCGGCGCTACAGCCCGACCTGATCCTGCTGTCGGGGATACCGTCGATAGAGCCGTACAAGAGCTTGTCCGACGTCGCGCCCACGATATTTCCGAAGGCGGAGAAGGTCGAGACGTGGGAATCGCAGATCGAGACGCTCGGGCGGGTGCTCGATCGCGAGGACGATGCACAGAGCATCATCGACGAGGGGCATGCCGTAACCGATGGCATCCGTCAGCAGTACCCGGCGCTCGACGGTAAGTCGGCTGTGTTGTCGCAGTTCGTTTTCGACAGTCAGCAGCTTGCGGTCGTCGCCGACCCGGAGGACGGTGCCGCGAAGGTCTTCGACAGCATCGGACTCGACGTCCCGCAGGATTTGGTGAACTCGCCCGATATCTCTCACGGCCGGATCGTGCTGAGCCCCGAACGGCTGGACGTTCTCACCGCAGACCTCGTGGTCATTCTCCCCAACGGCGGCACGCGCGAAGACCTCGAACAACTTCCGGGGTTCACCAGCCTGCCCGCGGCGACCGGCGGCGGAGTTGCCGTCGTCGACTACGCGACGGTGGTGGGATTCAATACACCATCGAAAGCGTCGGTCGAGTTCTCGCTGAACAAGATTCGTCCGCAGCTCGAGGCTGTGGGTAGCTAGTTGTCGGGTGACCAGGACGGGTCGCGTCCGATGAAGGCCATCAACCTGTCCTGGGCGGACGCGTTGTCGTCGACGTCGACGGCGGGGCCGAACTGCCCGCTCTCGCGGAGCACACGATCCATCGGCTTCATGGCGATCAGCGCTGCGGCGCAACGCTCTTCGTCGAGACCGGGTTCGCGTCCCAGGGCTTTGGCCAGGTCCCAGGTGTGCATCCACACATCGGCGGTGTAGAACCGGTCGATCGCGTCTTCGACCGGCATGTCGCCGATGTGCGGATTGCTCAGGATGCGGCCTGCGGGGGCGTCGAGGATGGCTTGGATGTCGGCGACGTGTTGCGCCCACGCGGCGGCAGGGTCGCGCGTCACGTCGAGTTCGGTGAGCTCGACACCCTCGACACCGCCGAGGAAACCACGTGACCAACCGACGAGATGTTCGACGACACCCAGCGCGTTCCACTCCGGTACCGGACTGGGCCGAGACCACGCGTCCCCGGAAACGGAATCGACCAACGCCGTGAACGCGGCAGCGTCCCGTGCATGCTGTGCAGCCGGTCCCGTCAACAGTGCATCGAGTTTCTCGTAACCCTCCCTGACTCCCACATCCATTCCGCTGGAGAGCATCCCGTCTCGGGTTGCGAAGTCGGACAGGACGCTCAACACCCTCAATCGCGTACCGCCGTCGTCGCGGGCCCCGAAAGCCATGGTCTCGAGGGCGACCGAATCCGGATCGCCTTCGTAGGTGAAGGTCCACACGATCCGCTCGTTCGCGCGAACCTCGTGGAAGCTGCCGAAGAACGACGCGATCTCTTCGCCGTCGCGGTCGTTCGCGAACGACCATGCGCCGCCGGTTCGTGCGTCCCACGCGATGATTCGCGTCGTCACCGACCGTGGGCCTACCCACTGCCGATACAGATCGGGGTCGACGTGTGCGCGGAACACCTGCTCGGGCGACGCGTCGAACTGCCTGATGATCTCGATGGTGGGTACTTTGTCGTCCGCTACTATCTCGGTTTCGTGCTCGTTCATGACACGTCCTTCTGAGAGTCGTCTTGTGTTACAACGTGATCCAGCAGGTCGTCGAGACGTCGGTAGCGCTGCTCGGCCTCCTGGCGGTAACGCTCGATCCACTTCGCCATCAGTCCGAACACCTCTGCATCCAAATGCACCGGTCTGCGCTGGGCGTCTTTGCTGCGCGTCACCAGCCCGGCGTCCTCGAGCACCTTCACGTGCTTGGAGACTGCCTGCAGGCTCATGTCGTACGGCTCGGCCAGTTCGCTGACGTTGGCGTCGGCACCCGCAAGCCGAGCAACCATGTCACGCCGAGTGGGGTCCGCCAACGCTGCAAAGGTTCGATTGAGCTGCTCGATACGGTCGTCCATGGTCACCCACCTCCTCGAATACAGGCAAGATATGCCCCTCGAGCTGCGTAGTCAACCAATTGGTTTATAAGATTCGTGGAAGGGTTGACAGCCTGCTGTCTTGCGCGCAGCATTGACAGCATCCTGTCAATCGATGTGAGGACCGTTCCATGATCACCGTTGCGCTGTATGCCACCGACACCATGGCCGATTGGGAGTACGGCTACCTCATCGCCGGGCTCACGATGGCCCGCGAGCAGAATCCCGACGCCAACCGGTTGCTCGTCGCATCGGAGTCGGGGGAGGCGGTGACGACCATGGGCGGCCTGAGGATTACCCCCGACGTTGCGTTGGCCGATCTTCCGCCCGTCGACGCGCTGATCCTGCCCGGTGCCGGCACGTGGGAATCCGCCAACGAGGCAGCGTTGAAGTTGGCCGCCGAACTCGTGGCAGCGGGCACCCCGGTCGCAGCAATCTGCGGGGCAACCTACGGGCTGGCTCGGACCGGCCTGCTCGACGACCGGCCACATACCTCGAATGCCGCCGAATTCCTCACTCAGGCTGCGAAATACCGCGGAGCGGAGCATTACCGTGAGGAGAAGGCAGTGTCCGACGGCACCGTCATCACCGCGGGAGCGACGGCACCGATCGAGTTCGCCAAGCTGGTGTTCGAGCGCCTCGACGTGTTCCCGCAGCCCATCATCGACGCATGGTACGGGCTCTACACAACGGGGGAGCGCAGATTCTACGACCAGCTGACGGGCGCATGAGCCGACGAACGCCGGAGGGGGACGCGCTCACCGAGGTGGTCCTGCCGGTCTTCGAGCTCAACGGCGAATTCCTCGCTGCCGCACAGGACATCACCGAACCGACAGGATTGACGCCGGCCTGGTGGCAGGTTCTCGGGGCCACTCTCGACGAGCCGCTCTCGGTGGCCGATATAGCGCGACGCGTCGGTCTGGGTTTGGCGCGGCAAAGTGTGCAACGAACCGCAAACCTGTTGGTGGACAAGGGCTGGGCCGTCTACAGCGAAAACCCGAACCACAAGCGAGCGAAGCTCCTCGAGCCCACCCCGAAGGGACGCGAGACCGTAGCCGCTCTGCGAGATGCTCAACACGCGTGGTCGGACGCGGTGGGCGCCGCGGTGGGTGAGGACGAATTGCGTGCATTTGCACAGACTTTGGAGAAGATTATTGCGGCATCCCGCACCTACCGTGGTGGCCGTGCATAATTCGGGGATGTCATCGCTCGCGATCGTTCTTTCCGGCCTCCTGGCCGGTTTGCTCTCGCAATCCGACGGGGTCGATATCTTCGGCGACACCAGCGTCGGGGGTGTGGTGTTCTCCAGCGGCGGAGGGGGAGTCGCCGTAGCAGTGATTCTGGCGTCGGGTCTGGCTATGCTCGTCCGTCGGCGCAGTATTCTGGCGGGCCTGTCCATCGCTGCGGCCATTTGCGCCGGGGTGACGGCCCTGATGATGCCCTCCGACCTCGCCGAGGTGGTGGCAGGCGGAGTTCTGTTGGGATGCACTGCAGTACGGGCGAGCGGTGTACGAGTTCGACAAGCGTTGTCGATCGGGTCGCTCCTCGTCGGACTACTCAGTGCAGGCGCGGTCGAGGCCTTGCAGCATCCGAGTATCCCGCGTCGCTACGCCGACTACCTCACCGAATCCGATATCGGCCCGCCGGTGGTCGTTCCGGTGCTGTGCGTACTGGTCGTAACTGCAGTGGCCTGGGCAGCTCTTGTCGACCGCAGCGACGACCATGCGCCACCGGAACGGAGCATCCGACCGATCGGGGCGATACTACTGATCTCGATCGGTGGCTTGCTGCTCAATATGTTGTTCGTGCAGATGCTGTTTCGAGCTGAAGACGGCTTCGGTGGAAGCTGGTACTTCGGCCTCGTCGTCGTACCAGTGCTGTTCGCTGCTGCCGCTCTGCTACCGGGTCGCGGAGGCATTCTTGTGCTCGCCGGGACAGCCGTGTTGCTCACCTCGACCACCACCGCTGGGGTGGGCGTCGATGTGTCGGACGGTATCTGGGTGCTCGGGCTCGTGGCAATCACGGCAGTTGCGGTGACAGTGGGCGCGGCACTCGGGCTGCGCTGGGGTCGACCGATCGTCGGATTCGCGACCCTGGCAGTGGTGTGTACGACCGCGCTGTTCGAGCGGTCCCCATGGGACAACGTGCACTACGCGGCGAGTCTGGTGATCTTCCCGGCCGCTGCGGCCTACCTGTACGTGGCGTGCACGCCGGCTACTACCACTCCCTCGACCCCCACGCCCTTGACCATCGGCCTCGCGGTACCGGTGGCGATCACGGTGCCGATGGTCGTCACCTACGGTTGGACTGCGTACACGCCGCTCACATCCGCCCTGCACAACTCCACGTGGCCCAGCATGGAACTGTGGCTCTCGACGGGCGCGGCAGTGGCGACGGTGGTCCTCGCAGGCGTCGGGACGCGGTTCCTCGGTCGTCGGCCACTTGTGAATTGAACACCGGAGTACCGTTTTCTTACATGGCTTACAGATACCTCGGAAACAGTGGACTGAAGATTTCGGAGATCACCTACGGCAATTGGTTGACCCATGGTTCGCAGGTGGAGAACGACATCGCGACCCAGTGCGTGCGTGCGGCTCTCGATGCAGGCATCACCACATTCGATACCGCCGATGTCTACGCCAACGGGGCTGCGGAAACGGTCCTCGGTGACGCGTTGAAGGGCGAGCGCCGCGAATCGCTGGAGATCTTCACCAAGGTCTACTTCCCCGTCGGACCCAAGGGTCCCAACGACACCGGACTCTCACGCAAACACATCTTCGAAGGCATCGATGCCTCGCTGCGTCGGCTCGGTACCGACTACGTCGATCTCTACCAGGCCCACCGCTACGACGTCGAGACCCCGCTCGAAGAGACCATCGCCGCGTTCGGCGACGTCGTCCGTCAGGGCAAGGCCCTCTACATCGGCGTCTCGGAGTGGACGGCCGATCAGCTCCGCGCCGGCCAGGAACTGGCACGGCAGAACGGGTTCTCGATCATCTCGAACCAGCCGCAGTACTCTGCCCTGTGGCGCGTCATCGAGGATCAGGTGATCCCGACGTCCAAGGAACTGGGCATCTCGCAGATCGTCTGGTCACCCATCGCTCAGGGCGTGCTCACCGGCAAGTACCTACCCGGACAACCGCTGCCCGACGGTTCGCGCGCCAAGGACGACAAGGGCGGCGACAAGATGATCGCGCGCTACCTCGACGATCAGACGCTCACCCGGGTGCAGGCACTCAAGCCGATCGCCGACGATCTCGGAATCACCATGGCGCAGTTGGCTGTTGCCTGGGTTCTGGCCAACGACAACATTTCCGCCGCGCTGGTCGGGGCATCGCGTCCCGAGCAGATCGCCGAGAACATCAAGGCGTCCGAGGTCACCCTGGACGCGGATGTACTCGCCAAGATCGACGAAGCCCTCGGCGATTCGGTCGAGCGTGATGCGGGCAAGACCGGCTCCCCGGAAGCCCGGTTGGTCTAGAAATTCGTCGCCCGGTCCACGTTTGACGGGGCGGAGCTGCGGTACTCGGCGTTAATGTGGACCATGCGCTCACCACTCCGTAATCGCAGCACCGCCCCGGCTCCCGCATCCCCAGCCCGGGTGGTGGTGGTCGGCGGCGGGTTCGGCGGCTTCTACGCACTGCGCAAGATGCAGAAGCTGTTGGGCCCGGACCGCGCCTCGTTCACCCTGGTTGCGCCCAACGACTACCTGCTCTACAGCCCGTTGCTGCCCGAGGTGGCGACCGGCGTGCTGGATCCGCGGGACATCGCGGTGTCGACGCGGCAGACGTTGCGGCGCACCAAGTTGGTGCTGGGACACGTCACGTCCGTCGACTTCGAGAATCGACGCGTTCGCGTCGCCGGTCCCGACGGTGATTCGGAACTGGCCTGGGACAAGCTGATTCTGGCCCCGGGTTCGGTGACGAGGCAGTTCGACATCCCCGGTGTCGCCGAGCACGCACACGGTCTCAAGACCCTGAGCGAAGCGGTGTTCATTCGCAACCACGTGTTGAAGCAGTTGGATGCAGCCGACGAACTGCCCGACACGCCGGAGGGCCGCGCCGAACGCAAGGAACGGCTCACCGTCGTCGCTGTAGGAGCCGGTTATACGGGCACCGAATTCGTTGCGCAGATGCAGAATTGGATTCGCGGTATCGCTACCCGGTGGGCGACGGTCGACCCGTCGGACATCCGGTGGTTGCTCATCGACCTCGCGCCGGCGGTGCTGCCGGAACTGGGCGAGCGACTCGGCAAGGAAGCAATGGAAGTCCTCGCCGCTCGCGGCGTCGAGGTGCGTCTCGGGGTGTCGGTGGAATCGGCCACGGCGAACGCGGTGACGCTGACGGACGGCGACGTCGTACCGACACGCACCCTGGTGTGGGGAGCGGGCGTGGCTGCGAGCCCCCTCATCGCGCAACTCGACCTGCCGACCGAAAAGGGCCGGCTTGTGGTCAACCCCGACCTCACGGTCCCCGGCGTGGACGACGTCTGGGCCATCGGTGACGCGGCCGCGGTGCCCGATATCGCCGCCGACCCGTCGAAGCCGACGCCGCCCACCGCGCAGCACGCGCAGCGGCAGGGCACAGCGGTGGCCAAGAACGTCGCCGCGTCCCTCGGTGTCGGTACTGCTCGACCGTACCGACACAAGGATCTGGGACTGGTCGCCGACCTGGGCGGATTCGACGGTGTGGCAAAGCCTTTGGGTGTGCCCCTCACCGGAGCCGTCGCGAAGTTCGTCGCCCGCGGTTATCACCTCTATGCCCTGCCCACCGCCTCCACCCGGGTGCGCGTGGCCACCGATTGGCTGTACTCGACGGTGCTGTCCACCCGCGTGGTCAACCTCGATCAGGTGCGCTCCGAGGATGCGTTGATCGCCAAGGCGCAGGGGACCGGCGTGTACGACTAGGCAGCCATGTGCGCGGAAACTCGTAGCCCACTACGAGTTTCCGCGCACGACCGTCACCGAAGGTGATGCACCTCCTGCAGCCCGTAGACCGGGGTGTCGATGCCCTCGTAACGCGCCTTGATCTGCAGCGCCAGGTACAGCGAATAGTGGCGTGACTGATGCAGATTGCCGCCGTGGAACCAGAAGTTCTCCTGCTGCGTCGGCTTCCACATGTTCCGCTGTTCGCCCTCCCACGGACCGGGATCCTTGGTGGTGTCCGAGCCCAGGCCCCAGCACTTGCCCACCTTGTCGGCGGTCTCCTGGTCGATGAGATCGGCGACCCAGCCGTTCATCGACCCGTAGCCGGTGGCGTAGACGATGAGGTCCGCCGGTAGTTCGGTCCCGTCCTCGAGTACGACGCCGGTCTTGCTGATCCGCTCCACCTGCCCGGCAACGAGTTTGATCTTGCCGTCCGCGACGAGCTCGGATGCGCCGACGTCGATGTAGTAGCCTGAGCCGCGGCGCAGGTACTTCATGAACAGGCCGGAACCGTCGTCACCGAAGTCGTGCTGGAAGCCTGCCTTCTCGAGGCGATCGTAGAAATCCTTGTCCTGCTCCGCGATCTGCTGATACACCGGGATCTGGAACTCGTGCATGATCCGGTACGGCAGCGACGCGAACGTGAGATCGGCTTTGGCCGTGGTCATTCCGGATTCCACTGCGCGCTCGGAGTACAGATCGCCGAGAGCGATCTCGCACAACGAATCCGACTTGACTATGTGTGTGGACGAGCGCTGCAGCATCGTGACGTCGACGCCCGTCTCGTACAGCGCCTTGCAGATGTCGTGCGCCGAGTTGTTGGAACCGACGACCACCACGCGCTTGCCGACATAGGCGTCGGGACCGGGGTGTTCGCTGGAATGGTGCTGCTCGCCCTCGAACTCGTCCATGCCGGGGAAGTTCGGCACGTTCTTCTTGCCCGACATTCCGGTGGCCATCACCAACTGCTTGGGCCGCAGGATCACTTCCTCGCCGTCGCGGTCGACGACGACGGTCCACTCCTTCGCGGCCTCGTCGTAGGTCGCGGACTTCGCGGTCGTCTTGCTCCAGTACGGAACCTCCATGACCTTGGTGTACATCTCGAGCCAGTCGCCGATCTTGTCCTTCGGCGCGAACACCGGCCAGTTCGGTGGGAACGGCAGGTAGGGGAGATGGTCGTACCAGACCGGGTCGTGCAGGCACAGTGACTTGTATCGGCCACGCCATTGATCTCCGGGGCGCTCGGCGCGGTCGACGACGATCGCCGGGACGCCGAGTTGACGGAACCGAGCACCGAGAGCGATGCCGCCCTGCCCGCCGCCGACGACGAGGACGTACGGCTGCACGCTGTAGCCGAGCTCCTTCTCCTCCATCTCCTTCTTCTCGGCCCAGTTCTGGGTATCGGCATTCGAGCCGTGCACGGCACCCTTGATGCGGGACTTGCCCTGCCGCTCCTCGTATCCCTTGAGCTCCTGCATCGTCGTCAGCAGCGTCCACGCCACGTCGTCACCGGTCTCGGCGTCCGTCGTCAAACGCAGATGTCCCTTGCCGCGGCTCGTCGCCGTCTCGAATGCGATCCACGCCGAGACGACGCCGTCTGCTTCGTCGGGGGTCTCGGTAGTGTGAAATCCCGTCGGGTCGGTATCGGCGAGCCTCTCGCCCAGCATGTCGGCGACGCCGTCCCGGCCCTCGACCGTCTTGAGGTTCCAGGTGAACGTGACGAGATCGCGCCAGAAGCTGCTGACGGCGAACATGCCGCCAACACGAGGAATGTCCCGGGCGACCAGGGCGTCCTCGAACTTCGACAACCAGGCGTCGACCCGTTCCTGCGGGGTGTGCGTGCGGGTGATCGAGTCGGGCTCGATGGTCTGGGTCATGAAAACTCCTTGCGATGAAGAGGTGCCGTGTATGTGACCCAGCACACTCTCTTCGGATAGCCGGGTCGAGAGTTGCAATGCGTTGCAGCGGCTCATGCCGGTGACAGCTTCTTCAACCCCAACGACTGGAATCCGACGACGTAGATCAACGTCCACAGCACCAGCCAGTCGACGAAGCCCAGTGCGTTGCCGGAGATGCCGGCCGCGACGACGGGTTCGTGGAGCACGTGCTCGGCAAGAACGTAGTAGTAGGCCAGGAACGTGCCGATGGCCAGCGCGAAGGTCAGTACTGCGCGTCCCGCCGCGGGGAAGCGATTGCCGAAGCCGTTCGCCCAAAAGATCATCCAGAATGCCCAGCAGACTCCGATCTGTGCCGGGAACTGGTTGATCACCGTGCCGAGTTCTGCGGTGGCTTCCGAGCCGACGAGTAGCTTCGCGAGCGGAACCATCAGGAAGTAGATCGCGGTGCCGAGCACCGCGTTGCCGACGGTGGCCGCCAGTGCGGTCCGTCCGCCGCCGCCGGCCAATTTCCAGGGCCAGTTGTCGAGGGTCTGGCCGGTCAGGATCACCGAGACGACGATCGAGTAGAACCAGCCGAGTGTGGTGTCGACGAACATTTACTGTTGTCGGTTGTCGATCCAAGGGCTCTGTGCTGCGAATTCGGCGTGTCATCGTCAGTTTTGGCGGCCCTCGTTCTAGTGTGAAACGTACCGCTGGCTGTGGGCCGGGTTGCTCTCTAAGCGCACTCGACCCCCGGTCGCCGTCGACACATTCTGACTGCTGGCCTCGGGCCGGGTCGTTCTCACGCGAACCCCGGAAGGTCAGCAACATGGCTGCAGCGCTCGACTACCTCTTTCCCATCGCCTTGTTCGCCCTCGGCCCGGTCTACGGGCACTACGTCGCCCGGTGGCTCGGTAACGACGACACGGACACCGAGCCCTGATACCGTTTGGTCCGCTTCATAAAGCAACGGCACGGGGGTATGCAATGCGGACGATATGGATTGCCGGCGCGACACTGGCGCTGCTGGCCATAGCGGGTTGCTCCGACTCGGGTGACACTGCGGCACCGACGCCGGAAACCACGGTCCGCGCTGCACCGATCACGTCGACCACCCCACCAGTAGTAGCGGCACCGACCACGGCAGAGCCGACTGCGCGCAACCAGCCTGCAGGATTAGTCTCGGAGTCCACATGGACCGGCGACTGGCCGTTCACAGTGCCGCAGGGTGTCCTGATGTGCGGCGCGCCGGATCGAGTGACTTTCTCTGCCGACGGGACTATGTACGCGGTGAACGGGTCTGCGAAGTCGACGGGCGAATTCGAGGACCTGGCCGCGATATGGAAAGACTCGGACTTCCCTGGCGTCAAAGTCGACATCGGCCCGATGATCCAACAGGGTCTCGCGCTCTGCTGAGTTCGCACCGTACCGCCACGCGGTGTGCTCTGCAGGCGCATGATCGAACGACGGTCGGGACGAACTACCGGAGGACTAAGAATGAACGATCGTGAGCTACTCGAAACCTTGACCAATGAGCAACTACAGGACCTAGTTGCAATCTGGAGCGAAGTCCCCGCGGCGCTCAGGCATCGACCCGAACCCGGCGACGACGAAGTGCTTGCGCGAGTCGATCGTTGGCGGCTCGCGACGATTGAAGTAGCGCTTGACAGAGGCGTCACTCGCTCCATGTCGGAGGGACAGATACAGATCGACCAAGACCTACTTAAGGCCCTTCGCGAGAATCGCTGCAACGTGCTGGGTGTTCAAACGTCTGCCTGAGTCCGAACGCACGAAAGCCCCGACTACCGGATGCACGGCGGTCGGGGCTTTCGTTTGCGCTGAGCGGGCGCATGGTGTTCGTCAACAGAGAATCGAGCAGTGCGGGCGAGCTTCCGTTTCTCCCGCGACGGCCAGTGTAATGCGTTGCGCGCGTTCGTGCTCGCGAGGTTCGACGGGCCGGAAAAGTATGCAAAAATCATGCATGAAATGTAACCGTACGTCTGTACTGCAAGGCTCGATCGGGGTACAATTTTGACACTTTTCCCAAAAAATGAAATCGTACCCCTAAAACGGACACCCCTAAGCCTCTGACCAGGCGTTATGTAGGACATTTTCATCAGAGAGAGGGGCTGGGCTGCGTGCGGGGTCAGCCGGGACCCCCTGTGCCCGTGGGCAATACGCCCCCCCACCCACCTACGCCATGCATAGCCATGCATGATCATTCATTGCCGTCTCGGCCTACGTTGCTAGACAACGACTTACAGCTGTGTCACTCTCGAGCTATGGGGACCTGAGCAGTTCTCATTCATCGACACAGAATCGCAGGGCAACCATGTACGCAGACATCGCCTTCGGAGGCAGTCCACTTCTCCCAGCGCCAGCACCGACCGACACCACGACCATCGACACTGTCGATCAAGACACAACGATCGAAACATCAAGCAATAGAACATCAATCAGAACAACGATTACGAATACAGTTGTGCAAGTGTGGAACACAGGAATCGTGCAACGCACATCACGTTGGGCACTACGACTACTGGTCGTCTGGCTCGTGGCAGGCATGGCGTGCGCTGCTGCTGTGATGGTGCATGGGTTGCCAAGGACTGTGCAGTTGATGGTCAACACAGTGAGTATCAGTTGGTGGTTGGCACAGTTGGCAATGTTGGTCACTGTGCAGATGTGGGTAGCGTGTGGCGCACCGATGTCGTACTCGTGCAAGCGTCGACCACGGCTCGTCCACGTCCACCCGACCACGCCATGGTTCAACACCAACAACCTGCGGGCTTTGTGGACCCGCACCGCGTGGATGGTTTAGCCCTCTCCGACCGAAGCTGCTGCCCTGCCGAACTACCTCGGACACAGAACAACCCCGGCTCGATCTCGGAGCGCCGGCGCACGGTGGGATGCGATTGCGCTGCAACGATGATCGAGCCGGGGCTGTCGCTCCCATCGGTGAGATCCGCGAAGATATCCGATGGGATGTATGTAGCTCGACAGGCGAATTCACGCCCACCACAGACGTTTCGCTTGCGCGGTCGGGTGAATGAAGTCACAAGCCCCTGTGCGCACTTCGGACTGTCGAGCCATCGAGCGCCACGCGGACACTCGACCTCAGAGCCCTGCAATTGAGCCCTGAGAAACTTGGGAACCTGCACCACCGAATCGACCCGATGCCGCCACGTCGAACCAGACGAAATTCTCTGTGCGCCGGTCTGACTCGGTGGTGCAGGTAATTCTCTACTTGGGCGGCAGGTCTCCGAGTCGCCATGGGCGCATTTCCGGCTCGATGCCAGGTCCGACATACGTTCGGACGTAGACGATCGAGTCCGGCGAATTGGGCAGGCAGCGCCACAACTGAATCGGAATGCCCTCTCGCGTCGGACGTTCGGTGAAGAACTCGGCCTCGGCAACTCTTGCGTTGTACAGACCGATACCGATCAGGTCACCGAGGCCGCCATTCATCAGTTGACGCCGGTATCGACTACGAATGCCTTCGGCTGCAGCACCGCCACGTCAGCGCGCAGGTGGGCAATGAACGCAACCTGCCCGTTGTCGGCGTAGCGCTCGCGCAAGAACTCGATCTCGAATCCCTGCCGGATGCCGAACACCAACGCGTTCCATTGGCCCGTGTACACCTCGGTTGACGTGGTCGACGTGCCGGTCGTCAGGTTGGTCGGGATCTGGTTGGTGGCGAGCAGCGGGAGCAACGATGCAGGCGGTGCCAGGTATGCGCCCGTGGTCGACTCCTTCGACTTCGCCAGCGCTGTGACTCCGCGTGATGCGAGAATGTGCGCCGTCGGGACGTAGTTGTTCGCAAGGACCACGCCAGCGGAGTCGAGCAGGAAGTCGTAGCTCAGTGCGCCGCCGTTGGTGCCGTGGGTCGATACCGTGACACCGGACGTGTTCAGGATGCCCCGAGGTTCCGGTCCGGTACCCGATCCCCGCAAAGCCACTCGATCCAGCTCGGTAGCGAACGAACCCGCGAATGCCTGAGCGATGATATCCGAAATGTCTGTGTCGTAGAACAATTCGCGTGACAGGATGATCTGTCGACTGAGCGACCGGGCCGACAAGGTCACGGCGTCGAACGTGAGATCGTTCGTGGCCACGGCTCCGTTCTCTGCGCGCCATGCGGGTCCGGGGTCGCCGGTCAGTCGCGGGAGTTTGAGCGTCGAGGACTCCATCGGCACCGTCTGAGCGCCCGCTTCGATCACGCGAGACTGGTTGCGCGCCAGGTCGATCACGGATGCCGCAACGGGCGTCGGGACCAACACGCCGCCAGCGGTCGAGCTGCCCTCGGACAGAGCCCGTTCCAGTTCCGCGCCGCGCCATTCTCCGGTCACGAGTCCGCGCATGTACTTGTCGAACGACGGTGCGCGCTCCTCGGCCTTGACGATGCCGTTCACTCGGTTGTAGTCGACCAGCGACTGTCCGCGCGTCAACGTCAGTGCGCCCTTGAGCGGATCGGGCTTGTTCGCGGTCACGGTACGTACGATCGGGTCGTCGAGATGGTCCTCGCTGGACCCGAGATCCTTGATCAGTGCCATTCGGGCGTCGATCGATTCGAGCCGTTCCTTGGCCTCACGGTACTCAGCTTCGAGAGTGTCGAATCGCTGTTCCCCGGCGCTGTCGAGATCTTCTCCGCGCGTAACCAACTGGGTGAGTTCAGCCTTTGCCTCGGCAAGAAACTTGGTAACCGCCTCGCGGTTCATGTCTTTTACGTTCATTGTGGTTCCTTCGGAATTAGAGATCGAGTAGTCGCAGGCGGCGCTGTGCCGTTGCTGCGGAGAGTGTTCGGGTCTCGGACCGCGAGGCCAGGATCTTGGCGTCGGCCAGTGCTCCGAGATTGACGATCGAGAGTTCACGCCAGGCAACTTCCTGCCGGAGTACGCGCCGGTTGTGGTCGGACCACGTCGACTTCACGTCCCTGAATCCGATACTCACGTCGGTCAGTGCGCCGTCGGCGATCAGCGTTGCGGTATCTCGACCTTGGGTCGTGTCGCTCAGTCGAGCCGTGACGTGAACACCGACGTTGTCGGTCCAGGCGTCTGTGAGCACACCGACCGGATTGGATCTCATGTCGTGATGCGCCAGTAGACGGATCTTCGCGGGACCGTTGCGCCGGAGTGTCTCGTCGAAGCTGTGCCGGTCGAAAGTCTCGTAGAAACCGTAACCATCAGCAACAGAGCCGATCTCGTCGGCCACATCGAACTTGACTGCGAGAATGTCGAGAGTGCGCCCGTCGCCGGACTGGGAACGGATCTCGGTATAGGCAAACCCGTGCCGCTGGATGTCAGAACTCATGGATTATCCTTGATATGCGGAGGATAGACCTCGGGCGTATATTGCCGGGCCTGCTTGTCCTGCTACGCATTTCGTCGCGGAACGGACCCCCGAGGGCCGGAACTGCGGACTACTGCTCGCGAGGTTCGAACACCCACTGACCGGAGCACCGATCGAACCTTGCTGGCTGCCAGTCTAATCGGTGTTCGAGCCTCGCGATAGTGCGACAGATCAGTCGGTGTGCGCGTCCACGAATTCGATCCACTCGACCTCGGTGTCGAAGAACTCGCGGTCGACGCTCGCGTACGTGATCCCTGCCGCTCGGAACTCGATCCGGTAGCCGACGTGATGCGCAGTGGTGCCAGGATCGAGCCGGATCTGCTCGCGTTGCTCGGGCTGCAGGGCATCGAGCGCAGCGCTCAGGTGGTCGTAGAGCTTGCGGGTGACGGTCATGGCGTTCCTGTCTGGGTCGGCGGTTTCTGGCGTGCTGCTGCTCGTTTCATACGGCCGGCGACATTGGCCGGCTCCCAGTGGCCCGAGTTCCATTTGCGTGCTTGCTTGGATGCGCCCTGCTCGTGAACGTGGTCGATCCGTCGCTTACCGTCGATCCACACGAACTCCACCCGTTGACCGGCGACGATCGGTTCCGAGCACACCGAGCAAGGGTCGCCATGGCCGTCGTAGCGCGCGTTCCATGCCACTACCGGGTCTCCAGATTGTCGGTGTCGGTCCAGATGTATCGGATGCGCCCTGAGCTTGTCTCTGCCAGTCGGCCAGTCTCGATCAGCTCGACTATCAACCGGATCGGAAACCCTGCCGTCACGAGCGATTGAGCGCTGCATCCGTGGACGTGGGCGCGAACGTGCGCCAGTAATTGGCCCTCGGTGGTCATCGGTCGCGCCAGACTCGGGCGAACACCAGTCGGCCACGATCGTCCAATTCGGGCGGCTCGACTACCTCGAAGCGGATGCGCGGTTTGGCTTCTGGAAACGTCGCTCGTTCTTCAATGTCGTTGTTGCTCACGGGTATTCACTTTCGTCGGTTGGTTTTTGATAATGATTGTCGGGTATACTCGGGCAGGTCACCGCGCAGACAACCCGGAGGTTTCACATGTCCGCACCAGTTCTCGATCGACCCACCACCCGCGCTCGGACGATCCGGCACAACCCGTTCCTGACCGAATTCGTCCCGGCACCCGGCACGATGTTCGACACCGACGGCAGCGAGATCGTCGCCGTGTTTTCGGTCGATTCGTAGACCGTCCCGCCCTGAATGCCCCAGATTCGAGCACTTGATCCTGTGTTCGATTTTGGGGCATTTTTGTACCCTGGGGGTCACTCGGGTGCCAGATCGTCGGCGTCGTCGCTGTCCGTAACGCTCAGGGGGTCAGGACGCGGGACGTACGGCGTTTCGTACTGCTCGATCGTGTCGACAAGCGCTCTCTTGATCTCCGACAATGCCTGGTGCTCATCGTCGGCGGCAACTTTGAAGAACGCGGTAACTCTCGGCGGTCCGTCCATGTCTTCTTCGGGTAAAAACCAGTCCGGTGCAGCGATCATCGAACTCGCAATTCCGTTTCTTCGCATGAATTGTTGCGCCTTTTTATGTGCTTGCGGGATGATCGCCGCATACTTGCGCCATTGAACCGTATGCGCTTCCGTCCATTGGCTCAATTCAATTTGAGCGTTCCACGAAAGGTGCAAAACGATGTTCTCGTCTTCGACAACCTTGCGCGTGAGGATGATGTTTTGCATGCGCCCTATTCCTTCAATGCGTCTAGTCGGTTGAGCGCGTCCGTCAATTCCGGATCATCGGAGAAATCAATGACACTTGTCGCAGATGCGCTTTTCGTTGGTGCGCTCGGCGGTGCGCTTGTCTCTTGTTCTTCGACCGCAGCGACGGAGGAGGGAGTGGAGGGAGGAGGGAGCCCCAGCGACCGATCCGACCGACCGACCGACGTAGGAGCGGAGGTAATCTTTGGTACTACCTCTCCCTCCCTTCCTCTCTCACTTCGTGTCGAGTCAGGTCGAGTCGAGTCAGGTCGAGTCGAGTCAGGTCGAGTCGAGCTTCCGAGAGGATCACCTGGTTGGTCACCGTCTCGGTCGCCATCTAGGTCACCTAGATGATTTGGGTGATCTGCCAGCCACTTCTTGTAGTCGCCGTTCTTGTGGCAGTTGTAGTTGGGATATGCAGCGCACGTGCTGTGGTTCTTGTTCTGGTGCCGGTTCCAGGCGGCTTTGTCGGCGCGTTGCTTCGAGATGGTCGCGGCGTCGATCTGGCTCGACCAGTCCAGTTGCCAGCCCGGTTCACCCTTACCGTTCTCGGCAGGAACGAGCGCACCGACAACGATCAGCATCTCGAGCGCACTATCGGGATCTGGGTGGCCGGTAGCCGAACGAACTCCGTATGCCGGAACGAACCCGTCGGACAGTGTCTCGAAACACCGAGCGCGCAATTCCAGCAGTAACAGAATTGCCGACCTACCTTCGATTGTTTGCTGCAGTTTCAGAATTGCGTCCTGCTGGAAGAATCCCGGTTCTATTCTCGGGCCGTAATTACTCATTTTCCTATTCCTTCCCGACGGCGCAATTGCTGGTAATGGTTTTGGCACCGGCTACGGCTGCGCGCTTCTTTCTCGCAATCGGGGTGGACGCACAATGGTTTACCGTTCTCGGAATACTGCTCGACGGCTGCCAGGTCAACCGGATCGGCTGCGGCATAAGCGAATTCGTTGGAATAGCGCTTGCCCTGGCATTGTCCGATCGACTTCACTGCGGGGTCACCAGCAATGCCGCGATGCGGGAACGCTGTTCGGCGCTCAGGGGCGGCGCACTGGCCACGATCTCTTTGACGCGGTCGGAGATCTTCGAGGTGGCCAGCTCGGTTTCGATCTCGGTGGTGTCGCGCTCAGGGTGCCATTGGCGGGTACGGGCCAGGGTGCCACCGAGCGAGCGGGTACGAGTTGAAACGGACATAGTATTGCCTCACAAGGGATTTCGAGTTCCTTGCGGGGCACCGTAGGAGTAGCGCCGACTCCGCTACCTACGCGTTCCGCTCTTGAGCCATCAGCAGACGTTGGGCAATTCTTCCCGGCAGGTCGGTCACTGCCGTTGTTCTATCTGTCACCAACAATACAGGTACCTAATACGTGCTCCCGAGACACGAATAATGTGTCGGTCAAGCACGCGTTAGCACGGTTCCCGTGAGTCTTTTGACTCAGCGGAGCAGTAGCACCGTCGCGGGTCCGCGGGTGGAGATATCGGTGAATCGAATTGCATCGGCGTCGAACTCACGGACACCGCGACGGGTCGGCAGAATCTCCACCTTGAGCGCGGCACGGATGAATGCACGAATTTGGTCGATATCGGCGTCGTCCAAGGTGCCCTCGGGGTCAAGGGGCAGCGCATAGAGAATCGGGTCGATTGCGCTGGAATCGACTATCGCCCTCTGCGCTTCGATCCGCGGCATGATGCCCTCTCGGAATGCTATGTACTCGGCCCGTGTGCGCTCTCCTGCGCCCTCTTCGCGTGCTGCCTGCAGTAGTTGCTGGTTAAGCGCGTCGAGTTCCACACGGGCCTGTGCAGCGGCCGAATCGTCGGTCTCCTCGGGCTGCGCCAACAGCTCCTCCATTCGCCATCGTTCGATCAGGAATTTCATCGCTTCGACGGTGCGTTCGTCGACCTTGTCCGCACGTCGAGAGACGTGGTTGAGCGGGCACCGGTACTGGGGCAGTCTCGGACGGGTGATGTTCGGTGTCACGTTCTGATTGGCCCAGCGCACGGGGCGACCACACGCAACTCCGTCGGCCAATTCTTTCCCGCACAGTGCTATTCCGGTGAGTAGTCGGGTCGGTGCCGGCCCGTGCGCGATGTGTCGGTCAGGGTCGGTCAGAATGGACTTGAGGCGTAGGTGTTCGTCTCTGGTGATGATCGCGGGCCAGTCTCCCGGCGTGTCTGTCACCTGGCCGCGGTAGATGCGAATTCCCGCCAGTGACTCGCGCAGTAGCGTCTGCTTGACCACGATGTGCTGCCACTCGTGAGCGCTGTTTGTCTTGCTCGGACGCGGGACGCCGGAACTGTTCCACTCCTTGACAATTCGAGTGATCGACTTGCCGGCGGTGAGTATGTCCGACACTGCTTTTCGGATCAGGTCAGCCTGCGGTTCGTCGAGCACATACCGTTTCGATCCGTCGGAGTCGAACACTCTGCGAAACCCGAAACCCAAGTCTCCGTGTGGTTTTCCGGACTCGGCTCGGGCTTTGGCGTTGCGAGCGACCCGCTTGCTCGTCCGACCGGACTCCAGGGCGCTCGCCGCCGCGGACAGGGTGGTCTGATATTCGTGCTCGGGATTGTCGGGGTCGATCACAGCGGTACCGTCGTAGAGCTTGACGCGTCGTTCCCGGCACAGTTTGAGCAGGTCCGCTATCTCGCCTACCTGGCGGCTCAGTCGGGACTGCTCCCACACCATCAGCACGTCATCGGTCTGCAGGATCTCCTGCAGTTGGGCGTAGCCGGGCCGGGCTTTGCCGGAGTATCGGGACGCGCCAACTCCGTCGTCGCGGATCACCGGACCCAACGGCCAGCCCTCGGAGTCTGCCACTCGTTTGAGCGCGGCAATCTGTTCGTCCGGAGATCGGCCGCTGCCGTCGCGGTTCTGCGAGACTCGAGCGTAGATGACAGCGCGCATTGCGCCAGGCTAGGCCGGTTCGGCGGTAAACGCTAGTTGTCGATATCCGTCTCCACGGACATCAGGGGATCGGTGGCCGAGAGCGAGACCGACGGCAGTCCGAACACGAAGTACAACGCGAGGGTCGGGACGGCGACGAATGCGATCTCGCACAGCCCGATCAGCGGTTGCTTCATGCGCAGCACGGTCCACGGCCAGTGCTGCCAGTTGAGGACCACCATGACCCAGGTGCCGAATCCGAACAGCACGAACAGCGCTCCGGCGAAGTAGCCGAGCCCGCCGTCGCGAGAACCGGCGAAATCCGGGTACAACGCCCCGAGGCCGCTGCCGAGGATCCAGGTGACGGCAACGGCGAACACCGCCGTCGTAGTCAGGATCGCGAGCCCGCGCATCGGTTGTTTCAAAGAGTCGAATCCGGCGAATTCACAATCGAATCCGATGAACACGATGAAGAGAATGGCCCAGAACAGCGCGGCGTTGAACGGCAGCGGATAGAAGTTCCAGGGACTGGTGGTGGGATCGGCGAGCACATACCAGGTCGCCAGCGACACGGCCGTGACCACGGCGAGGTTGGCCAGTCCGAATACGAGCCAGTTGCCCTGTGCTGACGCCGTTTTCGGCTCGTCGAGGGGTCGGTCTGCGGTTGCGGTCATGGGGGTCTCTTCTCGGTGGGTCGACAGGGTCGCCGTCACTATGAGCTGAATCACAGCCCACCGTCAGGGTTGCGGGAGGTTGCAGTGCGACCGATTCGATGCAACGCACTGCAACCCTGTCGGAAGTGGTCGTCGTCACATAAACCTGTGTGCATCCAATTCAGTCAGGAGTGAGAACCGATGCGTGCAGCTGTGTATTACGGCCCGAACAAGGTGGAGATCACCGACGTACCCGAGCCGAATCCCGGTGCGGGGCAGGTCAAGGTCAAGGTCGGGTTCAACGGAATCTGCGGAACCGACCTGCACGAGTACTACGCCGGCCCCATCTTCATCCCCACCTCGCCGCATCCGCTGACCGGCCAGGAGATGCCCCTGGTGCTCGGACACGAGTTCTCGGGCACGGTCACCGAGCTCGGCACGGGTGTCACCGGCATCTCGGTCGGCGATCGCGTTGCCATCGAACCGCTCTACCGCTGTGGACACTGCGGACCCTGCCGGGCAGGAAACTACAACATCTGCGCGCAGATCGGCTTCCACGGACTGATGTCCGACGGCGGAATGGCCGAATACACCGTGGTCCCCACGGACATGATTCACGCCCTACCCGACAACGTCTCTCTCGAACTCGGTGCCCTCGTCGAACCGATGTCGGTTGCCTATCACGCTGCGACACTGGGGGATCCGAAGCCCGAGGACACCGCGATGGTGTTCGGAGCCGGCCCCATCGGCATCGGCCTGTGGTTCGCGTTGCGCGGTAAGGGACTCGACAACGTCTACGTCGTCGAACCGTCGCCGACGCGTCGCGCCTCGATCGAAGCGCTCGGTGCCAAGACCCTCGACCCGACGTCAGTGGACGTGCCCGCCTTCATCGCCGATCTGACCGACGGCAACGGGGCCGACGCCATCTACGACGCGGCCGGTGTGCAACCGGCCGTCGAGACCGCGCTGGGCTGCATCGGTGCTCGCAAACCGCTCGTCAGCGTCGCGATCTACGAAAAGCCGCTCACCACACCGCTGCAGAAGCTCGTCATGAACGAATCCCGCATCCAGGGATCGCTCTGCTACACCTCCGCCGACTACGAGGCCGTCATCGATCTGATGAGCCAGGGCCACTACGACACGACGGGCTGGGTGGACAAGATCACGCTCGACGGCGTCATCGACGACGGATTCGAGGCGCTGCACGCAGGCACCAAGATGAAAGTTCTGGTCGACCCCTCGACGGGTGTACCCGCATGAGCGCGGTGCTGGTGACAGGGGCCGGTCAGGGCATCGGACGGGCGATCGCGTTGCGGTTGGCCAACGACGGGCACGACATCGCGTTGGTCGACCTGGCCGAGGACAAGATCGCCGGCGTGGCCGACGAGGTGCGTCGAACAGGCTCGAAGGCAACGACATTCGTCGCCGACGTCAGTGATCGCGATCAAGTGTTCGCGGCCGTCGAACATACCCATCAAGCGCTCGGCGGCTTCGACGTCATCGTCAACAATGCCGGAATCGCACAGGTCGCGCCGCTCGACGACGTCCGCCCGGAAGACACGAAGAAGATCTGGGCCGTCAACGTCGACGGTGTGCTCTGGGGAATTCAAGCTGCGGCAGCCACATTCAAGGCGCTCGGCCAGAAGGGCAAGATCATCAACGCTTCCTCGATCGCAGGCCACGACGGGTTCGCGATGCTCGGGGTCTACAGCGCAACGAAATTCGCGGTCCGGGCATTGACCCAGGCTGCGGCCAAGGAGTACGCCTCGGACGGCATCACCGTCAACGCGTACTGCCCCGGCGTTGTCGGCACCGACATGTGGGTGACCATCGACAAGCGCTTCGCCGAGCTGACCGGTGCCGCCGAGGGGGAGACCTACGACAAGTTCGTCGGCGGTATCGCTCTCGGTCGGGCGCAGACTCCCGAGGACGTCGCCGCGTTCGTCTCGTATCTCGCCGGACCCGACTCGGACTACATGACCGGACAGGCACCGCTGATCGATGGTGGTTTGGTCTACCGGTGACCCCGCATGAACCCGCTTTGTGAGCTGGAGCACAATTGACAGCGATGACGCAGTCGACAGGCCCTGAACCTGCGCTGGCGGCCGGCGAAGACCCGCGCCGCTACGCGCAGATTCTCACTGCCGTGTACGACGCGACCATGACCGGCGGGAAGTCTCCCGCGCGTCCCCGCGAGGTCATCGGTGACTCCTGGCGGCGGTTGCAGACCCTCGGTATCGACCCGGAACTGGGCAATCCTGCCGAGAGACAGATGGACGCCTCCGATCTCGAGTTCAGTCGACGGGAATCGGGGTTGTTCGACATTCTGGACGACCTCGCCCGTGGCTTGGAATCGGTGGTGCAGGACGGCGACAACATTCTCGTCGTCGCCGATCGGAACGGTCGAGTGCTGTGGCGCAGCGGATCGACGTCGGTGCTCGACCGCGCCGACGGCCTCGGATTCGTCGAAGGGGCCAACTGGGCCGAGGACTCGGTGGGCACCAATGCCATCGGGACAGCCTTGGTCTCACGCCGCGCTGTGCAGATCTTCTCGGCCGAACACTATGTGCGCAGCCATCATTCGTGGACCTGCGCCGGAGCGCCCATTCGCGATCCGCGTACCGGCCAGGTGCTCGGCGCCATCGACGTCAGCGGGCCGGCCAAGACGGTGCACCCCACCACCATCGCCCTGGTGGACGCCGTGGCGAGGTTGGCGGAATCGCAGTTGCGCGAGATTCACCGAACCACCCTGGATCGACTGCGTTCGGTGGCCGCACCGATGCTGGCGCGCCTGCAGTCCCCGGCGCTGGCCGTCGACGCGAACGGGTGGGTCGCGGCCGTCGAATCGGTGGCACTGCGCAATCGCATCCTGCTGCCCGAGGACCTCGCGACGGGACGCTTCTGGCTGCCGAGCCTCGGCGTGTGCGACTTCGAACCCCTGCCCGGTGGATGGCTGGTGCGCCCCACTTCTCATGGGCGTTGCGCCGGCTCCACTCCTGGCGACTCGGCGGACTCGTTCGTCGCGGAGTCCGGCAATACGACGACGATTCGCATCGACCTGCGCGATTCGCAGAAGCCTCGTATCGAGGTGCGCAGCGAGGTGGGGAAGTGGACCCACGAGCCGACGCCCCGGCACGCCGAGATTCTGTACCTGCTGGCCATCCACCGGCAGGGACGCACCGCGTCCCAGATGGCTGCCGACCTCTTCGGCGACGACGGCCGCGCGATCACCGTCCGGGCCGAGATGTCGCGCCTGCGCAAGCACCTCGCCGGCATCATCTCCACCCAGCCCTACCGGCTGGACGAGTCGGCGACGGTCGACGTGATCACGCCGGCGGACATGAACAGGCTGCTACCGCATTCGTCGGCCCCCGCTATCCGGGCCGCACGGGGTTGAGCCGTAGCGCAGAATCGGGGAATGAACCGCCTCGCCCGCATCCTCGACGCGTCGGATCCCGGGCAGTTACGGCTGCGCGGTGCCTCGGCGACGACGCTGACGGTGTTGCTCGCGATGGTGGTCCTGCTGCTCGGTACTCGCGCCATCGGCCAGCCGGTCACCGTGGCGATGCTCGGCACCGTGGTGGCGATGCAGGCGTCGGCGTCGGTCAAGGACAAAGACCAGCACAGCCGGCTCGTCACCACCGCCCTGATGGTGCTGCCCGCCTCGGCGGCAGTGACGGTCGCGGCGCTGCTCTCGCGGCTCGGCGCGGTGGCCGACGTCGGGTTCATCGCGGTGTTGTTCGCGGCCGTATGGGTGCGCAGATTCGGACCCCGTGGCACCGCGCTCGGCATGGTCGCGTTCATCTCGTACTTCTTCGCGTTGTTCCTTCAGGCGACCCCGGGGCAAGTGCCGATGCTGATCGCGGCGATCGTCGGCGGAGTGCTCATCGCTCTGTTCGTACGGGCGGTGGTCTTTCCGGATCGGCCGATCGTGGAGGTGCGGCGGCTGCTGTATGCCATGCGAGCGGTATCGGAATCGGTGCTCGCGGCGGCATCGGCGCGTGAGGACCGTGATCTGGAACTGTTGCGGCGCAGGCTCGATCGGCTCGGAAACACCGCCCTGATGATCGACGACTGGCTCGACCGTCACGACGCGGGACAACTGCTCAGCGTGACGAGTACCGATCTGTCGCTTCGTGTGTTCGACGCCCAGATCGCCACCGAACAACTCGTCAGCTCACTGTGGGCTCTCGATCCGGCCAAGCCGTGGCCGACCGCACTGGGGCAAGCGACTACCGCACTGGGATCGTGCTTGCAGAACGCCCCGTCCGCCGAGCAACTCAAGGCCGCCCGACGGTTGGCCGCCACGGCGGCCGAGCGCGCCGACCCGTCGACCCCCGCCGGTATCGCGACGGTGTCCGCGCAACGAGCGGTGCAGGCACACATCGCCATTCATCACATCACCACCAATGCGGTGGCTGTCACGTCGAGCCCTCGACAGGCTGCTGCCGAGCCGTCGGACAAGGACGAGCCTGCCGGCCTGAACCCCAGCACGAAGGCGGCAATCCAGGTTGCTGTCGCGACCAGCGCGGCAACGGTATTGGGGGAGTTGGTTTCGCCGGACCGCTGGTACTGGGCCGTGCTGACGGCGTTCCTGGTGTTCACCGGGGCGTCGACGCGCGGCGAGATTCTGACCAGAGCCGGCCAACGCATCCTCGGCACAATGGCGGGAGTGCTTGCGGGAGTGGTGATCGCGGCACTCGTCGGCAATCACCAATCCGTTCAATTGGTGCTCATCGTCGTCTGTGTGTTCTTTGCGTTCTACCTGGTGACCGTCGCCTATGCGCTGCTGTCGTTCTTCGTGACCATTCTGCTCGCGATGCTCTACGGGCTGCTCGGCACGTTCAGTATCGAGGTTCTGGAACTACGGATCATCGAGACTGCAGTCGGCGGAGCCGTCGGTATTGCGACCGCCTACTTCATCTTCTCGACCGCGACGCGAAAGACATTGGTGGACAAAGTCGATACGTATCTCGATCAACTGGACGCCCTGATCGACACCAGCGTCGAATCGGTGATCACTCCGGGAAATGCCACCGACCTGGTGGCGTCGACGCGCACGCTCGACAATGCGCTGAAGGAGGTCGTGACGGCGGGGAAGCCGCTCGTGCTCGGGCCGACGACCCGCAGCCGGCGAGGGGCGAAGCGACTACTGCGGGTGCTGACCGTCAGCGGCCGATCCGCCCACGCACTCGCGCGAGCCGGAGTGCTGGCGTCGCGTGCCGAACCGGAGTCGGCACCCTCGGCCGATACGGCCCACGCCCTTCGCGACGCCGCGGCGCTGGTGCGGGGCACCGCTCGGCAGGTCGAGGCAGCGATTGCGGGAAAGCGGGTGGTTCAGCCCGAGAAGGTCACCGACACAACGGTGTTGGATGTGTTGCTCACCAGCGCGAACTCGCCCGGACCGGTGCGGGTCGCGGTGCGGGCGCTGAACATCATGAACCGGACGCTCGCGGACGTCCTGACCCGGGCTTGACCTTCACACGGTGACAAGGTCTTGGCTGACGGCCATGATCGACTCACTTCGGCACCAGAACTCTTCCGTGCGGCTTCGGGCCGCGCTCGACATCGGAATATCGAAGAACCCAGAACTCCTCGACGCACTGCTCGAGCGCTGCGCCGTCGAACCGGATTTCCAGGTGCGAGAGATGTTGACGTGGGCGTTGATTCGTCTCCCCGCTGCATCGACGGTGCCCAGGCTGATGCATGAAGTGCGTACCGGCGGCGCGCAGGCTCGCAGCCAGGCGTTGCACACGTTGTCCAAGGTCAAGGACCGGGCGGCCTGGCCGGTGATCACCGAGCCGCTCATCTCCGACTCCGACGACGAGGTGGCCCGGAGCGCGTGGCGGGCGGCGGTCGTCCTGGTCCCCGAGGGCAGCGAGCAGTGGTTGGCGACGACGCTGTCCACTCAGCTGGGACGAGGCGGACGGGAAATGCAGCGCAGCCTCAGCCGCGCACTGGTGGAACTCGGGTCGGTGATCGAGCCGATGGTGCGCGAAGCCGCGTCGAGCAAGGATGCTGCTGTTCGCGCGCACGCGCTGGCGACGGAGTCGCTGCTCCGCGACCCCGACAGCGGATGTGCACTGTTCGAGGCCCAGCGCGTCGATGCACTTGGCGCAGCCGACCCGACGGGGTGAGATAGGCAGATGTTGATCGGTGAGGTGGCGCGGCGGTCCGGGGTCAGCGCGCGCATGCTTCGGCACTACGACCGGCTCGGGCTCGTGCAGCCGACCTCGCGGACTGGCACCGGCTACCGCGAATACTCCCCGGCCGACGTTCGTCGCTTGTTCCACGTCGAATCGCTCCGGTCGCTCGGGTTGTCCCTGCACGACGTCGGACGCGCGCTGGACGATCCGAGTTTCGCGGCCACGGAACTCGTCGACGATTTGGCTACCCGAGCCGAAGAGCGCATCGCGCGAGATACCGAGCTACTGACACGGTTGCGCCGCATCGGGAACGCCCGACCGGAGGACTGGGAGGACGTCCTCGGTGTCATCGGCATGCTCGGAGACCTGGACTCGGTGAGCGCGGGGAAGCGGCAGTCTGCGGCGTTGGCATCCGTCGGAGATCGCCCCATCCCGGCCGAGGCTCTGGCCGAGGCGGTGTTGCGCGAGCCCGCGACCAACGTCGCCGGCGCGCTGCGATGGGCACTCGCGCAGACCGGGAGCGACGCCGTCTCGGCGCTGCGGCAGGGCCTCGACTCACCGGATCCCGAGGTGCGTCGCCGCGCCGTCGATACCGTCGTCGAGATTCCGCATCCCGACGCCACCGAGGTGCTGCGGGAGGCGCTGGGCCACGAGGACGGGCAGATCAGACGACTCGCGGCGCTGGAACTGGGTGCCCGAGGAATCGTCGACGCGATTGCGGTGCTGATCGAGATGGTCCACGAGGGTACGAACGATGTGGACGCGGCGGACGTGCTCGGTGAGCTCGGGGCTGCAGACTCCACGGTCGCGGCCCTCATGGACGGCCCGATAGAGATTCCGGCGCGCCTACGGGTGACCCAGGCGCTGGCCAGCATTCCGGGTCCGGCCGCGACGCAGGCTCTGCGTGACCTGGCTCAGGACCAGGACCGTTCGATCGCGCTGACGGCGACGTACCTCCTGGACCGGAGAGAACGAGCCGCTTCGGTACCGTCGAGGTCATGAAGGCACTCGGACTGCTCGCGGCACTGTCGATCACATTGGCCGCGACTGCCTGCTCCACCTCGACCACCCCGGCCGCACCCGCCGAGCCCGCTGCCGAGAACCAGGTGACCGTCGCCGACCGGATGTTCACGCCGCAGTCTCTGACGATCACTGCGGGCGAGACCGTGACCTGGGTGTTCGCCGACCGCGCGATGGCGCACAACGTCGTCGCCGACGACAAGTCGTTCCGCAGCGAACTGATGCAGTCGGGGCAGTTCACCCACACCTTCGACACCGCGGGCACCTACACCTACCACTGCACCCCGCACCCCGACATGACCGCGACGATCATCGTCGAACCGTGATGGACCGATAGTCATGGCAACCCGGACGCGCGGCATCGCCGCACCTCTCGGCGTCGGCCTGGCCGCAATCGGCGGTGCTGTGCTGCTGCACGTCCGCGATCCCCGCACCTCGACGTACCTGCCGTGCCCGTTCCACGCCCTGACCGGACTGTGGTGTCCGGGTTGCGGTGCGACCAGGGCTTTCGGCGACCTCACTCGCGGAGACATCGCGGCTGCCGCGTCGAGCAACGTCGTGGCGGTGCTGCTCGGTGTCGTCGCGATCGGTGTCTGGGCCGCGTGGCTGCGAGCACGATGGACGCAGACGCCTCTGTCGTTGCCTCGACCCACTCGCCCGACCGCTTTCCTCGGGTTTGCTCTACTGGCCGTGTTCACCGTTCTGCGCAACATTGCGTGGGGCACCGCGCTCGCCCCGACCTGACACTCCCTAGGAGCCCCGCTGTGCTGCTGGAAATCTTCTCGATCATCGTGCTGGTGGGCGTGCTCATCGCGCTCATCCCCACGGCCCGACGCGTCTTCAAGAAGGGTGACGACGAATGAGCGACTCACTGAGAGACCGAGTGCGGGCGAAACTGCTCGCCCAGATCGCCGATGATGGAGGCACGCCCGCCGAGCAGGCCGAGGGCGACGACCCCCGCCTGAACGCCCTGCGCGACGACCTCGAAGCACTCGACGCGGCACAGGACGGCGATCCGGTGATCGACGACATCGCCGCCAGGCACTGGGTGCCCTGACCGCTGTCTCCCCCTCTGGACTCCCCTCGGGGAGTCAATGTGACATGTGGTGGCCTTTTCGACGGTCAATGTCACGTTGAGTGGACCGTCGGGATAGGTCGAGTTGGGTGGACTCGTGAGGCGCATCTAGTATCTATGTTGTGTCCGAGACGAGATCCGCCGCCGATACGGCGTACCTGACTGTCAAGGAGCTCATCATTTCGGGGGAACTTCCTGGTGGTGAGCTCGTCAGTGAAGGGGAGATCGCGACGCGGCTCGACATCAGTCGCACACCGGTCCGCGAGGCGTTCCTTCGCCTCCAGGTCGAGGGGTGGATGCGCCTCTATCCCAAGCGGGGGGCGCTGGTCGTCCCCATCGCGGTGGGTGAGGCGGAGAGCGTCGTCGACGCGAGGCGATTGGTCGAGGCCGGCAGTGTTCGCGCCTTCGTCGGCGATGCGGATGCCCGCGCACGAGTGGTGGAGGCCCTACGCGACAACCTGCGAATCCAGGACAAGCTCGCAGTCGACGGCACCGCAGCGGAGTTCAGTGCCGCCGACGCAGATTTCCATCGCACCGTCGTCCGCGCCGGCAACAACCCGTTGCTCGGCGCGTTCTACGACGGACTTCGCGAGCGACAGCGACGGATGACCGCGGCATCCCTGACCCGTGATCCGGGTCAGATCTCGCGCATCGTCGACGACCATCGCAGACTCGCCGACCTGATCGAAGCCGGGGACGCAGACGAATTCGAGCGAGCCGTCGAACAACACATGCTCAGGGTGCACGGCTTGCGCACAGACAGAGGGGGAACACGATGACCGAGGCCATGATCGACGACGACGTCCGAGAGACGACGGCCAAACGCTGGCTGTTGGTTGCCGTCGGCATGTTCGCCGTCGCCTGGGGCGGCAACGAATTCACACCGCTTTTGGTGATGTATCGACTCGACCACGGCTTCTCTGCCGTGGTGGTCGATACGTTCCTGTTCGCGTACGTTCTGGGCATCATTCCGGCGATGCTGATCTGTGGTCCGTTGTCCGATCGACTTGGCCGACGCCCGATCATGTTGCCCGCGCCCGCAATTGCCGCTGCCGGTTCCATTCTGATCGCCCTCGGACCCGACAACGCTTTCATGCTCTTCGGTGGACGTGTGCTCAGCGGCATCGCGCTCGGAATCGGTATGGCCGTCGGCGGTAGCTGGGTCAAGGAACTTTCCAGTCGCGACGCCACCGCCAAGCCCGGGTCCGGAGCACGCCGCGCCGCGATGTCGTTGACGGCGGGCTTCGCCCTGGGAGCCGGCGTCGCCGGTGTGCTGGCGCAGTGGGCACCCTGGCCGACGCACCTCGCGTACAGCGTGCATGTGCTGATCTGCATCGCCGCGTTCGTCGGCATGCTGTCGGTTCCCGAGACACGCAGCGCCGCAGCATCTTCGGGAAGGAAGAGCCTCGTCGACGATCTCAAAATCCCGTCGGCGTCGCATCGACGCTTCCTGTTCGTCGTGTTGCCGTTGGCCCCATGGGTTTTCGGCGCGGCAAGCGTCGCCTATGCGGTGCTGCCGTCGCTGATGGCCGACGCGTTGGCCGACGAGCCCGGTGGCGGTTACCCCGTCGCCCTGTCCGCTGCGATGGCGGTGATCGCCCTCGGCTCCGGATTCGCGATCCAGGCTGTCGGGCGTCGGATCGACACACCCGCCAATGCGCGCGGCGCTCTCGTCGCACTGTCTCTGTTGGTGGTCGGTATGGCTGTCGCGGCGTGGGCGGCGTCGGTGCTCACCATCGCCGCGGCACTGATCGCGGCAGCGGTGCTCGGTTGCGGATACGGCATGGCGCTGGTTTCGGGTCTGCAAGAGGTGCAACGCATTGCGGGCCCCGATGATCTCGCCGGCCTCACCGCTGTGTTCTATTCGCTGACGTATCTCGGCTTTGCGGTGCCCGCTGTGCTGTCGGCGCTGACCGAGACCTGGCCAGGGGTGGTCACGTATCCGATCATCTTCGGATTCGGCGCGGTGATGGCGGCACTGTGTGGCCTGGTGGTGCGATCGAAGACGTCCGCTCACCTGCCCTAGGGGTCGTGCGCGTTGTGCGTACCTGGAGGGACGCACAACGCGCACGAGGGAGGCTAGGATCAGCGCCATCATGGTGCAGTCCTCGCGCACGGTCCCGCCGTATCGGGTGCCCCCGACAGCTTTGGTAGCTGCTGCCACGGTCTGGAATCGACGCGAAGCCTATTGGTTTCTCGTCGCGGTGATCGTGCCTGCCGCATGCTGGTCGAGGTATCCCGCGCTGGTGCCGTACATGTTCGCGATCGTTCTGGTCGGGGCTCTGGTGTTTCGCTACCGACGGATCGCGTCGTGGGTGTCGATGCTGCGCTGGGGAGTGATCGCACACGTCGAGACCGTGGACACGGCACTACGCGGCGATCGCAACCTCCGACTCGCACACGCCACCGGGTGGAACGTCCAACGGCGTTGGTACACAGGACCGTTGACGGAATCCACGGTGCGCTATCGGGCGGGGGATGTGCGCGGGCACCTGTTCGTTCGGGGACTGCCGTTCACCACCGGGGTGGTGCTCGCGCACTCCAAGCGGCCGTCGTCTGCCATGGCCGTCAGCGACTTCCCCTGCGATCTGCAACTGGACGGCACGGGACGCTGGGCGGCGTCGTTCCCGACGGGCTTCTGGCGACAGGCATCGGCGACGGTCGCGCTGTACGGCTACGCCGTGGCAGGCCTCGCGGTCTCGCTCGCGTATCGCTGACGACAATCGGCTCCCCAGACTCGGAAATATGCCTCTGATCGGAGGCACATTTCCGAAACCGGGGAGCCGATTGCCCGCGGGACCTACGGCAACGACGGCAATTGCGTATCCACAAGCCATGCGTCCCACAGGGTTCGGGGGCAACCGAAGCGAGAGGCGAGGTCGGTGAAGTCGGCGGTCGCCACGGTGGAGTAGCGGTACTTGGAGGTCCATTCCTGGATCAGGCCGAAGAATCGTTCGTCGCCGATGGTGCGTCGCAGTGCGTGCAAGGCCAGCGCGCCCCGCTTGTAGACGCGGTCGTCGAAGATGCGGGCGGGCCCGGGATCGGTGAGCTGCAGATCCATCGCGAGCCCTCGCTGAATGGTGTGAGCTCGCTTGGCCTTGTCGTGAGCCGTTGCGCCGCCGGAGTTCTCGGCCCAGATCCATTCCGAGTAGCAGGCGAATCCTTCGTGCAGCCAGATGTCTGCCCACTTGCCGAGGGTGAGGGAATTGCCGAACCACTGGTGCGCCAATTCGTGTGCAACCAGACGCTCGTAGTACCGGGAACCCGAACAGTGGTTGGCACCGAAGATGGACAGGCCCTGCGCCTCGACCGGGATTTCGAGATCGTCGTCGGTCACCACCACGGTGTACGCCGCGAAAGGGTAAGGGCCGTAGAGCCGTACGAAGGTGTCCATCATCTGGGGTTGACGGCCGAAGTCGTGGTCGAACTGAGCTCGTAGCCGCGGGGGCGTGATCGCGTTCATGGGCACCGGTCCCGGGCTCACGACGCGATGCTCGTACGGCCCGATCTGAATGGTCGCGAGATAGCTGGCCATCGGCTCGGGCTGCTCGTACACCCACGTGGTCCGGCTGGCCCGAGTCTGCCTGCGTACCAACGTGCCGTTGGCCACCGCGTAGTACGGCGAGTCGGTGGTGATGGTGATGCCGTAGCTGGCCTTGGACACCGGGTGGTCGTCACACGGAAACCACGACGCGGCACCGTTCGGCTGACTCGCGACGATCGATCCCTCGGTGAGCTCTTCCCAGCCGACCTCACCCCAGAAACCGTTGATGGGCTTGGGTGTTCCGCCGTACGCCACCGTGACCACCAGTGCCGCTCCGGACGCGATGGGCTTGGCGGGAGTGATCTTCAGCTTGCCCCGCTGGTGGCTGAACTTCACCGAACGTGACCCGTTGACCGACACCTTCGACACGTTCATCGCCGGACCGAGATCCAACGCGAACTTCGACACGGTCGCCGTGGTGACCGCGGTGATCTTCGCCTTGCCCGTCAACCGGTTGCTCTCGACCTTGTACTCGAGGTCGAGTTCGTAGCGCGAGACGCGATAGCCGCGATTGCCGTTCTGCGGAAGATACGTATCGATCGGATTGTCACTGGAGTCGACGTCGAACACCGGTGCCACGAGCCTGTCCGGCACGGTAGATCACCCCTCGTTTCGGTCGTCGCGAATCCGCGGAAAGGGGTCACCCTTGGCCCACGGCGCGATCGGATTGCCCTGCCAACGAGTATGCGCGGGAACCGTATCGCCGCGCATCACCAGGGAGGCAGGACCCACCGTCGCACCATCACCTATACCCGATGCAGGCAAAGCGACACAGTGCGGTCCCAGGGTTGCGCCTCTGCCGAGATCGACGGTGTCCATGGACATGATCCGATCATGGAACAGGTGCGTCTGCACAACGCACCCTCGGTTCACCGCCGCACCGTCGGCCAACGTCACGAGGTCGGCTTCGGGGAGCCAGTACGTCTCACACCACACGCCGCGGCCGATGTCCGCCCCGAGCCACCGCAGCCACATGTTGAGCACCGCAGTGCCCTCGGCGGCGCGCGCGAACCACGGTGCGGCGACGGTCTCGACGAACGTGTCGGCCACCTCGTTGCGCCAGACGAACGAACTCCACAGCGGATGGTCGGTCTTGCCGATCCGGCCGACCCACAGCCACTTCGCGGCCGCCGACACCGCTGCAGCCACGAAGCCGGCGACGAGCAACACGACACCGCTGAGCAGCGCGGCCAACCAGTACCCGACGCCGTCGGCCAACGCGGTCAGTCCGAACAACACGCCGAGGCCGATGCCGAACGTCACGACGACGGGAATCAGCCGGCACGTCTCGACGAGTGAACGGGCGATCTTCAACTTCCGAGGCGGGTCGAACGTCCGCGACGAGTCGGCGCTGCCGGCCGCGCGGCGCAACCGGACCGGCGGACTACCGAGCCACGACGAGCCCGACTTCGCCTTGTCCGGCGTTGCCGACAGCACCGCAACGAGACCGTTCTTCGGCACGGTTCGCCCCGGACCCGTCATGCCGGAGTTTCCGAGGAACGCCCGCTTGCCCACCTTGGCGTCGCCGAGGTGCATCCAGCCGCCGCCGAGTTCGTAGCTCGCGACCATGGTGTCGTCGGCGAGGAACGCGCCGTCGGCCACGGTGGTGAACTTGGGAATCATCAGCACTGTCGACGCCTCTACGTCCTTGCCGATCTTCGCGCCCAGCAACCGGAGCCAATGCGGTGTCAGCAGCGACGCGTAGAGCGGGAACAGGAAGGTGCGCGCCGAGTCCATCAGGCGTTCGGTAGCCCACACCTGCCAGCCGATCCGGCTGCGCACGGGGTGATAGCCGCCGACGAGCCCGATGCCGAGCAACCGCACCGCGACGAGGGTGATCAGCGCGAACACCGCCAACGACACCAGCGTTGCGACGGGCAGCATCACCAAGCCGCGCTCGAAGGCCCCCAGCACGGAGTCTGCAGTGTGAATCCACCAGCCCATCAACACCAAGCTGACGCCGATGGAGAACAAGGCCATACCGGAGAGGAACAGCGACGCGACGCCGTAGGCGAACACCCACTTGGTGGCGCGCGGCGGGGTCTCCGCCGGCCACGGATGATCGGCCTTGCCCACTTTCTGCGCGGGCGAGCCGGACCACATCTGGCCGGCCTTGACTCGTCCGACGACGGCGGAGCCGGCCGTCACGACCGCGTTCTTGCCGACCTTGGTGCCGGGCAGCAGCGTGGAGCGGGCACCGACAGTGGCACCCGCACCGATCTCGATACCGCCGATGTAGACGAGGTCGCCGTCGATCCAATGACCGGACAGGTCGACTTCGGGTTCGATGGAGCAACCGTCGCCGAGTTCGAGCATGCCGGTGACGGGCGGCAGGGTGTGCAGGTCGACGCCCTTACCGATCTTCGAGCCGAGAGCGCGCGCGTAGTAGACCATCCACGGTGCACCCGAGAGGTTGGACGCGCCACTGGCATCGGTCAATCTCGTTGCTGCCCAAAGCCTTATGTGCATGCTGCCGCCGCGTCGATACGCGCCCGGTTTCAACCCCGCCAGCAGTATTCGCGAGCCGATCACCGAGATGGCCATGCGTCCGACCGGGGTGATGAACAGGACGAACGCAAGAAGAATCCACCACCACGACAGCGTCGGAGCCCACGGCACGTCGTCGAACCACGCCATGACGTTGAACAGCAGGCCGAGCCAGGTGACCCACTGCAACCCGGTCAGCGTCGTCAACGGCACGGTCGCCAGAATCTGTGCCCACTGCGCGGTGCGGGACGTCGGTGCCACGTCGCGGGGGATAGCCTCCACGACAGGCTTCAGGTCGTCCAGATACTGTGCCAGAGAACCCAACCGCGGGTGATCGTAGAGCTGCGCGACGGTGATTTCGGGGAACCGTTCGCGCAGTGCCGTCACCAGCTGAGCGGCCGACAGTGATCCGCCACCGTTGGCGAAGAAGTCGGCGTTCTCGTCGTTGACCTGAGCGCCGAGGATGTTGGTCCACAACTCGGCCACCCACCCTGCGGTACCTCCGAGCGCCGACGCGCCCGCCATGCCGGGCAGCGGCCACGGGAGCGCATTGCGGTCGACCTTGCCCGAGGTACGTGTGGGCATCTCGTCGACCAGCGCGAGCCGCGGTACGAGCGCCGACGGCAACTGCTCGGCCAACAAGGCGCGCGCGGCCTCCAGGTCGAAGTCGGGATTGGTACTGGCGAGATATCCCACCAGAACCGAGTTGCCCGCAGCGGTCTTGCGGACTGCCGCGGCCGCGCCGCCGACCCCCGGAAGTGCTTGCAGCGCATTGTCTATCTCGCCCAGCTCGATGCGTCGGCCGCCCAGCTTGACCTGGTCGTCGGCGCGGCCCTGGAACAGCAGTCCTTCGAGCTCGAGCTTCACCAGATCGCCGCTGCGATACGCCCGGTCCCACCCGAGAGAGGGCATGGGCGCGTATTTCTCGGCGTCCTTGGCCGGATCGAGGTACCGGGCGAGGCCGACGCCGCCGATGACGAGCTCGCCCACTTCGCCGACTGCCACCGGAGTGCCCGAGGCGTCGACGACCGCCAGATCCCAACCGTCCAGCGGTAATCCGATGCGGACCGGACCTTTACCGTCCATTATGGACGCGCACGCGACGACCGTCGCCTCGGTGGGGCCGTAGGTGTTCCAGACTTCCCGGCCTTCGACGGCGAGCCGCTCGGCCAGCTCTGGTGGGCATGCTTCGCCGCCGAAGATCAACAGCCGCACCGCTTCCAATGCCACGGCGGGCCACAGTGACGCCAGCGTGGGGACCGTCGAGACGACGCTGATGTCTCGGGAGACGAGCCACGGACCGAGGTCGAAGCCGGATCGCACCAGAGAGCGCGGGGCGGGTACCAGGCAGGCACCGTGCCGCCACGCCAGCCACATCTCCTCGCAGGAGGCGTCGAACGCGACCGACAAGCCGGCGAGCACTCGGTCGCCTGGTCCCAGCGGATCCTTCTGCAGGAACATCCGGGCCTCGGCGTCGACGAATGCCGCGGCGTTACGGTGGCTGACTGCAACACCTTTGGGGGTTCCGGTCGAACCCGAGGTGAAGATCACCCACGCGTCGTCCTCGGGTGTGGGCAGCTCGGGCACCGGAGTACCGGCACCCAGTTCGGGCACATCCTGTTTCGGCGCGGTGCCGGCGGCGATTCCGCCCGCAGTGACGATGGCCGTCACCTGCGCCTCGCCGAAGACCAATTCCGCGCGCTCTTCCGGATCGTCGGCGTCGACGGGTACGTACGCAGCCCCGACGTCGAGGATCGACAGAATCGCGACATAGAGCGAGAAGGACCCCGACGGCATCCTGATGCCGACGCGGTCGCCGCGCCGGACACCGGCGTCGGCGAGCCACTGGGCACCCTCGGCGATGTCGTCCAGCAGTTCGGCGTAGCTGACCGACACCGTCCCGTCGTCGATCGCGGGTGCATCCGGGAAGCGATCGGCGGTCTCCTGCAGTACGTCGATCAGTGTGCGGGCCGGCGGGGCAAGGGGCGAGCGGAGAAACGCGGCCGGAGCAGGTGCGATATCCGTGCTCGAACCCGGCAGATCGTTCTCTTGGTGCACAGGCAACCGGGTGTCCTTCTCGTTCGTTGGCAGATGACTCTTGTGGTGCTGGGGAAAGCAGCGCCGTTGGTTATCTCACGTTCTGTTTGCCAGCAGGTGAACGAGCCCGCCTTCCCACCGCGGAAATCCTACTGCTGTGTCGGAGCGATCCCCGGCTTGACAAAACCGTGGCGGGTTTGCCAGTGTCTTGACCACGGTCACGAGTACCAGCATCGAGCCCCGGCTTGCTGGTCGGCAACCCTCCTTCGCGGTGGGGTGCTCCGGGTGACGACCAGGCTGACACCGAAAAATCGGTGCGGCAAGCGCGGACTCGTTCACGAATATCTTCCGTTGCGGGTCCCTCGAACGTGAGGGCTTGATCTGTCATGACGTCTGTACTTTCCCGTCCCTGCACTCCTTTTGCCCCTGTTTCGGCACGGAGTTGCAGGTTCCGTTGGTTCACGGCGGCACGTGCACCTACGCCAATTTCGATTACGCGGCCAGCGCGCCTGCGCTGTCCGCAGTGACCGATCGAATCGCGGAGTTGCTGCCGTTCTACTCGAGCGTGCACCGCGGGGCCGGCTACGCGTCTCGGGTGTGCACCGCGGCGTACGAGAAGGCGCGCGAGACCGTGGCTGGATTCGTTGGTGCACAGACGAATTCAGTGGTCGTGTTCACACGCAACACCACCGATTCGCTCAATCTGTTGGCCGCGTGCGTGCCAGGAGATACCGTGGTGCTCGATATCGAACACCACGCCAACCTCCTGCCGTGGCGTAATCGCCGAGTGGTGGTCGCAGCATCGACGTTGGCCGAGACGCTCGCCCGGCTCGACGCCGAACTGGCTGCGAAACCTGCTGCGCTACTGGCCATCACGGGTGCATCGAACGTCACCGGCGAAGTGCTCCCCATCGAGCAACTGGCCGATCTCGCGCATCGCCACGGTGCCCGGATCGTCGTCGACGGCGCACAGCTCGTTCCGCACCGTCGAGTGGACATCGCCGCACTCGGTGTGGACTATCTGGCGTTCTCCGGTCACAAGCTCTACGCCCCGTTCGGCGCGGGTGTGCTTGTGGGAAGCCGTGATTGGCTCGACGCGGGCGAGCCCCACCTGGCCGGCGGCGGTGCCGTGCGCAGTGTGACGATCGAGCACACCGACTGGGCTCCCGCACCGCAGCGTCACGAGGCGGGAACGCCCAACGTGCTCGGTGTCGTCGCGCTGGCGGCGGCGTGCGAGGCCATCGCGTCGTTCGACGAGGATGCCGCGACGACGCACGAGCGGGAATTGTCCACCCGATTGCGGGACGGGTTGGCCGCACTGAAGGGTGTCGAACTGCTGCAGGTGTGGGCCGACGCGCCCGACGTCGTCGGCATCGTCACGTTCACTGTCGCCGGCCACGACCCCGGTGAAGTGGCGGCGTACCTGTCGGCCGAACACGGCATCGGAGTGCGCGACGGAAAGTTCTGCGCCCACCCGCTGCTGCGCCGGCTCGGTCATGCCGACGGTGCCGTGCGGGCCAGTATCGGTCTCGGCAGTTCCTCGGCCGACGTGGACCGACTCGTCGACGCGTTGGCAGCGTTCGTCGAGTCCGGGCCGACGTGGGATTACGCCGAAGAAGCCGGGTGGTGGAACCCCGTACCGGACCCTCGGCCGTTCCCCGCCCTGGCCGACGGGGCCGCCGGGGTTGGATCCCCGTGCAGCCCCACAGGCAGTTAGCATGGCGTCATGACCGTGAGTGTCGTGTCGCGTGGCAATCGCCACTGGTGCAACAGGTATGTCGATCTGTGCCGCACTGCGTCCGGGTCGTGTTCGAGTTCGGCTCCGCTCCGTCCGCATGCGCATCCCGACCGACGAATCAGGACCACCACTCATGTCGCACAATCACACCCGCATAGCCATCGAATCCGCTGACGTCTGGACCGAGCTGACCGTCGGGCCCGAGGTGAACACCGTCAGAATCGTTGCCTCGGACCTGCGGGAAGCTCAGCAGCAACGCGCCCGGTTGCACGCGGAAGCCGTCGACCGCGGTGAATCGGCCGACAATCTCGCGGTCTTCCTCGATCTCGAGATCTACATCGCTGCCGACGCCAGGACGGCCCGTCGGGAATTCGCCGCACTCGACGCGCCGGCAAGCCCGTCGTCCATCCGCTACGTCGGTACCCCGTCGGGACTGGCAAGTTTGATCTCCGACGTGACCGCGGCCGACGTCGCCGACGGCGTGACGCTGCAGGTGCACGGCGAGATCGAGCGGCAGTCGACGTTCCTGGCCGCGGGAGTGTTGCCGCTCCTCGAATCGCGCGGCACCCGCCTCGACACCGACGTCGTCGACGCGATCCTCAGCGCACCCCGAATTGCCCCGACCCTCGCGTCCTAGGTCGTTCGAGCTCAGGTGACGTCGATCGCCAGACCTGCGGTGATGCGCAGCAACTCGGAGTACGACGAGCGGAAGATCGTGTCGATGTGCCCGGCCGCGGCCCACAGTTCGGGGTGGGCCGCAAGGTCCTGATCGACGAACGTATCCAAATTCGTCGGATGGCCCACCGGAGCGATTCCCCCGATCGGCTGGCCGGTGGCGTGCTTGGCGGTACGCAGATCGGCCCGGGCGAGCGTGCCGCCGAGACGCTCACCGGTGTGCTCGAGATGAACATTGTGAGCCCCGGACACCAGGAGCAACACCGGCTCGTCGTCGAGCAGAAACACCATCGACTTCACGATCGCACCCACCTCGACGCCCAACGCAGCTGCGGCGTCGGCGGCGGTGTGGGTGCCCTCGGGACTGTTCACCACCACCCCGTGATGACCACGAGAAATCAGGGTGTCGGCAACGTGGGCTGCATTCGGATGAAGTAGCCGGGACATGCCCCAACCCTATTGCCACACGACCGTTTACGCAGACAGGTCGAGATCACCGAACAGTCTCAATCGCGCCATTCCCCCGTCGGGGAAGATGTCCATTCGCACCTCCGACACCGGAGTGTCGTGGTCGAGAACGAAGCGATGCCGAGTGTCGGGCTGCAGTGTCGTTCGCGGCAAGAGTTCGATCCAGTCGCCGTCGCCCAGTCGCCCTTGCAGGGATGCCGCGCCGGGGGCGTTGCCCAGGAAGCAACTGGTGTCCAGCTCGGCCAGCCGGATTCGGCCCGTGCCGGCGAGCTGCACCTGCACCCAGTCGTTGGCGTCGTTGCGTCGACGCGAGGTCTCCCAGCCTTCGCCCATCGAGCGCGGCGGGCCGGGGAACAGCAGATTGTTGGGGGAGCTGTAGAACATGTTGGAGCAGGCCGACACGTATGCGCCGTTCTCGAGCGCGGCCAGGTCGACGGGCCCGACGGCGAGGAACTTCGGGTCCGGGACGCCGCGGCCCAGTACTCGCAGCCGAGCGACGCCGCCGTCCGGGTAGATGGACAGCTTGACGTGCGTCCACCGGGCGTCGGACGCGACTTCGAATCGGTTCTCGCTGTCGCCATCGACGGCACTACGGGCGACGATGGTCGTCCATTCCGTCTCGTACAGCTCGGTCGGTGACGGGAATCCGGTCACCTCGGCGGCCTCGATCGAAACTTCCGGCGGATAGTTGCCGGTGAACCAGGACGTATCGACGATGACGGCCGACACGATGCCGGCAGCTCCGAGTCGCACGATCGCCTCGTCGTAGCCGGCCTCGCGTCGGCGCCGCGTCTCCCACCCGTCGTAGATCTGCCCCTTGTGCCCGAACGTCGCGGTCGAGTAGTCGGCTTTGCCCGGTGTGATCAGATTTTCCTTCTCGGCGAACGTCTCGTCGTTCGCCCACACCACTGCGCCACCGAGTGTGCGGACAGCGAGATCGGGCATCGGCAGAGGGAATGTGGCAGTCATGGGATGCCACTTTACTGGCTCGGCATCGATTCACCGGCGCTGCGACGACGGCGCAGAACCGCTGCCGCAGCCATCAGCAGCACGCCGATCAGGATGTAGAGACCCAGTCCGAGTGCCGGCTGCCCGACCCCCGCACCCGAGAAGTACACGATGCTGCGCACTCCTTCGGTGCCGATGCCCGGGGTGATCCACCGGCCGATCGACGCGTACACATGCGGCAGTACGTTGGCCCCGAAAGCGCCTCCAGCGCTGGGATTTCCGAGGATGACGAACAGCACGATCGCCGCCGGTACCGCAGCCACTCCGATCAGGGCTCGCAGGCCCATCGTGAACAGTCCGGTGGCGAAGACGACCCCGGTGCCCAGCACGGTGAGCGGAAACCAGTGTCCGGCAAAGGTTCCGAGTACGTGGGTGGTCAGCAGTGCTCCCAGTGCGCCCGAGGCAATCGAGTACGCGGCGAGAATGCCGACGTGGACACAGGTTTCGCGTCGGGTCGTCGGTGCCCCGATGAGCAGACCGAAGGCGGCCGCGAGGAGGTAGCCGCCGACGACCCAGCCCACCGACAGGTAGAAGCCGGACAATCCACGGTTGTCATGCACGCCGACCGGGATCTCGTCACGCACCACGAATTGGCGTCCCTGAGCGGCATCGACCTCGGTGAAGATCGATTCGAGGGCGGTCGCCACCGAGCTGCCGGCAGCGCTCGCGGTGATCAGTGTGTCGGTGCCGCTCGAGCCGACGACGTAGGCACCGAGGATGTCCCGATCGCGGAGCAGAGTGCGAACCTCGGCGGTGTCCACTGCCGTACGCGCGTCGAGCGGCGCACCGTCGATGGCGTCGAGGCGGTCGGCGGTCTGCTGGTCCAGGCCGGCGGGAAGCCCGGCCTCGGTCACCACGGCGATCGGAATCGCGTGGGGAGTCGGCTGATGGAACGCCGACACGTAGCTGAGGATGAAGCCGAGTTGCAGCACCAGCACTGCGGCGGCGAGTAGTGACATCTTGCGCATGAAAAGTGCTCCTGAACATGTCGAGACTCGAAGACCTTGTCGATACCCGAGGTATTCAATACTCTAGGTATCGTGAATGCCGAGCAGCAAGAAGAGTGGCGATCGACACAGCCACAGCGCAGGCCGCAGCGCACCGATGTGCGAGAACGACTGCTCGCCGCAGCGGCCGACGAGTTCACCGAGCGCGGATACGCGGCGGCCAAGCTCACCGACATTGCCGATCGGGCCGGGTTCACGAAGGGGGCCGTGTATTCCAACTTCGATTCCAAGCAAGGGCTGTTCGCCGAACTGCTGGCACAGCGATCACTCGACCTCGCCGCCCGAGTACTCGCTCACGTGTCCGACCTGGACCCGCAGGCGGCTGCGGGAGCCGGCGGCGGCGAAATCGCGTCCTGGGTGGTCGCCGAGCCGCGGTGGCCACTACTGACCGTCGAATTCGGGATTCTCGCGGGCCGTGACCCGGTGATTGCCGAGCGCTACCGCACCGACCGTCGTGCCCTCCGCTCCGAGCTCGAACGACTCATCGCCGATCGAGCGGTGCAGTGGGGTGTGGGGGAGGCGTTCGATGCTCGACGCCTCGCGATGTCCTTGGCTGCGTTGATCTCCGGATTGGCCGTGGAACATTCGGTGGATCCGGAGGAGATCGACCGGTCCGTCATCGCCGATGCCGTGTCGGAACTGTTCGCCGGAGCGATAGCCAGAGCACAGCTCGATTGAGGGCTGCGCTACCGGGTACTCCGGGTTCATGACTGCTCAGAATCCAGAACCCGATGAGACTGCCGGCCTCGAAGCGGGCGGTAGCGTGACGCCGGGCGATACTCCTCCAGCCGAGACAGCAGTCGGTGGGCCCAACCACGAACCGCCGCAGCGCAGTCGCGTGATGCCGATCGTCGTCATCGTTCTGGTGGCATTGTTGGCGATCGTGATCGCCGGTGGCCTGATCGGTCGAGTTGTCGGCCTGTTCGGCTGATTTCGCGGTGTCAGTACGGCGGCCAGCCGCCTTCGGGACCCAACAGTCGGCCGAGGCGACGGTGATCGATCTCGACCAACTCCCTGCGCATGACCAGCCGTTCGGTCGGTTCGTCGTTGTCGAGTCGATGGCCGAGCTCCATCAGCACGTCCCTGGGTTCGAAACCGTCGGGAGCCATCATCAGGTTCGAGACGTACCGCCAGCCGAATTTCGATTCGTACGCGCGCGCTGCGGTGCCCAGGGCGCTACGTGATTCTGCGTCCATGGTCGTGCACATCTTGTTCGGCTCGGGCAGCGTCGCGGCCAAGGCGTCGATGACGTTGTCGGACAACTCGTTCAGCTCGGCGGCCGCCGCGGTGAACAACTCGTCCCGCGACCGGTACGGGCGGCCGTCGGCGAGACGTGAGGCCCAGGCAACCGAGCAACAGCACTCGTAGAGCGCGTGGACCGCCTTGCGACGCGGCAGATCGTTGAATGTCTCGAGACCCAACCCCTGATGCATCAACATGCATGAATGATGGAAGACCGGAGTCGGTCATTGCCATAGCTGAGCAGGCTCTTAGCGCAGACGTTACTCGGCGTAACACGCCCTGTAGGTACTGCTGCATCTGCCGCTAGGCTTGCAGCATGACCGAACGGAACTGGACCGCATTCTCTGTGGAGATCGCAGACCACATCGCGCACGTGACACTTCTCGGGCCGAACAAGGGCAACGCCATGGGCCCTGATTTCTGGAGCGAATGCCCAGAACTGTTCGACCGACTCGATGCCGATCCAGAGGTACGGGCCGTGGTTCTCGCGGGCTCCGGAAGGAACTTCACCTACGGTCTCGACCTGCCGGCCATGGCCGGAACGTTCGGACCGCTGATGGCCGACCAAGCACTCGCCGGACCCAGGACCACGTTCCACGACACCATCAAGACGATGCAGAAGGCCGTCAACGCCGTGGCGGACTGCCGCAAGCCCGTCGTCGCCGCAGTGCAGGGCTGGTGCATCGGTGGCGGCGTCGACCTCATCACCGCCGCCGACGTGCGATATGCCAGCGCCGACGCGAAGTTCAGCGTCCGCGAGGTGCGTGTCGCGATCGTCGCCGACATGGGATCTCTCGCTCGACTCCCCGCGATCATCGGCGACGGCCACATGCGTGAGCTCGCGTTGACCGGCAAGGACATCGACGCGGCGCGCGCCGAGAAGATCGGCCTGGTCAACGACGTGTTCGAGGACCACGATGCCGTCCTCGCGGCCGCCCGCGAGTGCGCCGCGGCCATTGCTGCGAACCCGCCCCTGGTGGTGCAGGGCATCAAGACCGTCCTCGACCATTCCCGGTCGGCGAGCGTCGACGACTCGCTGAGATTCGTCGCGGCCTGGAACGCGGCTTTCCTCGCCTCGCACGATCTCACCGAGGCCATCACCTCGGTGTTCGAGAAGCGTCCGGCCCAATTCACCGGTAGCTGACGTGGTCGAATACGCCGAAGAGCTGGGTACACAGCTGGTTCGGCTGCAGCGGATTCGGGAGCGCAACATCGCGCAGATCTCGTCCTCGGGCGGCGTCGACGGTGCCGCCTACGTATGCCTGTTCCGCCTGCTGCGCGACGGACCGATGCGGTCCAGCGAGCTCGCCGCGATGGTCAACTCGGACCCGTCCACGGTCAGCAGGCAGGTAGGCCAGCTGGTCGAGCGAGGACACGTCGCTCGGGTACCCGACGAACGTGACGGGCGGGCATTCGTTCTGGCCGTCACCCCGTCCGGTGAGGAAGCTGCAGCCGCCATCCAGCAACGCCGCACCGAGAACCTCGGACGAGTCATCGAAGGATGGGCCGAGGAGGATCGGGCGACGCTGGTCGGACTGCTGGATCGATTCTTGACCGATTACGAGACCATCAGACCGGACCTGCCCACTCAACGCCCGGGTAACGTCTGAGCCTCGGACTCCGAGAACTCGGTGACGACGGTCGAGTCGTTTCGTACGCTCGAGCCCTGCCTCGACGGCCGGGGCGCGACGCCGTCGTACCCGGATGCTCGGACTGCTCGAAACGGACGGAGGGGACGCGATGCCAACCGATCACGACCTACCCTCCCCGTCGTCCGAGATCGGACCCCGATCGGGCTCGATCCGGCTCGAGCGTCGCGTGGCCAGGGGTATCGCAGTGCTCGTCCCGTCGTTCGGAGTGATCGGCGCGATCATCATGCTGTCGGACGACGGTCCGGTGGGCACGACGGCCGTGCTGATCTGCACGATCGTGCTGCTCTCCACCCTGCCGGTGGGAGCGTGGTGGTGGTTACGGTCGGTGGACGCCTCGCACATGCCCGGATGGTTCGTGATCTATGCGGACGTGGGGGTGTCGGGGCTACTGCTGACCTTTGCGGACCGGGACCTGGCTCTGTACGGGGCTGCCCTGTTCTCGGTGATCGGCACCTACATCGCGTACTTCTCCCGCCGCAACGTACTGAAATTTCACACGGCGTTCGTCAACGCAGTCATTCTGCTGCTCGCGGTTCTGGCCGTCCTCGAACGCCCGGACGACCCGGCCTCGATCATCGCGCGCGCTCTCGTCACGGTGCTCGTGGTCAACTCGGTGCTCGCCTTTCGCGCCGTCATCCAACGCCAGCTCGACCTCGCCAACACCGACTCTCTGACGGGCCTGCTCAATCGGCGCGGTCTGGAACTGCGGCTCGAGCGGATGCTGGGCAGATTGGCCGACACTGAATCCGTGGCGTTGATGGTGGTCGATCTGGACCAGTTCAAGCGGGTCAACGACACATTCGGCCATGCGATGGGTGACCGGGTTCTTCGCCGGACAGCGCGACGGCTGAGCGCTGTCACCGGTAGACGTCCGTGCGTGGCGCGGACCGGAGGTGAAGAGTTCACGATTGCCGTTCCGGTCGACGCCGACTCCGCCAAACACCTGGCCGACGACATTCGCGAGGCGGTGCACGATCCAGGCGACGACGTGCCGGTGACGGTCAGCATCGGGGTCGCGATACTCGATGCCGGCCAGTGGCGGTCGGCCGATTCGTCCTACGAGTCGGCCGAGTTGATGCACAACGGACTGCTCGACGCCGACGCAGCGATGTACGAGTCGAAACACGCGGGTGGAAACAAAGCAACGGTGTACACCGGCACCTGACATGCCGATGTACACCGTTGGTCGTTCCCGGGAAACGTTCTGGGGAGAACGATTCGAACCGTCAGCGCAGAGCGCTCTTCGGGTCGTTCCACAGCTGGTCGGTGAAATCCTCCAACGCGACGAGCACGATAGTGTCCTCGGTGCGCCTGAGAATCGACTTGCTGGCCCGCACCTGAACGATGTCGCCGGTCTTGTCGGTCATCCGCCACAGGGAGTCCGCACGGGTGGCGACGGTGGTCAGGAACATCTCCGCGACGTTCACGCCCTCCGGAGCTCGATCCGGGAAGATGTCGTGCAGGTGGAAGTCCTCTCGTTCTGTCCGGTCGAGTCCGAACAGATCGTCGAAGGCCTCGTTCGCGAACACGATGGCACCGGTGGGATCGACAGCCAGAATCGGTACCGGGATCCGGTCGAGAACGACGGTCACCGGCAGATCGGGGAACTGGGTCGGGTCCGATATCGGCCGCGACTCCAGATTGCGCCGATCACCGGCGGTGCCGTTGGAAGTGCTGTCGGTCATACGTCTCCCCAAACTGTGGTTCGTCGGCACACGGCCGAAACGAGGTGTTGTGATGCCGAAAGGATCAGTGACCCGGATTGTCCGTCAAACGCTTGAAGGACGCAGCGATTTCGGCCTCGGCTTCTGCGCGACCCACCCAGTCTGCACCGGTGACGTGCTTGTTGGGTTCGAGATCCTTGTAATGGACGAAGAAATGCTTGATCGCGTCGAGCTCGAAGGTCGAGACGTCGCTCAGATCCTGGATGTGATCCCAGCGGGTGTCGCCGGCCGGCACACACAGCACCTTGTCGTCGCCGCCTGCTTCGTCGACCATCTTGAACATGGCCACCGGGCGGGCCTCGACGATGACACCGGGGTACACCGACTCGGGCAGCAGCACCAGCGCGTCGAGCGGATCGCCGTCCTCGCCCAGGGTGTTCTCGATGAAGCCGTAGTCGGCCGGATACGCCATCGCGGTGTAGAGGTAGCGGTCGAGGCGAACACGTCCGGTGACGTGGTCGACCTCGTACTTGTTGCGCTGCCCCTTGGGGATCTCGATGGTGACGTCGAACGACACGTGCAGTCCTCACTGTCTTGGTTCGAGCCCGACCGGGCTCGAGTGGTTTGCGAATGTCTCTATGGTGGCGGCGCAAGGCTACCGGACCCGAGGATACTGTTGACTCGATGATCATGGGTACGACCACGGCAATGACGGAGGAACGGTGGCGGGGCTGACACGGCGATTCCTCGGTCCCATGGCGGGGCGTAGACGCAGGAAGAAGCGGTTGATCCTCACGCTGTGCGCGGTGTTCGTCGTGGTCCTTGCCGTTACGACCGCCGCTCTGGTGCTGCCCAGGGTCTCCGAGAGTGCCGACGCCGCGATCGCACCCCCACCCGAGACGGTGCTGCCGAACCCGTCGATCACCGCGTTCCCCGACTCCGCCCCGGTGCCGAGCGCAGCCGGTCTCGCAGGCGCGCTCGCACCCGTCGTTGACGACGCCGCGCTCGGCACCTTCACCGGAACCGTGGCCGACGCGCAGACCGGCCAGATCCTGTGGTCGCAGAATCCCGACACGCCCATGACTCCCGCATCGACGACCAAGGTGCTCACGGCAGCGGCCGCGATGCTCGCGCTTCCGTCCGACCACCGCGTCGCGACCCGGGTGGTCCAGGGCAGCGGTGAGGGCAACATCGTGCTGATCGCCGGCGGCGACCCCACGCTCACCGCCCTGCCGGTGGGTACGACCGGGTTCTATCCGGGAGCGGCACGCATCGACGACCTGGTGGAGCAGATCCGTCGCAGCGGAACCGCAGTGCGCAGCATCAGCGTCGACACGTCCATCTACTCCGGCGACACAATGGCCCAGGGCTGGTTCCCGGCCGACATCGCCGCCGGATCGATCACCCCGATCGAACCGATCATGCTCGACGGCGGCCGCTCGAACCCCCTCGTCGACGAATCGCCGCGCAGCACCACGCCTGCCCTCGATGCCGGCCGCGCCCTCGCCGCGGGACTCGGCGTCGACCCCGCTGCGGTGACGACGGGCAAGGCGGCGGAGGGTGCCGATCAGATCGCATCGGTGCAGTCGGCCCCGTTGCGAGATCGGCTGCAGCAGATGATCTATCGGTCCGACAACGTGCTGGCCGAAGCGGTGGGCCGAGAACTCTCGCTCGAGATGAACACGGCGGCAAGCTTTTCCGGGGCGGTGGCGTCCATCGGCCAGACCCTGTTCTCGGCCGGCTTCGACATGGCCGGTCTGGCGTTGCAGGACGCGAGCGGACTGTCGGTCGACGGCAGGATTCCCGCGCGCCTGCTCGATCAGGTGCTGACGTCGGCAGCCGGGAGCGGCCAACCGGCACTGCGGCCCATGCTCGACTACCTACCGGTCGCCGGTGCCACCGGAACGCTGTCCGATCGGTACGCCTCGGGTGATCGTACCGGTGCCGGCTGGGTTCGCGCGAAGACCGGAACCCTCTCCGCTGCAAGCGCTCTGGCGGGATACGTCGTCGACGTCGACGGTCGGATCCTGACGTTCGCCCTGATGTCCAACGACCGGCCACCCGATGTCAGTCGACCCGCCCTCGATGCCGTCGCATCGACCCTGAGAATGTGTGGTTGCCGATGAGCACCGAAACAGCAACCGCCGACGACAACGGCGCCACGTCCGGGTTCGCCGGCGCAGTCGACTGGGCGGTGGCCGCGAAGGCCGGAGCGAGATTGGCCCGCCCGGGACCGGCCACCTCGCGATACACCGCCGCCGCAGCCGTGGAAGAGCTTGCCGCAGCATCGATTCGGGCCGAGGGGCCGGTGCGGGAGACGACCGGTCTGGCCGACGGTCTGCCGGTGCCCGACGCCCAGGTGGTCGATCGAGCAGGATGGATCGCTGCAGCGGCTGCGTCGATGAAGCACCTCACCGGGGACGAGAACGAGGCACCCCCGACCGGTCTGCTCGGTGGCAAGCCCGCCGGGTTGCAGGCCGGTGCCATGCTCGCGTTCCTGTCCAGTGCCATTCTGGGACAGTACGATCCGTTCACCGGTGAGAGCGGCACCCTGCTGCTGGTCGCACCCAACGTGATCGCCGTCGAACGTGCACTTCGCGTCTCGCCCAGTGATTTTCGACTCTGGGTATGCCTGCACGAGGTGACCCACCGAGTGCAGTTCTCCTCCGCGCCGTGGCTCGGGCAGTACATGCGGGACAACGTCGGATTGCTCTCCGACGGCACCGACGAGCCGATGTCCGATGTCCTCACTCGGCTGAGCGGCGCTCTGAAGGCCAGGAAGAATCCCGGCGGATCCGCCGAGGACGCCGGCATCATCGGTCTGCTCCGCGCGACCCAGCCCGAGCCGCAGCGGCAGGCGATCGACCGGCTTCTCGTTCTCGGAACACTGCTCGAAGGTCACGCCGACCACGTCATGGACGCCGTCGGACCGGCCGTCGTGCCGTCGGTGGTGCAGATCCGCCGCGCATTCGATCGGCGACGCCAACGCAAGGTCAACCCCGTGCAACGCGTCGTCCGCACACTGCTCGGGATGGACGCAAAGATGGCGCAATACGTACGCGGCAAGGCATTCGTCGATCACGTCGTCGGCTCGGTGGGAATGGAACGCTTCAACACGGTGTGGACCGGACCGGACACCCTGCCGTTGCTGTCTGAGATCGAGGACCCGGATGCGTGGGTCGCGCGAGTCCTTGGCTGAGCCTGCGGAACGACCCAAGCTGCCCGAGTCTCCGGCGTTGCTGGAAGTTCGGCGTGCGGTGCGGGGTTGGTTGGCGGCGCATCCCGGCCCGGTAGCGGTGGCGTTGTCCGGTGGTGCGGATTCACTGGCGCTCACTGCGGCGACGGCAGCCGAGGCTTCGAACGTGGCGGCGCTGATCGTCGATCATGGACTTCAGGCGGGATCGGCCGAGGTGGCTGCCGTCGCCGCCGAGCGTGCCCGGTTGCTGGGCGTCGCCGATGCGCGGGTGCTGACGGTGACCGTGGCGGGTACGGGTGGGGTGGAAGCCGCCGCTCGCCGAGCCCGATACGACGCATTGGACGCCGCGCGCGGTGATGCCTCGGTGCTGGTGGCGCACACTCTCGACGATCAGGCCGAGACGGTGCTGTTAGGCCTCGGTCGGGGCTCGGGGCCTCGGTCTATCGCCGGAATGGCAGCGTTCGACGACCCGTGGGGTCGGCCGCTCCTCGGGGTCCGCCGCGCCGTGACGCGGGCCGCGTGCGCAGAGCTGGGACTCGAACCGTTCGAGGATCCGCACAATTCCGATCCGGACTTCACTCGGGTGCGACTACGCCACGAGGTGTTGCCGTTGCTCGAGGACGTGCTGGGTGGGGGCGTCGCTCCGGCTCTGGCCCGCACGGCCGAGCAGCTGCAGGACGACGGCCGGGCGCTCGACGCCATCGCCGCGTCCGTCGTCGATACGAACACCCGCGAGTTGGACGTCTCGGCGATCGAGTCGTCCGATCCTGCGATCCGCCGCCGAGTGGTGCGGCGCTGGCTCCTCGGCCGGGGTGTGACGTCGTTGTCGGACCGTCAGATCCGCGCTGTCGATGCGCTCGTCGTGCGCTGGACCGGGCAGGGCGGAGTTGCGCTGCCTGGGGGAACGCCGGAGGCGAGGTTGGTGTGCTCGCGTCGGCATGGCAGGCTGAGCGTCGGCCTGGAGAACGAATGAAGGGAAACCCCGTGTACGAGGGCGACATCGAATCGGTTCTCATTTCCGAGGAACAGATCAAAACACGGACCGCGGAACTCGCAGAGGAAATTGCCAAGCGGTATCCCGAGGGTGCTCCCGAAGGCGACTTGCTGCTGGTCGGCGTTCTCAAGGGCGCGATCATGTTCATGACCGACTTCGCGCGGGCCCTGCCCATCCCGGCGCAGCTCGAGTTCATGGCGGTGAGCTCCTACGGCTCGTCGACGTCGTCCTCCGGCGTCGTCCGGATTCTCAAGGACCTCGACCGCGACATCACCGGACGCCACGTGCTGATCGTCGAAGACATCATCGACTCCGGTCTGACGCTGAGCTGGCTCAAGCGCAACCTGGCGACCAGGTCTCCTGCGTCGCTGTCCGTGGTGACGTTGCTGCGCAAGCCCGACGCGATCAAGGTCGACGTGGAGGTCGCCAACGTAGGCTTCGACATCCCCAACGAATTCGTCGTCGGCTACGGCCTCGATTACAACGAGCGATACCGCGATCTGCCCTACATCGGGCTGCTGGACCCGAAGGTCTACAGCTGATCCGAGTCGTTCGGCTCCTCCTGCGTCGTCGGGCCGGCCGTGAATGGACCATTGCCGCGCCGAGACGTATGCAATGGTCCATCGATGCCGATAGTGTGCGGCTAGATACGGGGAACTGCCGGGGGAGCGCAGTCGTTGGAGGGGAAGAAGCGTCGACGCCGACAGGCGCGTGGACGCAGAGCGCCAGGTAAGAGCGAGTCCGATGTCCGAGTCTCGCGGTAGCCTGGAGCATCCGGCGGGCAGGGAGCAGCCAGCGCGCGGGAGCGGACTGAAAGGACACGGCCGAGTCGGCTGAAGCTGTATGAATCGGAAGACAGTAATACGAAATCTCGCCATCGTTTTCGGCATTCTGTTGGTGATCTATGCCTTCAGCTACTTCGGTAACGACACGCGGAACTGGAAGTCGGTCGACACCTCGGTGGCGATCGCCCAACTCGACGACCGCAATGTCGAGTCCGCGCAGATCGACGACCGTGAGCAGCAGATTCGGCTGACCCTCAAAGAGGCCTCGGACGCCACGGACAACGAGAAGCAGATCATCGCGAAGTACCCGGACTCGGCGTCCGAGCAGATCTTCGACAAGGTCGACTCGCAGGGCTTGAACAGCTACAACACCACCGTCACCCAGGAGAGCTGGTTCAGCTCGTTCCTGCTGCTCATCCTCCCGATGGTGTTGATCCTCGGCGTGATCATCTTCGTGATGAGCCGTATGCAGGGCGGCGGCCGCGGCGGTGTCATGGGCTTCGGCAAATCCAAGGCCAAGCAGCTGACGAAAGATATGCCGAAGACCACGTTCGCCGATGTCGCGGGCGCGGACGAGGCTGTCGAAGAGCTCTACGAAATCAAGGACTTCCTGCAGAACCCGGCGCGCTACCAGGCCCTCGGTGCCAAGATTCCGCGCGGTGTCCTGCTGTACGGCCCTCCCGGAACCGGCAAGACGCTGCTGGCGCGCGCCGTCGCAGGCGAGGCGGGCGTCCCGTTCTTCACCATCTCCGGCTCCGACTTCGTCGAGATGTTCGTCGGCGTCGGTGCATCCCGCGTGCGCGATCTGTTCGAGCAGGCCAAGCAGAACAGCCCCTGCATCATCTTCGTCGACGAGATCGACGCCGTCGGCCGCCAGCGCGGCGCAGGCATGGGCGGCGGACACGACGAGCGCGAGCAGACGCTCAACCAGCTGCTCGTCGAAATGGACGGCTTCGGTGAGCGCACCGGCGTCATCCTCATCGCCGCCACCAACCGGCCCGACATCCTCGACCCGGCCCTGCTGCGTCCGGGCCGCTTCGACCGTCAGATCCCGGTCGGCGCCCCCGACCTGGCCGGCCGTCGAGCGATCCTGAAGGTGCACTCGGCCGGCAAGCCCGTCGCGCAGGATGCCGACCTCGAAGGTCTGGCCAAGCGAACCGTCGGAATGTCGGGTGCAGACCTGGCCAACGTCATCAACGAAGCGGCACTGCTCACCGCTCGTGAGAACGGCACCGTCATCACCGAGGCGTCGCTCGAAGAATCCGTCGACCGCGTCGTCGGTGGTCCGCGCCGCAAGAGCCGCATCATCAGCGAGCACGAGCGCAAGATCACCGCGTACCACGAGGGTGGCCACACTCTCGCGGCATGGGCGATGCCCGACATCGAGCCCGTGTACAAGGTGACCATCCTCGCGCGCGGTCGCACCGGCGGTCACGCGATGACGGTCCCGGAGGACGACAAGGGCCTGATGACGCGGTCGGAAATGATCGCGCGCCTGGTGATGGCCATGGGTGGACGCGCAGCGGAAGAGCTCGTGTTCCACGAGCCGACCACCGGAGCGTCCTCGGACATCGACCAGGCCACCAAGATCGCCCGCGCTATGGTCACCGAGTACGGCATGAGCAGCAAGCTCGGTGCCGTTCGCTACGGACAGGAACAGGGCGACCCGTTCCTCGGTCGTTCGATGGGACAGCAGTCCGACTTCTCGCACGAGGTCGCCCGCGAAATCGACGAGGAGGTGCGCAAGCTCATCGAAGCCGCGCACACCGAGGCGTGGGCCATCCTCAACGAGTACCGCGACCTGCTCGACACCCTTGCCTCCGAGCTGCTCGAACGTGAGACGCTGACCCGCAAGGACCTCGAGAAGATCTTCCACAGCGTCACCAAGCGCCCGCGCATCACGCTGTTCAACGATTTCGGTGACCGTAAGCCGTCGGACAAGCCGCCGGTCAAGACTCCTCGCGAGCTCGCAGCCGAGCGCGGCGAGCCGTGGCCTCCGGTGCCACCGGCACCGAAACAGCTTCCACCGCAACAGTTTCCGCAGCCCAGCTACGCCGGGTCGCCGCAGCTGACCAAGGGTGGGCAGCAGAACGGCAGCAACGGTTACAACGGCGCACCCACCAACGGCGCCCCCAGCAACGGCGCACCGGGCACCGGCGAGCTCGGACCGAACACGGGTTCCGGTCGACGTAGCGCGCCAGCCCCCGGCGACTACAACGGCGGTAGCAACAACGGTGGCGGCTACAACGGGGCTACCAACGGTGGCGGCTACAACGGCGCTACCAACGGCGGTCCTGCCAACGGAAGCTACGGCGGGCCGGCCACGGGCAGCGGATACTCCGAGGGCTATCGCCGGCCCGAGCCCCGATCGGGTCCCAATGGTTCGGGCCCCGATTACGGCGCTCCCGCCGGCTGGTCGGCACCCGGCTGGCCGCCGCGCGATCAGCCACAGGTGCCGCGCTACCAAGGCCCGTCCACGCCGCCGGCTCAGTACCAGCCTCCGCGTGAGCAGGACTCGGATCAGGGCTACCGTCAGCATCCGACGTATCAGCAGCCGCAGTCCTACCAGCCGCCCCAGCCGCAGCAGTCGTACGACCCGCAGCAGCCGCAGCAGTCGTATCAGCCGCCGCAGTACCAGCCGGATCCGTTCCGGCCGGACGCCGGGGAGCACGGTCGCACGTCCCGGCACGAGCCTCCCTACGGCGAGAATTCCGAGGGCGCGCCGGAGTCGACTCCCACGTGGGAGGTTCCGGAAAGCTCGCACAACTACCCGCTGCCCGGAGACGATCGACCCGCTCATGGTTCGTCGGAGGAGTCGCAACAGGGTGAGCACGGCGACGGTCACGGAAACGACGACGGCGACGCCGGCCCACGCACCCAACGGTGGGAAGGACCGGGCGGCTCACACCGCTAGTCCGATCATTAGGCTGACTGGGTCGACCGTGACGGTCGACCCAGTGCGTCGTTTCGAACCCGTGCTGTTGTTCGTCGGCGAGCCGTTCACACCGAGCAGCACGCCCGCCCAGCTGCCACATTCGCGGAGCCCAACCGGAGGTACGTTCTCGTGTCAGTCAACAGGACCGACGAGTCGACAGGCGACTCGGCAGAAGTCCCAGCAGCCGTGCAATCCGCCGCCCCGCAGCAGGGAATCGTGGAGACGGTGGCCTTTGCCACGGGCGCGGTGTTCGACCAGCCCCGCGCGGAGGCCGCGGTACGCGAGTTGCTCATTGCCGTCGGTGAGGATCCCGACCGCCAGGGCCTGCTCGATACCCCGGCTCGTGTCGCCCGGTCCTACCGAGAGATCTTCGCCGGCCTCTACACCGATCCGGACACCGCGCTGAACACGACCTTCGACGAAGGCCATCAAGAACTGGTTCTGGTTCGAGACATCCCCATGTACTCCACGTGCGAGCACCACCTGGTCTCGTTCCACGGCGTCGCCCACGTGGGATACATCCCCGGCAAGAGCGGCAAGGTGACCGGTCTGTCGAAGCTGGCCCGCGTGGTGGACATGTACGCCAAGCGTCCCCAGGTGCAGGAGCGGTTGACCAGCCAAATCGCCGACGCGTTGATGCGCAAGCTCGACCCACGCGGCGCAATCGTCGTGATCGAGGCCGAGCACTTGTGCATGGCGATGCGCGGTATCCGCAAGCCCGGTGCCAGCACCACCACCTCTGCGGTCCGGGGTCTGCTGCAGTCCAGCGCGGCATCGCGTTCGGAAGCCTTGGACCTGATCCTCCGGAAATGACGGTTCCGGTCCGATCACGATGATTCTCGCGCGCTCCGTTCCCGCTGCGCCCATCGTCATGGGCGTTCTCAACGTGACGGCCGATTCGTTCTCCGACGGCGGTCGCTACCTCGACGTCGACGCGGCCGTCGAACACGGTCTGGCAATGCATCGGCTGGGAGTCGACATCGTCGACGTCGGCGGGGAGTCCACGCGCCCCGGGGCGGACCGCGTCGACCCGTCGGTCGAGGCGCAGCGCGTCGTACCGGTCATCTCGGCGTTGGCCGCCGAAGGCGTGAGCACCAGCGTCGACACGATGCGCGCACACGTCGCCGCTGCGGCGATCGAGGCCGGGGTGTCGATCGTCAACGACGTCTCGGGCGGTCGAGCCGACCCCGCAATGGCCGGCGTGGTCGCGCGAGGCGGACTGCCGTGGATCCTGATGCACTGGCGGGCCGCCGACTCGACGTTCCGGCACACCGGTCCGGCCGATCACTACGACGACGTGGTCGCCGACGTCCGCCGCGAACTGCTCGAGCAGGTCGACCACGCAGTGAGCGCCGGGGTCGACGCGTCGCGGATCGTGCTGGACCCGGGCCTCGGATTCGCCAAGAACGCGGAGCACAACTGGCAGCTGCTGCGCGGACTGCCCATCCTGGTGGAATCCGGTTTCCCGGTTCTGGTGGGTGCGTCCCGCAAACGTTTTCTGGGCTCGCTTCTCGCCGAACCCGACGGTTCACCGCGTCCACCGGACGGCCGGGAGATCGCGACGGCCGTCGTCTCGGCCCTCGCCGTCGCCGGCGGCGCGTGGGGAGTGCGGGTGCACGACGTCCGGTCGTCACTCGACGCGGTGGCCGTCGTGCGGGCATGGCAGGGTGGTCGCGCATGAGCGAGATCAACAGTGCCGCTGCAGGGACTCGTCGCGGCGACCGCATCGAATTGCGCGGGCTGACCGTCCGCGGCAATCACGGTGTCTTCGACTTCGAGAAGCGAGACGGCCAGGACTTCGTCGTCGACATCACCGTCTGGATGGATCTCTCGCCCGCGGCCGAGACCGACGATCTGACTCGGACGTTGCACTACGGCGAGCTGGCCGAACATGCCGCGGCGGTCGTAGCGGGCCCGTCCCGGGATCTGATCGAGACGGTCTCCGCCGAGATCGCCGAGGTGGTGCTCGGTTACGACTCCCGAGTCGACGCGGTGGAGGTGGTGCTGCACAAGCCGTCGGCTCCCATTCCCCTGACGTTCGGCGACGTTGCCGTGGTGGCCTATCGGGAGCGAAAGTGAGCCGTGCAGTGCTGTCGATCGGCAGCAACATCGGCGACTCGATGAGCCACTTGCGTTCTGTCACAACGGAATTGGGTTCGCGCGTGGTGGCGTGCTCGGCCGTGCATCGATCTGCTCCGTGGGGTGGCGTCGAGCAACAGGACTTCCTCAACGCGATCGTGGTGGCCGAGGACGATGCCTACGGCCCGTGGGACTGGTTGCGTCTGGGGCAGCAACTCGAGGAGGCAGCGGACCGCGTTCGAGTGCAGCGTTGGGGACCCCGCAGCCTCGACGTCGACGTGATCGTGTGCGACGACGTCATCAGTGACGACCCGCGCCTGATTCTTCCCCATCCCCGTGCACACGAGCGCGCGTTCGTGCTGATGCCGTGGCTGGACGTCGAGCCCGACGCCACGCTTCGGGTCGACGGGGCGGACGTGCCGATATCCGAGCTGCTCGAGCGTCTGAGTACGGACGAGCGAGCGGGAGTCGTCCGTCTCGACGGCGACGGTGATCGACTGTGGTGACCAATCCCACCAAGATCTGGGATGTCTTGGGTTTGTTTCTGATCGCCGCAGTGGGCACGTGGCTGCTGGTGCGGGTTTTCTACGGTTCGTTTCCGCCGATCCCGGTGTACGCCGGAGCGTCGCTGTATCTGGTCGCGGTGGTGGAAGTGGTGACCGCGGTGATCGTCCGCAATCGCATCGCCGAGCATCGAGTGGGTACCGGTCTGCACGACCTGCATCCGTTGACGGTCTTCCGGGCGCTGGTGTTGGCGAAGGCGTCGCTGCTGGTGGGAACCGCTCTGGTGGGGGTGTGCGTCGGCTTCCTGGTGTACGTATTGCCACGTGCGGCAACGGTGCGAGCGGCGTCCGCTGACCGAGCCGGAGCGATCGTGGCCCTCGTCGCGGGCCTTGCTGTCGTCGCCGCCGCGGTGTGGCTGGAGCAGTGCTGCCGCACCCCGGAAGATCGGGACGACGAGCGCTCCCGATAACGTATCCGTCCCTCGATCGTTACCTTCGTTGTGTACGTGATCGGTCGGGGATGACCAGATGCGACCGACAGGCCGGTTACCCTTGAGAACATGACAGATCAGACTCGCGCCAAGAAGGGACGCCGAAAGCGGCGTAGTGCGAGCCAGCTGTTCCTCGCGGCGCTCGTCGTGTTCGGCATCGTCGCCAGTGTGCTGTTGTTGTTCAGCGAAAGCGTTCAGTGGATGCGCGTCGGGGTGCTCTCGGCGCTGTGGGCCGCGGTGATCGGTGCGTTCGCGATGACGAAGTACCGCAGGGAAGCGGCCGCGGATCAGACCAAGGCCAAGGACTTACAGACCGTCTACGAACTGCAGCTCGCCCGCGAGATCTCGGCCCGACGCGAGTACGAGATGAGCGTCGAAGCCCGGGTGCGCAACGAGACGCGGTTGGAATCGGACGAGGTCGCTGCGCTGCGTAACGAACTGGCCGCGCTGCGCCAGAACCTGCAGGTGCTCTTCGAGGGCAATCTACCGACCGAACGGGTCGCACTGCGCGCCGAGGCGATGCGGATGCAGGAACTCGGTGGCCGTGGCTACGACAGCTATCAGCCCGCCCCGTCCGGGTTGTACGTACGGGGTGGCGGCAACGGCAACGGACCTGCAGGCCCCGGCTTCAACGGCGTAGGTACGCCCTACGACGAGCCGGTCACCGCCGAGACGTCGGTGGTCTACCCCGAGGATCCGGACGAAATGCCCCGCGCGACCGCGGCACCGGACACCGATTCCCGGTACGCACAGGACGCGTCTGCCGAGCAGGGTTCTGCACCGGAGGGTTCCGACGACGTCACCGACGCCGGGCAGAACGACCGCACCGAGCCGCCGGCCGCGCAGTCCCGCCCCTACGGGGCACCGAGGCCGGCCGGTCGGGTGAGCCCGCCCACCTCGCCGTTCACCGCATACAACTTCGAGCAGACGCGTCGACCCGCGGCCGAATCAGAACCTGTCGAGGACGCCGAACCTGTCGAGGAGGCCCAGCCCCAGCAGGCCACCGAGTCCGAATCGGCCGAAGAAGAGGCCACGTACCCGGAGTCTCGCCGATCGCTGCGCGATTCGGCCGATGCGTTCTTCGCAGCCGACCGCGTCGACGACACGCCTGCCGAGGAGACGGCGGATGCACCGCGACGCGGACGCAGGCGCGCCGAATCCACCGAGGAGGCGTCCGGCGCGCACTCCAACGGCCGTTCCGTCGCCGAGATCATGGCCGGGCTGGCAGGCGGCGATTCGGCCGACACGACGACCACCGACGCCGGCACGCGTCGCCGTCGCCGTCGCGCAGACTGAGAACCAGATCACACCGGTTTCCCATGGCACGTTCGGTGCCGCTGTCGCTATTGTTCCCTGCAGGACGTCTGGTACCCGCCGAGCGGGACTGGAACGAACGAGAGGAAAATTTCGGTGACCTCATCAGGGTTCACTGGTGGTCTGTCTCCGGCTCGCTTGACCGTGGGTGTCGTCTCCGCCGGTCGGGTCGGTACGGCATTCGGTGAGGCGCTCGAACGCGTCGGACACGTTGTCGTCGGTGCCGCCGCGGTATCGGACGCATCCATCGCGCGAGTACGTGATCGATTGCCCGAGTCGCAGATTCTGCCTGTCGACGAGGTTGCCCGTCGCGCCGAACTGCTGATTCTGGCGGTACCGGATTACGAACTGGCCTCGATCGTCGCCGGTCTCGCCGCGACCGGGGCGGTCGCGCCGGGCAAGTTGGTGGCGCACACCTCCGGCGCGAACGGCGTCGCGGTACTGGAGCCGCTGGCTGCCCTTGGCGCGGTTCCGTTGGCAATACATCCGGCCATGACATTCAGCGGCGGACCCGAGGACACCGACCGGATGACGGCCGCGTGCTTCGGCATCACCGCGGGCGACGAGATCGGTTATGCGGTAGCCCAAGCCCTCGTCCTCGAGATCGGTGGCGAGCCGGTGCACGTGCCCGAGAGCAACCGGGCGCTCTACCACGCGGCGTTGGCTCACGGCAGCAATCACCTCGTGACGTTGGTCGTCGACGCGGTCGAGGCACTGCGAGTTGCGTTGGCCGGTCCGGGTTTTCCTGGATCCGATGCCGAACGTGGTGTGCCCGAGCGCGTTCTGGCTCCGCTGCTCGAAACTGCACTGGACAATGCGCTGCGCAACGGACAATCCGCACTGACCGGCCCGGTGGCCCGAGGCGATACCGCGGCTGTGGGCAAACACCTCGAAGTGCTCGAGGCCGTCGATCCACGGATCGCCGCCGGTTACCGTGCGCTGTCGCTGCGGTCCGCCCAACGTATCGGTGCCGCAGCCGATCTGATCGAGATTCTGGAAGGGAAGCGATGACCCTCGCGGGCAGCTACACGAAGGGACAGTTGACGGTTCACCACGATCCCGCGGTGATCACGTCGGTGTCCAAGGCCCTACGTGGCGTCGGCAAGCAGGTCGCTCTGGTGCCGACCATGGGCGCATTGCATGCCGGCCACCTGCAGTTGGTGCGCCAGGCGAAGCTCACCGGCGCGGTCGTGATCGCGTCGATTTTCGTCAATCCACTGCAGTTCGGCGTGGGGGAGGACCTCGACGCCTATCCGCGGACCCTCGACGCCGATGTCGAACTGCTCCGCGGCGAGGGCGTGGAATTGGTATTCGCGCCGTCCGCGTCCGACATGTACCCGTCCGGGCCGCGCACCACGGTCCATCCCGGTCCGCTCGGTAGTGAACTCGACGGTGTCAGCAGACCAACGCATTTCGCGGGAATGCTCACCGTCGTGGCGAAGCTGCTGCAGATAGCCGCTCCGCATCGGGCGTACTTCGGGGAGAAGGACTACCAGCAGCTGACGTTGATCCGGCAGATGGTGCGAGACCTGAACTTCGACGTCGCGGTCATCGGAGTCCCGACGGTTCGCGAGCAGGACGGTCTGGCGCTGTCCTCGCGCAACAGGTATCTCGATGCAGAACAGCGTGACGCTGCAATGGCGTTGTCCGCTGCACTCGTGGCCGGGGCGCACGCCGCTGCCGGTGGTCCGGAGGCGATCATCGCCACCGCGCGTGCCGTACTCGACCAGGTGCCGTTGGTCCAGGTCGACTACCTCGAAGTGCGCGACCCGCATCTCGGCCCGGCTCCCGAACGTGGGGACGGCAGACTGCTCGTGGCGGCCAAGGTGGGTACCACGAGATTGATCGACAACGTCGGTGTCGCCGTCGGCACCGGTTTCTTGGAGTACCCGGACGATCCGAAAAGTGGAGAGTGACACGATGTTTCGTACCATGATGAAGTCCAAGATCCATCGCGCCACCGTCACGCACGCGGACCTGCACTACGTGGGCTCGGTGACCGTCGATCAGGAACTGATGGAAGCAGCCGATCTGCTCGAAGGCGAGCAGGTCACCATCGTCGACATCGACAACGGTGCGCGGCTGGAGACCTACGTGATCACCGGTGAGCGGGGCAGTGGTGTGATCGGAATCAATGGGGCCGCAGCGCATCTGGTGAACCCGGGTGACCTGGTCATCCTGATCGCCTACGGGGTCATGAACGAGCAGGAGGTTGCCGACTACGCACCCCGGGTGGTGTTCGTCGACGACAAGAACCGGCCGGTCGAGCTCGGCAGCGACCCGGCTCATGCGCCCGCCGGTTCGGGTCTGATCACGCCGCGCGATCTGCGGGCCGACTCCGTGCTGGTCTGACTCGATGCTTCTCGCAATCGATGTACGCAACACCAGCACGGTGGTCGGGCTCTTCACCGGCACCGGGGATCACTCGAAACTGCTGCGCGATTGGCGTATTCGCACCGATCCCCATGTGACGGCCGACGAGCTGGCGTTCATGTTGCGGGGGTTGTTGGGCGAACAGGCCGAGCAGATCACCGGGGTGACGGCTCTGTCCACGGTGCCGTCCGTGCTGCGCGAGATGCGGACGATGCTCGTGCGCTACTGGGATCACGTGGTGCACGTGGTGGTCGAACCCGGTGTGCGGACCGGGGTTCCGCTGCTGGTCGACAATCCCAAAGAGGTCGGGGCCGATCGCATCGTCAATACCCTTGCCGCACATGATCTGTACGACTCGGCGTGCATCGTGGTGGATTTCGGCACCACCACGTGTGTCGACGTCGTCTCGGCCAAGGGCGAGTTCCTCGGCGGAGCGATCGCGCCCGGTCTCGAAATTTCGGCCTCGGCCATGTCGACTCGCACCGCGACGCTGCGTGAGGTCGAGATGGTGCGGCCGCGATCGGTGCTGGGAAAGAACACCGTCGAGTGCATCCAGGCGGGCACCATCTTCGGTTTCGCCGGCCTGGTGGACGGGCTCGTCGGACGCATCAGACGTGAGGTGCCGGAGGTCAAAGGCACCGACGTCGCGGTCATCGGTACCGGAGACATCGCTGCGCTGATCCTGCCCGAGTCGACGACCATCGAGCATCACGAACCCGACCTGACGCTGGAGGGTCTGCGACTGGTCTACGAACGAAACATGGCAAAGCGACGGCCACGCTGAATGTTTCGGTGAAGCGGGGTAGCGCGTCGGGCGTTCGTGTGTCAGAATCGTCGGCGTGATGACGTGCATGGCCACCCAGGAGTGTTGTCGAGGCTGACCGCTGCCTCGTTCGTTACACACCCCTGGAGTAGAGCTTCATGCTTTCCACACCTGTATTTTCTGCACCCACCCGACCCCGTTCGACCTCGCGGTCGGTCTCGACATCGCCGACTCGGCTGCGTCCTCCCGACCTGCTTCGGATCACCGATCAGGGCGCATCGGACGTCCTCGAGGGTCGCTTCGACCACCTGCTTCCCGGCGGTGGACAGTGGCCTACCGACGAGCGTTGGGCCACTCGCCTGCACTCCGACGACGATCTCGACGTCTGGTTGATCAGCTGGGTTCCCGAGCGATCCACCGAACTGCACGATCACGCCGGATCGCTCGGTGCATTGACCGTCCTGAGTGGTTCTTTGCTCGAATACCGTTGGGCGGGAACCGAATTGAAGCAGCGTCGGCTCGAGGCGGGTGACCAGGCGTCGTTCCCTCTGGGTTGGGTGCACGACGTGATGCGCAGTCCGTCCTCCGCCACGCCCGGTCCCACCCTCAGCGTGCACGCCTACTCGCCGCCGTTGACGGCGATGTCGTACTACGAAGTGACCGAACGGGCCACGCTGCGTCGCACCCGTAGCGAGCTCACCGACGAACCCGAGAAGGCGACTCGATGACCATCGTCGAAATGCTCGAATCCGCACGCGAGACCATCGACCGCATGACAGTCTTCGAGCTCCGTGACGCCGTCGACCGCGGCGCGGTCGTTGTCGACATTCGGCCGCAGGCGCAGCGAGCCGTCGAAGGAACTCTGCCGGGCGCGCTGGCCATCGAACGCAACGTTCTCGAATGGCGTCTCGATCCCACCAGCGATGCGCGGCTGGCGATCGCCACCGACCACGACGTCGAGTGGATCGTCATCTGCTCCGAGGGGTACACCTCCTCGCTCGCGGCCGCGTCGCTCAAGCTGCTGGGTCTGCACAAGGCCACCGATCTGGTCGGCGGCTATCAGGCCCTCAAATCGGCCGGGCTGCTCGGAGTATTGACGCAGGCCAAGCACTGCGTTCGTGAAGCAGAGGCCGTCGCAGCGCACTGATCGTCCTGACAGTCCTGGACTGTAAAGTGTCTGCGCGTGAGTGATACAGCTTCTACCCAGCCGGCCGACGACACCCCGGAGCAGCTACGGATTCGTCGCGCCAAGCGCGCTTCGTTGCTCGAGCGCGGGGTCGAGGCGTACCCGGTGTCGGTTCCGCGGACCCATTCGCTGCTCGAGATCCGCACCCAGTTCCCCGAGCTCGACGCCGACACGACAACCGGCCTGATCGTCGGGGTCGTCGGGCGCGTCATCTTCGTCCGCAACACCGGCAAGCTGTGCTTCGCCACGCTGCAGGAGGGCGACGGTACCCAACTCCAAGCCATGATCAGCTTGGCAGGCGTCGGGGAGGACGCCCTCGCAGCCTGGAAGTCCGATGTCGATCTCGGTGACTTCGTGTTCGTGCACGGCGAGGTCATCAGTTCTCGTCGCGGTGAGCTCTCGGTGATGGCAGATGCGTGGCAGATCGCGTCGAAGTCGTTGCGGCCGTTGCCCGTCGCGCACAAGGAACTCAGCGAAGAGACGCGTATCAGGCAGCGGTACCTGGATCTGATCACGCGTCCGGAGGCCCGAGAGACCGCCCGCAAGCGCATCGCCGTCGTTCGTGAACTTCGTAACGCACTCGAGCGACGCGGCTTCCTCGAAGTCGAGACCCCGATGCTGCAGACGCTGCACGGCGGTGCGGCGGCCCGTCCGTTCGTCACCCACTCCAATGCGATGGACACCGATCTGTTCCTGCGTATCGCGCCGGAGCTGTTCCTCAAGCGCTGCGTCGTCGGCGGCATCGAGAAGGTCTTCGAGATCAACCGCAACTTCCGTAACGAAGGTGCGGACTCCTCGCACTCGCCGGAGTTCGCGATGCTCGAGACCTACGAGGCCTACGGCACGTACGACGATTCGGCGAAGATGACGCGGGAACTCGTCCAGGAAGTGGCCATGGCCGCGCTGGGATCCACCGTCGTCACGCTTCCCGACGGCACCACCTACGACCTCGGCGGCGAATGGACGACGCTCGAGATGTACCCGTCGTTGTCGGAGTCGCTCGGATTCGACGTCACCCCCGATACCACCGTCGACGAGCTGCTCGCGATCGCCGACAAGGTGGGCGTCGAGGTGCCGCGCAAGGACGGCGTCCCGATCTACGGCCACGGCAAGCTCGTCGAGGAACTGTGGGAACACCAGGTGGGCGACGCGTTGACCGAACCGACGTTCGTTCGTGATTTCCCCGTCGAGACGTCGCCGCTGACGCGTCAGCACCGCAGCAAGCCGGGCGTCACCGAGAAGTGGGACCTGTACGTTCGCGGATTCGAGCTGGCGACCGGCTACTCGGAGCTGGTCGACCCGATCATCCAACGCGAGCGTTTCGAGGACCAGGCGCGTCAGGCCGCAGCAGGCGACGACGAGGCGATGGTGCTCGACGAGGACTTCCTGGCCGCCATGGAACAGGGCATGCCGCCGACCACCGGAACCGGCATGGGAATCGACCGTCTGCTGATGGCGTTGACCGGGCTCGGCATCCGCGAAACGATCCTGTTTCCGATCGTCAAGCCCTCCCAGGCCTGATCGGGAGGTAAAGCGCTGTTCGCCAGCAGCGGACATCGAATGGGAAACGTTTTGCATAGTGCCTGCGTTATGAACAGTAAGCAGGCACGGCAGTCCGAATCAGTGGGCGGTTGCGCAGCATTTCAGGGGTGGAGGGTCGGCGTTCGTAACGTCGGCCAACTACAGTGAGAACCAGTCTTACCTTCAAATGCACAAGCGACCTCAGCGTATGGACACTGCGGCGCTAGAAGAACTGGTGGGCGAGCTACCACCCACCAAGAAGTGAGGGAGAGCGATGTTCGAGAGGTTCACCGATCGCGCGCGGCGTGTTGTCGTCCTGGCTCAAGAAGAAGCCCGGATGCTCAACCACAACTACATCGGCACGGAGCACATTCTGCTCGGCCTCATTCACGAGGGCGAAGGCGTCGCCGCCAAGTCTCTCGAGTCGCTGGGCATCTCCCTCGAAGGAGTACGCAGCCAGGTCGAGGAGATCATCGGCCAGGGCCAGCAGGCTCCGTCCGGTCACATCCCGTTCACCCCGCGCGCCAAGAAAGTACTCGAGCTCAGTCTGCGTGAAGCACTGCAGCTCGGCCACAACTACATCGGCACCGAGCACATCCTGCTCGGCCTGATCCGCGAAGGCGAAGGCGTCGCAGCTCAGGTTCTGGTCAAGCTCGGAGCCGACCTCAACCGGGTACGCCAGCAGGTCATCCAGCTGCTGTCCGGATACCAGGGCAAGGAGCCGTCCGAGAGCGGCAGTGGCCGCGGCGAGGCGGGTACCCCGTCCACGTCACTGGTCCTCGATCAGTTCGGTCGCAACCTCACCCAGGCCGCGCTCGAAGGCAAGCTCGACCCGGTCATCGGTCGCGCGAAGGAAATCGAGCGCGTCATGCAGGTGCTGTCGCGTCGTACCAAGAACAACCCTGTTCTCATCGGTGAGCCCGGTGTCGGTAAGACCGCAGTCGTCGAAGGCCTGGCTCAGGCCATCGTCAACGGCGAGGTTCCCGAGACACTCAAGGACAAGCAGCTCTACACCCTCGACCTCGGCTCGCTCGTGGCCGGCAGCCGTTACCGCGGTGACTTCGAGGAGCGCCTGAAGAAGGTGCTCAAAGAGATCAACACCCGCGGCGACATCATCCTGTTCATCGACGAGCTGCACACACTCGTCGGCGCAGGTGCAGCCGAAGGTGCCATCGACGCAGCGTCGATCCTCAAGCCGAAGTTGGCTCGTGGCGAACTGCAGACCATCGGTGCCACCACTCTCGACGAGTACCGCAAGTACATCGAGAAGGACGCCGCACTCGAGCGTCGTTTCCAGCCCGTCCAGGTCGGCGAGCCGACCGTCGAGCACACCATCGAGATCCTCAAGGGTCTGCGCGATCGCTACGAGGCACACCACCGCGTCTCGATCACCGACGGTGCACTCGTCGCTGCCGCCACTCTGGCCGACCGGTACATCAACGATCGGTTCTTGCCCGACAAGGCAATCGACCTCATCGACGAGGCGGGCGCGCGGATGCGCATCCGTCGGATGACCGCGCCGCCAGACCTGCGTGAGTTCGACGACAAGATCGCCGACGCACGCCGGGAGAAGGAATCGGCCATCGACGCACAGGACTTCGAGAAGGCTGCGAACCTGCGCGACAAGGAGAAGACCCTCGTCGGCCAGCGCGCCGAGCGGGAGAAGCAGTGGCGCTCCGGTGACCTCGACGTCATCGCCGAGGTCGACGACGAGCAGATCGCCGAGGTCCTCGGAAACTGGACCGGCATCCCCGTCTTCAAGCTCACCGAGGAAGAGACCACTCGTCTGCTCCGCATGGAGGACGAGCTGCACAAGCGGATCATCGGTCAGGTCGAGGCAGTCAAGGCCGTCTCGAAGGCGATTCGTCGTACCCGTGCAGGTCTGAAGGATCCCAAGCGCCCGTCGGGCTCGTTCATCTTCGCCGGCCCGTCCGGTGTCGGTAAGACCGAGCTGTCGAAGGCTCTCGCGAACTTCCTGTTCGGCGAGGACGACGCGCTGATCCAGATCGACATGGGCGAGTTCCACGACCGCTTCACCGCGTCGCGTCTGTTCGGTGCTCCTCCCGGATACGTCGGCTACGAAGAGGGTGGCCAGCTCACCGAGAAGGTCCGCCGCAAGCCGTTCTCCGTCGTCCTTTTCGACGAGATCGAGAAGGCCCACTCGGAGATCTACAACACGCTGCTTCAGGTCCTGGAAGACGGTCGCCTGACCGACGGACAGGGACGCACGGTCGACTTCAAGAACACCGTGCTCATCTTCACCTCGAACCTCGGTACCGCAGACATCTCGAAGGCTGTCGGTCTCGGCTTCTCCTCGGGTGAAGGAACCGGCTCGAACTACGAGCGCATGAAGCTCAAGGTCAACGACGAGCTGAAGAAGCATTTCCGCCCCGAGTTCCTGAACCGTATCGACGACATCGTCGTGTTCCACCAGCTCACCCGAGACGAGATCATCCAGATGGTCGATCTCATGCTCAACCGAGTCGAAGGTGCGCTCAAGAACAAGGACATGGCGATCGAGGTCACCGAGAAGGCCAAGTCGTTGCTGGCCAAGCGCGGATTCGACCCCGTACTGGGTGCACGGCCACTGCGTCGCACCATCCAGCGCGAGATCGAGGACGCGTTGTCGGAGAAGATCCTCTTCGGCGAGATCGAAGCCGGCCAGATCATCCTGGTCGACGTCGAGAACTGGGACGGCGAAGGAGCAGGCGAGGACGCGAAGTTCACGTTCCGCGGTGAGAAGAAAGCCATCATCGTCCCCGACGAGGTTCCGGTCGACCTGGCCAAGGCCGCCGGAGACAGCGACAGCGAGTAAGTTTCACAGCTCCACACAACGGGCGATCCTCTTCGGAGGGTCGCCCGTTGTCGTATGCCCACCCCGCCCGCCAGGCCCGCCACCCCCACCCCCGTTCGCGTCAATGGACCCCTGCAGCGCTCAGACGCATGCAATGGTTCATTCACGCAGATCAGCTCCGCGGGTGAATGGGCCGTTGCACCGTTCAGACGTGTGCAGGGGTCCATTGACGGAGGGTGCGAACAGCGAGAGCAACGGCGATGACAACAAGTTCCGACAGCACGAGCCAGAACAGCACTGTCACGTCGGGAGCCCAGCGGCCCAGGGTTGAGATGGGTACACCGGTGAGCGTCGGTGTCGCGAAGTACAGCACTCCTCCGGCAGCGACGGCGATGAGGACGTGCGCAGGTGCCCACCGGCCGGGCGCGGTTTGCAGGCGAAGCAGAATGCGGATCGCGCACACGGCGAGCGGCACGGCGACAGCGGTCGAGCCGATCAACAGCATCGCGTACAGGCCCGGGCCGGTGCTGCGGGGCTCGTCGAATCCGAGTCGAGTGAGAACCAGTGCGCGGGCCGCCGAGGCCAACTGTTCGGCTTCGAGTTCGCCGTATCGGTTGGTCGCGAACACTACGGCCATGTGGCGGTCCGGGATGAGCGCGACGTGGGTGAAGTAGCCGGGAACGGCCCCCGAGTGCCAGCGCATCTCGGTACCGTCGGGCAGGGTTTCGACGTACCAGCCGAATCCATAGGACAGTCCCGACCCCGTGGGCACCGCATCTCGACCGGTCGACGCCACAGTGGTGAGTTGGCTCGATGCGTAGCGTGAGAGTTCGTCGATGGATCCGGCGAGGTAGCCGTAGCCCAACCCGGCGTTGTCGATTCCGGTTTCGATGCGTCGAGGGAAGGTGAAGAACGGGACGTGACCGGGTGGCACTGCTTCGCTGGTGTGCACACCGGTTTCACGGGCGACGACGTCGGCGAACGGTTCGTCGGTGATTCTCTCGACGATTGCTTGCAGCAGTAGATAGTCGAGGCTGGAGTAGCGGAACGAACCCGGGTCGTCGGGTGTGAGCCGCAGGGTGGGCACCACGTCGAGGGCTCGTTCTGTTCTTCCCCACACGTCCAACGCGGTGACGTCGTGGGGTAGCCCGCCGGTGTGGTGGATCAGGTCTGCAACGGTGACGTCGGCCGAGATGATCGAATTCGATTCGGGCAGAACGTCTTCGACGAGATCGGTCAGGTCGAGACGGTGCTGGGCCACGAGCGCCTGCACCGTTGCTGCCGTCACCGATTTCGATACCGAACCCCACACGAAGGGTGTGCCGTCGTCGATCGGGGAACCGTTTCCGTCCATCCCGACCGCCACGTCCTCGGTGACCTCGCCTTCGGAGACGACGCGAAGCGCCACTCCGGGCAGACCCAACACGTCGGCGACGCGCTCGACGTCCGACCGGGCGTCGGTGTCGGGTGGAACAGGAGAGATCGAGGTAAGGATGGCTGCCACGGTCAACAGGGTGTGCACGATGCGCATGAATGGGCGTCCCTCGGTCGGCGAACTGCGTTGCCGCACGAGTGAATCAAGGAACTCCCCGCGATCGCCTCGGTGAAGACCCTGATTTCGGTGCTGAGATCAGGCGTCGCTTTCGTGAACGAGGTCCGCGATCCAGGGCAATATGTCGGCGTATGCGGCCAGGGCTCCGGGTGCATGGTTCGCGCCGGTCATCGGGACGACCGGAAAGTCGTATTCGCGGTAGGTGACGTCGGCACCGAGTTCCCGCCAGCGTTCGAGCAGAGTGCGGGACTGCTCGATCGGCACGACGTCGTCCGCGATGCCGTGCGACAGATAGACCGGCATGCTCGGTGCGATTCGGCCGACGGTGTTCGCGTCGATCACGTCGAAGATTCCGGGGTCGTTCAGGTGTGCGGTGAGTGGGCGTCCGTCGCGGGTCAGAGTCCTTGTGTCGATAGCGTCGTTCGCTGCACGGTCGGTGCTGCACCAGTTCTGCGCGGCGTCGAGCACCGCGGTGCCGTCGGCGTCGAACACGCTTCGGATCTCGTCGGCACGTTCGGGGTAGGCGTTGATCATGCCGTCGACCGCGAACAGCACGGCGCTGCCGAGTGTGGTGCCGTCGAGGGGCTCGATGTTGAGCGTCGGATCTGCCGGTGGCGCACCGACATAGGCGCCGACGATGTTGAGCTCGGGGGCATACCCATTGGCGAGTTCGGCCGCCGAGGCCGAGGCGAACCCACCCTCCGAGTACCCGTACAGCACCACCGGCGCGTCATCGTCGGCGGTTCTCGCTACGTCGAGCAACGCATGTGCCGAGGCCAGGCGGTTCAGATACGTGTGCCCGCCCGGAGTGCCGAGTCCCTGGTAGTCGGTCGCTACGACGCGATAGCCGGCCAGCAGTAGCGGCAGGATGGCGGGGGACGAGCCGATTGTGCCGAGAACCGCCGATCCGGCGCAGCGATCGGCCATCCCGGATGTGCCGGGCGCGTAGGCGATCACCGGTCGCGGTCCGGGACCGGGCCACGGCGCGGTGGGGGTCATCGTGTACCCGGAGACGGTCATGGGTTCGCCGTGCGTATCTGTGGAGGTGTACAGGATTCGTTCGATGTCGAAGCCGAGTCCGAAACCTTTGGGCGAGTTCATCGGTCGTACTCGCACCACATCGCCGGGCGAATGTCCCGTCGATTCCACCGGCAGGTCGTAGAAGTCCGACAGGGGATCGGCGACGACGGGTGCCGACAGCGTGACACCCCAGACGAGCGCCGCCGCCACGATCATCGCTGTTCGCCGCAGGCAACTGGTGGCTCGCTCGTTCGTCATCTCGAGATCTCCGCACTCGATGGCCCGGTCACCCCGCCGACGTTAGCCTGAGTATCGGCCCTATGAAGGGTCGACGACGAAAGGACTCGGTTCGATGCCAACACGTACCTCACGCACCGCATGGAATGGAACTCTCGAAGAAGGTTCCGGGCAAGTGGAGCTGTCCAGTTCGGGTGCAGCGACGTTCGACGTGTCGTTTCCCAAGCGTGCCGCCGAGAACGCCGACGGCACCACCAGCCCGGAGGAACTGATCGCAGCGGCTCATTCGAGCTGTTACGCGATGCAATTGTCGGCGCTGATCGCCGAAGCAGGCGGTACTCCGCAGAGTCTCGAAGTCACCGCTGATGTCTCGCTCGGTCCGGATCAGCCCGGTTTCAAGCTCACCGGTATCAAATTGACCGTCCGCGGCGAGGTGGACGGTCTCGACGCCGACGGGTTTGCGAAGGCGGCGCAGGCAGCGAAAGAGACCTGCCCGGTCAGCAAGGCTCTCACCGGTGTCGAGATCACGCTGGACGCCGCGCTCGAAGGCTGATCGAACGGATCACCCGATGTGAGACTGGCGAACAGTCGTCAGGTTTGAAATAGTTCGTGAATCGACCCATCCACGGATGGTTCGGTGCCGAATCGAGGTCAAGCATCGGGTTAGATCGGCTGTTGCATACCTTCGGGGAATGTAACGACCAGCCTAGGAAGGATGTGCCCACCATGTTGTGGACGCGCTTCCTAGGCCTGGGTGCCCTCGCAATCGCGGCCTACGTTGCAGCCCCGCTTGGATTACCCCGCGACATCGTCTACTCAATCGTGGTCCTGGCCACAGTGTCGGCATTCGTGTATCGGTTGCTGCGCGAGAACGGACCGGACCGCCGAACGTGGAAGTACATGGCCCTCGGCGTCGCCTGCTGGGGTGTGGGCGACGGGCTGGTCGCCCTGATGCAATACGGGGGCGGCCGGGTCTCGACCTTCTCTGCTTCGGACGTGCTGTATCTGGCCGGGTACCTGATCATTGCTGTCGGATTCGCGCGTGCGGCCGACGAGAACGGGCTCGTCTTCGGTCTGGAAGAGCTGCTCGAATGTCTGGTGGTCGCGGTGGGTGTCGGTCTGGCCGCGTGGATGTTCGTCGTTCCCGGCGACTGGACGGGATCGCTGGGCTCGATGCTCTCGCTCTTGCCTGCGACCGTGTACCTGACCATCGACGCGTTTCTGCTGACTCTCATCGGCAGTCTCTATCTGTTGACGCGATCGACCGGTGTCTCGGTCGTGGCTGCCACCATCGGCACAGTGCTCCTGGCCGTGTCCGACTTCGCCACCTACTCTCGGCTCGACGATGTCGAGCCCTATCGCTCGCTGCTTCCGAACACGCTGTGGCTGGCCGCCTACGTGTGCTTCGGCGTCGTTGCGCTGTTCGTTCCGGAGCGGCCGGTCACACGCATCGAGCGTCCCAGTCCGTTCAGATTCGGGCGGGCACGATTCGTCGGTCTGGGCCTCGCGGTTGCCGTCACCCCGGTGGCCATGGCCGTGCAACTGGCTCGCGGAGTGCCCGTCGCGCAGTGGGGTTGGGTGATCGTGCTGTCCTCTGCTCTGGTCATCTCCTTGGTCGGCGGCAGGATGGCCTGCTTCCTCGGAACGCTGCGCAGCCAGGCTTCGGTGCTCGAGAACGTGGCACGAACGGACGCCGTCACCGGACTCGGCAATCGTCGCCTGCTCCGGGAGCGGCTCGACACGATGCTTGCCACGCGCGGCGAATCGGACGTCTTCACGCTCGTGGTCGACATCGACCGTTTCGCTCAGATCAACGAGACGTTCGGGTACAGCGTGGGCGACAGCGTGCTTCGCGAGATCGGCCATCGCCTCGTCGCCTCGGTGCGGTCCGACGATCTGGTGGGGCGGCTGGGAGGCGATCAGTTCGTCGTCGCGATGCGCCGGCTGCCGGGTAGAACCGACATTTTCGACATGGCTCATAGGCTCCAATTCGCCGTCAGCAGAACGATGTTCGTGCACGACATCAACGTCGCCCTGGACGCGGCGGTAGGGATAGCGGCGTTCGAGGAGTGTTCGGGGGCGTCCGAGACGAACGGCGTCGACGGCGAGGCGATGTTGCAGCGTGCTCATGTGGCCTTGACGTCAGCGAAGGCGGGCCATGCTCGCATCGGTCTGTACGAGCCCGACATGGACCGAAACCGACACGATCAGATGCGACTGCTGGGCGAGCTCGACACGGCTATTCGCGATCATCAGCTCCGCGTGTTCTTCCAGCCGTGCCTCGATCTCGAGTCGGGCAGTGTCGACCGGGTCGAGGCTCTGCTGCGGTGGCTGCACCCACGCGAGGGATTGATCGGGCCGTCGACGTTTCTTCCCGATGCCGAGCGCACCGGCATGTTGCCCGCCATCACCGCCCTGGTGCTCGACGAGGCACTCGCGCAGTGCAGCGCACTGAGGCGACGAGGTATCACTCTGTCCGTCTCGGTGAACCTTTCGGTTCGGAATCTTCTCGACGAGACACTCACCGAACAGGTCGCCGCGGCACTGGCGAAACACTCGGTACCGGCACACGCCCTGGAGTTCGAGGTCACCGAAACCACAGCCATGACCGACCCGGTGCGATCGGTGGCTGCGTTGACCTCGTTGCGCAGTCTGGGGGTGACTCTGGCCATCGACGATTACGGGACCGGATACAGCTCGCTGGCGTACCTGCAGACCCTGCCGGTGCAGACCCTCAAGATCGACCGTTCGTTCGTCTCGAAGATGAACTCCGACGACACCGACGCGTCCATCGTTCGCTCGACCATCGACCTGGCTCGCAGCCTGGGCGTGCGAATCATGGCCGAGGGCGTCGAGGATGCAGGCACCCTCGACGCCCTGCGTCGGCTGGGTTGCGATGCGGCACAGGGGTTCTACCTCGGGCGGCCGATGCCTGCCGAGCTGTTGTTCGACGCCGTGCACAAACTCGATTCCGAAACGCCCACCAGACTCGAGTGGGAGCTCGCCCGTCAGCCCATCTGACGGGCGAACTGCGCCGTCACGAGGTGGCGGGCACGTCCAGCACGACCTCGAACTCCAGCAGTGACGCACCCGACGCGACCGGCTTGCTCTCGCCGGAACCGGCATGCGCCTGCCGTGACGGTCCCCCGGACCAGGCCTGGAACGACTCCTCGTCCTCCCACTGGGTGACGACGAAATAGCGCGTCTCGCCCTTGACCGGGCGGAGCAATTGGAACCCGAGGAAACCGGGCGAACCGTCGACCGTTCCGGCACGCGCGGCGAAGCGCTTCTCGAGCTCGGGGCCTGCGCCCTCGGGTACGTCGATCGCGTTGATCTTCACAATGGCCATTCTCGGGAGACTACCCCGCCGATATGCTCGGCGGTGATGCTCTACGACGAGGGTGGATCCGGCCGTTCGATACTGCTGCTGCACGGGCTGATGGGTAGCGCGGCGACGTGGCGACGCCAGATTCCGTGGCTCCGAGAACTCGGGCGGGTGCACACCTACGACGCCCCGGGCCACCGTCGGCCTCCGCCGCCAGAACTGACGACCGAGGCGTTCGTGGACGACCTGATCGAGCACCTCGAAACGGTGGGTCCCAGTGTGCTGGTCGGTCATTCGATGGGAGCGCTGCACGGCTGGTGTGCGGCTGCGCGGCGACCCGATCTGGTCACCGCGCTCGTCGTCGAAGACATCGCGCCGGACTTTCGCGGTCGAACGGCGGACGGCTGGGCGGCGATGATCCGGGCGTGGCCGCAACCGTTCCCGGACGCCGACGCGGTACGCGCCTTCTTCGGAGATGTTGCCGGACAGTACTTTTTGGATTCGTTCGAGCTCAGCGACGACGGCTGGCGACTGCACGGTGACGTCGATACGTTCGAGGCCATTTCGCAGGAGTGGGGAACGCGGCACTTCTGGAACGAATGGGATGCCGTCCGTGCTCCGGTTCTGTTGATCGAAGGTGAGCGCACCGTCACGCCGGCCGGCCAGATGAGCCGAATGCACTCGGCCAAGCCCGGATCGGTGTACGTCCGAGTCGAGGGTGCGGCGCATCTCGTTCACGACGAAGCCCCGGAGCGGTATCGCGACGCCGTCGAGGGGTTCCTGCGCACACTAGGATCATCCGAATGCCGCTCGCACAGCTCAACGGAATCGACCTGAACTACGACGTCACCGGTGACGGACCGCTCGTGGTTCTGGTGATGGGAACGGGAAGCCCGGGCCGCGTCTGGCGAACCCATCAGGTTCCCGCGCTGGTGAAGAGCGGATATCGCGTGGTCACATTCGACAATCGCGGTATCGCACCGTCGTCCGAGTGTGCGCATGGAATGACGCTCGACGACCTGGTCGCAGACACCGCCGCCTTGATCGAACATCTCGGCGGCGGAAAGGTGCGCGTCGTCGGCACGTCGATGGGCGCACGCGTCACCCAGGAATTGGCGTTGGCGCGGCCGGATCTGGTGTCGCACGCAGTGATGATGGCCACCTACGGCAAAAACACCACGATGCGTCAGCAGTTGACGAAGGGCGAGAAAGATCTGTTCGACGCCGGAGTCGAACTTCCGGCCTCGTACCGGGCGGCGATGACTGCGATGCAGAACTTCTCGCCCAAGACTTTGGCCGACGAGGCAGCGATCGGCGACTGGCTGGCGGTGCTCGAATACTCCGGTGGCAAGAAGACGGCCGGCATGCGGGCGCAGATCGGCCTCGAAATGCGCGCCGGCACAGACAGATTGACAGCGTATCGCCGAATTTCGGCCAAGTCGCTCGTCGTCGGATTCGCCGACGACCGGCTCATCCCGGTTCAGCAGTGTCGTGAAGTGGCGTCGGCGATACCGGGCGCGCGCTACGTCGAAATCGCCGATACGGGCCACTTCGGCTACATCGAACGACCCGATGCGGTCAATGCGGCTCTGGTGGAGTTTCTGGCGTCCTAGCCGTCCGAACCCTCACCGGCCAGCGCGAACAAGCCCGATTCGGTCTGCTCGATCAAGCCGTCGGTCAACAGTGAGTCCAACGCGCGGTCACGCTGGGTGGGGTCGGTGGGCCAGACGATGTCGAGCTGAGCCCGCTCCACCGGGCCGGTGCTCTCCCGCAACACCGACATCAGTTTGCCGCGTACCTGTCGATCGGTTCCGGCGAACTTCTGCACCTTCTTCGCCGGGCCGGTGTGCGCAGGCCGCCCGGCCTCGATCCAGGCGCACTCGGGAAGTGGGCACAGCAGACATGCCGGATTCTTGGCGGTACAGATGAGCGCACCGAGCTCCATCAACGCCGCCGAGTATCGGGCTGCGCGGGGCACGCTCTTTGGAAGCATTTTTTCAACATCGGCCAAATCCCTTGTCGTCGAAGGATTTCCAGGCTCGGCGTTGCCGTGCAACGCACGCGCGACGACGCGTCGAACATTGGTGTCCACCACCGGAACTCGCTGACCGTAGGCGAAAGTCGCCACCGCCCTGGCCGTGTAGGCCCCGATGCCGGGCAGGCCGAGCAGGGTGTCGACGTCATGCGGAACCTCGTCACCGTAGTCCTCGGCGAGCACCCGAGAACACTCGTGCAGACGCAATGCGCGACGCGGGTATCCCAGCTTCCCCCACGCCCGCAGCACCTCGGCCTGCGACGACGCGGCCATCGCCGAGGGGACCGGCCACCGCTGCACCCACTGCTCCCAGATGGGAGCCACCCGCACGACGGGCGTCTGCTGCAGCATGATCTCGCTCATCAGGATCTGCCATGCGGTCACTCCCGGACGACGCCACGGCAGGTCGCGTCCGTCGGTATCGAACCATCCGAGCAGGGCCTCGGGATCGATCGGCAACTGTGCGCCCCTCTTCTCGTGTCTGTGACGGGTACCAACAGTAGTGAACCCGACTCGCCGGTAGCCCGCTGCGCGTGCACCCGACTCGCCGGTAACCCGCTGCGCGTGCACAATGAGAGCTATGCCTGCTTCGAATCCGATCGCTGCCTGGAAGTCACTCAAGGAAGGCAACCAACGGTTCGTCTCCGGAGAGGTCCTGCATCCGTCGCAGGGGATCGAGGACCGCGCCCGGCTCGAGAGCGCTCAGCACCCCGGGGCCATCCTGTTCGGCTGCGCCGACTCACGCGTTGCCGCCGAGATCATCTTCGATCAGGGCCTCGGCGACATGTTCGTCGTTCGCACCGCCGGCCACGTCGTCGATTCCGCCGTGCTGGGCTCCATCGAGTACGGCGTCGCGGTGCTCAATGCTCCGCTGATCGTCGTGCTCGGACACGACCACTGCGGTGCCGTCCAGGCGACCGTCGACGCACTCGAGAGCGGTGACGTGCCCGGCGGCTACATCCGCGACGTCGTCGAGCGCGTCACCCCGTCGGTGCTCTCGGCCCGACGCGACGGCCACGAAGCCGTCGACGAGTTCGAGGCGCGCCACGTCCAGGAAACCGGCAACCTGCTGATGCAGCGTTCGCGCATCGTCGCCGAGAAGGTCGAAGCCGGCGAGCTGGCGATCGTCGGACTCACGTACCAGCTGTCCAAGGGGCGTGCGCAGCTTCGCGAGGTCATCGGCGACATCGGCGAGCAGCCGGCCTGAACGGTCGAACAGCCCGAAAGCCCGTTCGCCGGTGCGACACGCCGCGTGGGCTCAGGGATAGCGTGGCTTCGGCCGCATACGGTTGATTCGTGTTGGAACCGACCGGGCCATTGCCTCCCGAAATCTACTGGCGACGCCGCGCACTCGCCATCGGTGCGGCCGTTGTCGTCCTCGGCTTGATCGTGTGGTTCATCGCCTCGCTCAGCGGTCGTTCCGACGACCCCGAGGCCGCTCCGGCCGGGGTCGCAGCTCCGGCGACCACGTCCGCCCTGCCGTCGCCCAGCTCGTCTGCCACGCCCGGTGGTTCGGGTGGCTCCGGTGGTTCGGGTGAGGGATCGGGCGGTTCCGGTGGGTCCGGTGGTTCGGGCGGCGGTACCGACTCCGCGGCCGGCGGTGGCACGACAGCAGCAACGACCAGTGGTGCGCCCGCTCCGGCGATCGCCAACCAGTGCCCGGATCAGTCCCTCGCGATCAAGGTGACGCCCGAGAAGGCCACCTATCGCCTCGGCGAAGAGCCCGTGTTCACCGTCGTGATCACCAACATCGGGTCAGCGGAGTGCCAGCGCGACGTCGGTGCCGGGTTGCAGCAGGCACTCGTCTACACGCTCGACAATCAGCGCATCTGGTCCAACATCGACTGCTTCCCGAACGCTGCGTCGGATCTGCGAACCTTCAAGCCCGGTGAGCAGGCCGGCTTCACGGTGAAGTGGTCGGGCACCAACTCGGTTCCCGGTTGCGGTGAAGAGCGCGTCCCGGTCGGCGTCGGTGCATACCAGGCCATCGCACAGCTCGGCGAGCTCAAGAGCGTGCCGGAACCGTTCAACATCACCGGCTGAGTACGGTCGAATCTCATGACCACCCCGACAGCGCTTGCCCGAGCGGCCTACACGACGCTCGAACCCTTCCATGTGATCGCGTACTTCAATCCCGAACTCGGATCTGCGTACGAGGACACCGGACTCGACGGTCATGCCTGGTACGCGGGCGCACGGGCCGCGCCGATGGGTCCGTGCGCGCCCAGCGTCGTCGCGGCTGCGTTCTACAACTTCAACCCGGTGTTGATCGAGCAGGTGTGGCCGGCCGCTGTGGCCGTCGGTCTGGATGCAGTGTCCGATCGTCGGTGGGCACTGCTCGACTCCGTCCTCGGCGCAGCATTGGGTTCCTTGGCCTCCGAGCCCGATCTCGCGACCATCGCGGAGCGATTGCGCAGCATCGGCGACGCGGCGTCCTTCGCCGGCCGTCCTCTCGCAGCAGCATGGCATTCCACCGAACGACCCGACGTGCCTCATCTCGCCCTGTGGCATTCGATCACCGTGCTGCGTGAATGGCGGGGCGACGGCCACCTCGCCGCGTTGATCGACGCGGAACTCGACCCCGCGGAAGCAGCGGTGTTCCACGAAGCCGTCCGCCCGACACCGCAGCCCGGACGCCGAGCACTCGGCAAGCGCATCACACAGCTGACGCGACAGTGGTCCGAGACCGAATGGGATTCGGCTGCAGAACGACTCGCCGTCCGGGGACTGCTCACCACTTCTGCCGAGGGGGAGACGTTGACCGAGGCCGGCACCGCTCTCGATCGGCACATCGAGGAGCGCACCGACGCCATGGCTTCGGCAGTGTGGAAGACCGTTCCGGATGCGGAGCAGCTGATCACGAGCGCACGGCCCTACGTGAAAGCCGTGATCGACGCTGGTTTCCTCCCGGGGACCAAGAAGCGGTAGGGGTTACCGGTTCTCCCAGGGGTCCCGGGTCTCGGTCGTAGCGCTTCCTAGTCGTAGGGCCCGGAGATCGAGGCCTCTGCCAAGCGCGACAGCCCCTCTCGAATGTGCCTGGCCCACAGGCCGCCGATGCCGTCGACCGACTGCAGATCGGCTGCGGTTGCGGCCAGCAGGCCCTGCAAAGTGCCGAATGCGCCCACGAGTCGGTGAATCTGGCTGAACTGCAACCGCGGCACTCGCGTCAGTACGCGATAACCGCGCGGACTCATCGGGGTGTCCAACGCTTCGATGGTCGCGGGATAACCGAATGCCCGGGACAGAGTCGTCAGGTCCAACAGGTCGACATCGGTCAGCTTGTCCAGAGCCGCGAGCGCTTTCTCCACGCCGGTGGTGCTCGACGGTTCGTTGCCGGCGAGATAGTCGCGCACGATCAGTTGACGGTCGATGTCGTTGTCGCCCAACAACTCTTCGAGCTGGAGAGCGAGCTGACGGCCGTCGGTGCCGAGTTCGAGGACGTTCTGCTCGATTTCCACCGACACCCGTCGCACCATCTCGAGGCGCTGGGCGACGGTCAACGCGTCGCGCAGGGTCACGAAATCTTCGATCTCCACGACCGAGAGCTGACGCGTGTTCTCGTCGAGCCGGGCCTTGTATCGCTCAAGCGTGGCGACGGCCTGATTGGCGCGCGAGAGGATGGTGGCTGAGCCCTCGACGACGTGCCTGATGCCGCTGATGTAGACACTGACGATGCTCATCGACTGGCTCACGGAGACAACGGGATACCCGGTCTGCATCGCTGTTCGCTCGGCCGCGCGGTGTCGGGTGCCGGATTCGACGGTAGGAATCTTGTGGTCGGGGACGAGCTGAACATTGGCCCGAACGATGCGCTGCCCGTCGGTCGAAAGCACCACTGCGCCATCCATTTTCGACAGCTCGCGCAGTCGTGTCGGCGCGAACTCGACATCGAGCTCGAACCCGCCGTCGCAGATGGCCTCGACCTCTTCGTCGTAGCCCAGGACGATCAATCCGCCGGTGCGGCCGCGCAGGATTCGTTCGAGACCGTCCCGCAGGGCGGTGCCCGGTGCCAGTCGAGCGATGGTCTCGCGTAACGCCGGGGACTGCGCGGCGCCTTCCATGGCCAACCCCCTCGTGTCGTAACGGCATGCGGCAGATCTGGAGCTCGTGCCCAACAAAGACTAACGCGCCGCCGAATGCGGGCCACGCCGTTGCACACGGGCAGCGCCGTAAAGGGTACCGCCCGGTGTCATACCGGCCGCATACGCGTGTACGTCAGGGCCTCGCCGACGTTGGTGACGGTTTTGACCTTGATGCCGGGCGGGATGGGGCCCGCGTCCTCGGGGACGATGGCGTAGTTGAACCCCAGTCTGGCTGCCTCGGCGAGGCGGCGCCCGAGCCCGGCGACGCGTCGTACCTCGCCGGCGAGCCCTACTTCCCCCAGAATCACCATTCCTGCGGGCAACGGTTGATCACGCACCGCCGACGCCACCGCAGCCGCCAGAGCCAAATCTGCGGACGGCTCACTCGTGCGCATCCCGCCGACCGTCGCGGCATAGACCTCGGCCTTGGACACCTTCACCCCGCACCGGCGTTCCAGGACGGCCAGAATCATCGCGACACGGGCGTGATCGAGTCCGCTGACCGCACGTCGCGGTGACGGCATGGCGGTGTCGACGATCAGTGCCTGCAGCTCGGCCAGCAGCGGTCGCTTGCCGTCCATCGTGACGGTGACGGCGGTCCCGGGGACGGCGTCGTTGCGGTGATGCAGGAACAGCCCGGACGGGTCACTGATGCCGACGATTCCGGTCTCCCGCAACTCGAAGCAGCCCACCTCGTCCGAGGCACCGAACCGGTTCTTGACGCCGCGAATCATGCGCAGCGTGGAGTGCTTGTCGCCCTCGAAGTTGAGGACCACGTCGACGAGGTGTTCGAGCGAGCGTGGGCCTGCCACCGCGCCTTCCTTCGTCACGTGCCCCACGAGCAGAACGGCGACTCCGGTGGTCTTGGCCAGAGTGGTCAACGCACTGGTGATGGCGCGGACCTGAGTGACACCGCCGATGACGCCGTCGACGTCGGCGGCGAGCATCGTCTGCACCGAATCGACGATCAGCATGCTGGGCTTGACCTGTTCGACGTGTCCGAACACGGTTGCCAGATCGGACTCGGCGGCGAGAAAGACGCGCTCGTGCACCGCGCCGGTACGGTCGGCTCGCAGCCGAACCTGCCCTGCGGATTCCTCGCCGGTGACATAGAGCGCGCGGCGATCGGGAGCCGAACGAGCCCACCGATGCACCACCTCGAGCAGCAGCGTCGACTTGCCGACGCCCGGCTCGCCGGCCAGCAGAACGACCGAACCGGGGACCAGACCGCCGCCGAGGACACGATCGAACTCGTCGATGCCGGTGGTGTTCGCCTGCGAGGTTGCGCTGCTGATGGTCGTCAGTGCAGCTGCGGGCGTCGTCGGGATCATGGCGCCGCCGCCCGAGCGGAGCGCCGATGCACCTGCGCGCGACGTGAGTGGTGCCGCGGTGGCCTGGACCTCGTCCATCGAGCCCCAGTCGCCGCATTCGGGACACCGACCGACCCACTTGGAGACCGAATGATGACACGCGGAGCAGCGGTAGCTCGACTTCAGTTTGACCACGTCGGAAGCCTAACGATCGGCACCGACAGGTCCGGTGACCTCGTACGGAGGGGTCAGTGCCCGCCGCTGTGCTCGGAGACTGCCTCTTCGGAGCGCTCGAGTTCGTGACCGGCGTCGACGGGGACGTTGACGACAACATCGCCCGCATTCGCGAACTCGAAGGTGACCGGCAGCGTCAGGCCCGGGCGCACGTTCTCGCTGATGTCGGCCATTTCGACCTTGATGAGCTGGATCGGAAGCAGAGGATCGTCCAGCTGCGTGTCGGCGGGTGATCCGGCACCGAGCGCGGTCAGCGGAGCGATCTCGGTGCTGCCCGGTTCTGCCTCGTCGACGATGGTGACCTGAGCCTCGGGAGAGGAGATCCCGGTCAGCTCGTCCGCCACGGCGGGGTTGGCGTTGATGGCCGTGAAGCCGAGCTCGACGGTGCCGCCGGGCTCGATGCTGTACTCCTCGGAGGAGGGGTACACGACGTGCACGTTGCGAAGCTGAATGTCTCCGACGTCGACGGAATTGCCGTTGACCGCCGCGACCTGAGTGGCCGTCTGCGAGATCTGACCTGCGCCGCAGGCGGTGAGTACGAGGGTGCCACCAGCGAGAAGCGCGAGGGCGGCGGCCGTTCTGCGATGGCGGCCAAGCGGTGTCGCAGCGTCGATTGCAGTCACTTCGGTCGTCCTCCATGTGGTGCCGGGCCGGCTCGGTCCATCTCGTCCACTAGGCAGAGTAGTAGTTCTCGTCCACCGACCGCTCGTGGGGTCCGCCACTGCTCACGATGCGCCAGGTAGGGCAGCCTTCCGCACGGAACGGGGGTGTTACGACCGCGGCCGAAATGTGGCATCGGATACACGTCGAACGGTCTGTGTCAACCCCTGATTCGGCAGCACTGTGCCCCTGACCTGCGCCGTTGATATTGGGCGTGGTATTCTGGATAAATCGAAAGGGGCACTTGTCACATGATTTTCAAGGTCGGAGACACCGTCGTTTACCCCCATCACGGAGCGGCGCTGATCGAAGCGATAGAGACACGCACCATCAAGGGTGAACCGAGAGAGTACTTGGTTCTCAAGGTCGCGCAAGGCGACCTCACCGTTCGAGTCCCCGCGGACAATGCCGAGTACGTCGGCGTTCGCGATGTCGTCGGGCAAGAAGGCCTCGACAAAGTCTTTCAGGTGCTGCGCGCACCGCACACCGAAGAGCCCACCAACTGGTCGCGTCGCTACAAGGCCAACTTGGAGAAGCTGGCTTCCGGTGACGTGAACAAGGTGGCAGAGGTCGTTCGTGATCTCTGGCGTCGCGAACAGGATCGTGGATTGTCGGCAGGCGAGAAGCGGATGCTCGCCAAGGCGCGTCAGATCCTCGTCGGCGAGTTGGCATTGGCCGAGGGAACCGACCAGGCCAAGGCCGACACCATGCTCGACGAAGTTCTCGCCACCGCTTCGTAGAGTGTGCAGCTTCGCAGAATGAGCAGCTTCGTAGCGTGAACGGTACCGCCGGCGACGTTGTCGCCCTGGTACCCGCAGCAGGTAAAGGCCTTCGGCTCGGACACGACGAGCCGAAGGCTTTCGTCTGTCTGGGTACCGACTCTCTTCTCACGCGGTCCGTGGACGGACTGCGTGCCTCGGGTGCCGTCGACCGCATCGTCGTCATCGTGCCCGTCGACTTGCTCGACGCGGCCCGCGGGCTCGTCGGCGACGACGTCATCGTCGTGGCAGGCGGCCGCGAACGCACCGATTCGGTGCGCGCCGGTCTCGCCGTCGTCGGAGACGCTTCGGTCGTGCTCGTCCACGACGCCGCTCGCGCTCTCACCCCGCCCGCGTTGATCGCCCGCGTCGTCGCCGAGGTCCGAGCCGGACGCCCAGCGGTCATCCCGGTGCTGCCCGTCGTCGACACCGTCAAGGAAGTCGACCTCATGGGCGCTGTGGTCGGCACGCCCGATCGCGCGAGTCTGCGTGCGGTCCAGACTCCGCAGGGCTTCGACGCCGACGTCCTGCGTCGCGCCTATGCCGCCGCTACCGACATCTCCACCGACGATGCGGGACTGGTCGAGCGCATCGGCGAGACGGTGCACACCATCGTCGGCGACGCGCTCGCATTCAAGATCACCACTCCGCACGACCTACTACTGGCAGAGGCGCTCCTATGAGAGTCGGCATCGGCACCGACGTCCACCCCATCGCGCCCGGCCGACCCTGCTGGCTGGCCGGACTGCTCTTCGAGGACGCGGACGGTCTCGAGGGCCACTCCGACGGCGACGTCGCCGCGCACGCGCTGTGTGACGCCCTGCTGTCCGCTGCGGGCCTGGGCGATTTGGGGTCGGTCTTCGGCACCGGGCGTCCGGAGTGGGACGGGGTCAGTGGAGCCGCGATGCTGACCGAGGTACGACGGTTGCTCGACGCCGACGGGTTTGCGATAGGCAACGCTGCGGTGCAGATCATCGGTAATAGGCCCAAGATCGGACCGCGTCGCGTCGAGGCGCAGGACGTTCTCTCGGGTGTGCTCGGTGCCCCGGTGTCGGTGTCCGCGACCACCACCGATGGGCTCGGGCTGACCGGTCGCGGCGAAGGAATCGCGGCCGTCGCGACCGCACTTGTCATGACGAGGTAAAACCACCGGTAGCATTGCTGGTCGTGACCCTTCACCTACACGACACCGAGACGAGGGCCCTGCGGGAATTCACCCCCTTGGTCCCTGGCCATGTATCGGTGTACCTGTGTGGGGCAACGGTGCAGGGTGAGCCTCACATCGGCCACGTACGCAGCGGAGTGGCGTTCGACGTCCTGCGCCGCTGGCTGTTGGCACACGACTACGACGTCGCTTTCGTTCGCAACGTGACGGACATCGACGACAAGATCCTGAACAAGGCGCGCGACGCCGGTCGTCCGTGGTGGGAGTGGGCGGCAACGTACGAGCGTTCGTTCACCTGGGCCTACGACCGACTCGGTGTGCTGCCGCCGTCCGCCGAGCCGCGTGCGACGGGCCACATCACTCAGATGGTCCAGATGATCGAGCGGCTGATCGAGCGTGGGCACGCGTATGCCGATTCGTGCGGAGACGTGTACTTCGACGTGCAGAGTTTCCCGAGTTACGGCGCGTTGTCCGGTCACAAGCTCGACGACGTACACCAGGGCGAGAGCGTTGCCGAGGGCAAGCGCGATCCTCGCGACTTCACACTGTGGAAGGGTGCCAAGCCCGGCGAGCCCTCGTGGCCGACGCCGTGGGGCCCAGGCCGTCCCGGCTGGCATCTCGAGTGCTCGGCGATGGCGGAGACGTACCTCGGCGCGGACTTCGACATCCATTGCGGTGGTCTCGATCTCGTGTTCCCGCATCACGAGAACGAGCGAGCCCAATCGATGGCGGCCGGCGACGGCTTCTCGCGCTACTGGCTGCACAACGGTTGGGTGACGATGGGCGGAGAGAAGATGTCCAAGTCTCTCGGCAACGTCCTCTCGGTGCCCAACGTGCTCAAAAAGGTTCGGCCGCAAGAACTTCGGTTCTATCTCGGTGGCGCGCACTATCGCTCGATGCTGGAATACTCCGACACTGCGCTCGAGACCGCGGCGGTGACGTACCGGGGCATCGAAGGGTTCGTCCGGCGAGCCGTCGAACGTGCCGGTGACGTACCGATGGGCAAGTGGACCGCCGGGTTTGCCGCGGCTCTGGACGACGATCTCGGTGTGCCCAAAGCGTTGGCCGAGATTCACGCCACCGTCACCCTCGGCAACACCGCCCTCGAGTCCGGTGATCTACCGGCAGCCGTGGAGCATGCGGGCAGCGTGCGGGCGATGCTCGACATCCTCGGTGTCGACCCCCTCGATCCGCACTGGTCGAGCGACAGTGGTTCGGACGCAGCAGCTCTCGGTGCACTCGGCGTTCTCGTCGAGGCCGAGCTGGAGCGTCGAGCAACGGCGAAGGCGACCAAGGACTGGGCCGTCGCCGACGAGATACGCGATCGACTGGCGCAGGCCGGAGTCGATGTGACAGATACACCCAACGGGCCCGAATGGTCGCTGGGTACGAGCAAGACCGACGAAGCAGGTTTGTGATGGCAGGCAATTCGAGTAGGCGCGGCGCAATCCGCAAGGACGGCACCAAGAAGGGTCAGGTCGCCGGATCCGGAGGCAAGCGTCGTAAGGGCCTCGAGGGCCGCGGCGCAACGCCCCCCGCCTCCGAGCGCACCAAGCATCCGGCAGCGCGTCGGGCCAAGCTCGCCGAGAAGTCCGCGCAGAACCGCGGCGGTACAACCGGAGGACGCGCGGGTGGACGTCCGGCCGGACGCAAGGCCGAAGACGGTCCCGAGGTGGTACTCGGGCGCAACCCGGTCGTCGAGTGCCTGCGTGCAGGCGTGCCCGCCACCGCCCTGTGGGTTGCCGTCGGCACCGACAGCGACGATCGACTCAAGGAAGCCGTGCAGCGCGCAGGCGACGCACGGATCTCCATCCTCGAAGTTCCCCGCTCCGATCTGGACAAGCTCAGCGCCAACGGACTGCACCAGGGCCTGGCCCTGCAGGTGCCGCCGTACCGCTACGCGCACCCCGACGATCTGATCTCGAACGCGCGCACGCACCAGGAACCCGCACTGCTCGTGGCGCTCGACAACATCACCGACCCGCGCAACCTCGGTGCCGTCGTGCGTTCGGTGGCCGCGTTCGGTGGTCACGGCGTCGTGATTCCGCAGCGTCGCAGCGCCAGCGTGTCCGCGGTGGCATGGCGCACCAGCGCCGGTGCCGCAGCCCGACTGCCCATCGCGCGGGCGGTCAATCTGACTCGCACACTGAAGGATTGGCAGTCCAAGGGCGTCACCGTCGTCGGCCTCGACGCAGGCGGCGACACCGACCTCGACACCTTCGATGGTAAGGGACCGGTCGTTATCGTCGTCGGATCCGAGGGCAAGGGCCTCTCGCGTCTGGTCAGCGAGACCTGCGACCACATCCTGTCGATCCCGATGGCCGGGCCGGTGGAATCGCTCAACGCCTCCGTCGCTGCCGGCGTCGTGCTGGCCGACATCGCGCGTCAGCGTCGAGGCTGAACCGCACAGCCCTGCTATCGCTCGAATGGGTGTGTGAGGTCGAGAAAACGGGTGTGAGGTCGTGTGCGGCCGGGATCAACCGATAGCGCGGAACCGTATCTGCGTTCCGGGGGTCAGCTGCGCAGCGGCGGACACATCGGCCGCAGTCACGACGGCGATAACCGGATAACCGCCCGTGACGGGATGGTCGGCGAGAAACAACACCGGCTGTCCCGACGGTGGCACCTGTAGCGCCCCGAGAACCATTCCCTCGCTGGGCAATTCGTCGTCGACCGCGCGGGTCAAGGGCTCCGCGCCGTCGAGCCTGATGCCGACGCGATCCGAATCCTGCGTGACCGTCCACGGCTGCTCCAGCAGAATGGATCGAGCATGCTCGGTGAACCAGTCCTCGCGTGGGCCGAACGTGATGTGCAGTGTCTGCTCGAGCGGGGTCGGTACTACGAAATCCGTTGCAGGCCAATGGTCTGTGGCGTCGCCGACCGGGAGCACCGTCCCGGGGGAGAGCCGAGCGGGCCCGAGGCCCGACATCGTGTCCGTCGATCTGCTGCCGAGAACCGACGGGACGTCGATGCCTCCCCGGACGGCGAGGTAGCTGCGCAGAGCCGATGAGGGCGGCGACAGAGTCAACTCCTGCCCGGCTCGGACCACGAGCGTCGAATGCAGTCCCTGCACGGTGCCGTCCACGCGGCAGATCACGTGCGCTCCGGTGACGGCCATGACGGCGTCGAACTCGGTTCGGACCTGCAGGCCACCGAACGTCACTTCCAGGGTGGCGGCACCGGAGTCGTTGCCCACCAGACGGTTTGCCGCATCGTGTGAACGAAGGTCCGCTGCACCGGATCGTCCGACGCCCACCGCCGCGTGGCCACGTCGTCCACGATCCTGGACGGTGCACAGCGGACCCGTCTGCAGGACGGTCAGGGCCTTCATGTCGACTCGAATCGGACGGTGGTGCCGGGGCTCAGCAGTGCGGGTGGATCGCGGTCGAGGTTCCACAATTGCGCGTCCGTGCGCCCGATGAGCTGCCATCCCCCGGGCGAGGACCGCGGGTAGATGCCGGAGAACTTACCGGCCAGACCCACTGCGCCTGCCGGGACGCTGGTGCGCGGTGAATCCCGCCGCGGCACGTGCAGTCGGGTGTCGGTGCCGACGAGGTAGCCGAAGCCGGGCGCGAAGCCGCCGAACGCGACTGTCCAGGTCTGTTCCGTATGCGCTGCAACCACTTCGGCGACGGACAGGCCCGTCAGGCGGGCGACGTCGTCGAGGTCTGCGCCGTCGTAGGAGACGGGAATCGTGACCGCCTCGGATGCGGCAGTGGGGTCGTCGGCAGCGGGTGTCAGCGCCGCGACCCACTCGAGTATCGGTGCCGGTGCCCCGTCGAAGATCACCAGGACGGTGCGGGCGGCAGGAACCAGATCGACGACCGCGTCCGGCCGTTGGCGGACCATGGAGCGGTGGTACGACATGGTCTCGGGCAGGTCGGAGAACTCGACCAGCAGCGCGTTCTCGCCTGCGGGGAGGAGGCGCATCAGACGAAGGGACTGATGTCGATATCGTTGACGCGCAACAGGTCCCGCACGGCATTCGCCATCGCCACCGCGCCGGGGGAGTCGCCGTGCAAGCAGATCGATTCGGCGCGGACTTCGACCGTCGTGCCGTCCACCGCTTCGACCGTACCGTCGGTGATCATCGTCGATACCCGCTGGGCGACCACCTCGGGATCGCCGAGCACGGCTCCGGGTTCCGTGCGCGAGACCAGTGTTCCCTGTGGGGTGTAGGCGCGATCGGCGAAAGCCTCTGCGACCGTGCGTAACCCGACGCGTTCGGCTTCTTCGAGGAATGCCGAACCGGGGAGCCCGAGAACCGGCAGACGCGGGTCGTAGGCGGCCACTGCCTCGGCGACCGCTTTCGCCTGCTCGCGATGATGCACGATCGCGTTGTACAGCGCCCCGTGTGGTTTGACGTACGCGACGGCCGAACCGGCCACTCGGGCAAGGCCGTCGAGTGCGCCGATCTGATAGACGACGTCGGCGGTGAGATCTGCGGGGGCGACGTCGAGAAAGCGTCGGCCGAATCCGGCGAGGTCGTGATAGCCGACCTGAGCCCCGATCCGCACGCCCGCGTTCGCAGCCGAGCGGCACGTGCGCAGCAGCGTGGTCGGATCACCGGCGTGAAAGCCGCACGCGACGTTGGCACTGGACACCACCGCGAGCATGGCGTCGTCGTCGCCCAGAGTCCACGCACCGTAGCTTTCGCCGAGATCGGCGTTGAGATCGATGGCCGTCACCCTGGACAGTCTAGGCGGCGACGAGCCGTCCGGAATTGGCCTTGCGAGTAGCTCCCACAGCTCGGCAGAGAAGATAGATGACGAACGAGATGGTCGTGACGAAGGTCGAGACCGGGAGGCCCGGGGCGAGCGAGAGCAAGATGCCACCGACAGCGGCGATCTCGGCGAACAGGATGGACAGCAGCGTCGCCTTGAGCGGGCTGGCCGTCACTCGCGCAGCCGCCGCGGCCGGGGTGATGAGCAGCGAGAGCACCAGCAGCGCACCGACGATCTGCACGCCCAGCGCACAGGCAACACCGACGAGTACGGCGAACACGACCGAGAGTGCACGGACGGGCACGCCGCGGGCCAGTGCCACCTCGGGGTCGGTGCTGGCGAACAGCAGTGGACGGTAGACCACGGTGAGCACGATCAGCACCAGAACGGCGCACACCAGTAGAAGCTGGATTCCGCTCTGTCCGACGCCGACGATCTGGCCGATGAGCAACGAGAAGCTGGTTCCGGTTCGGCCCGGGTACAGCCAGATGAACAGCACCGACAGGCCGAGGCCGAACGACATGATGACGCCGATGACCGAGTCGCGGTCGCGGGCCTTGTTGCCGAGCAGGGCGAACATCACCGCGGCGACGACGGATCCGACGATGGCACCGAGCCCGACGGTGATGCCGACGAGCAGCGCAGCGGATGCACCGGTGAGGGAGAGTTCACTCGATCCGTGCACCGCGAAGGCCCACTGTCTGCTGACGATGAGCGGTCCGAGCGCGCCGGCGAGCAATCCGAGAATGGCAGCGGCGATCAACGCCTGCTGAACGAAGTCGTAGCTCAGCAGATTCGCCGTGGTGTCGAAGTCGAGCATCTTCGAGAATGCGTCGAGAACCTTCTCGTTCATGCCTTGTCTTCTCCGTCGTGCGGTACGGGTGGGTGGTGGGCGCCGGCCGAGCCGAGCGCATCGATCGAGTCGCCGGTTCCGACGACGACGAGCCGGCCGCGAACCTTCAGCACCTCGACCTCGGTGCCGTACAGCTCGGACAACACCTCGGTGGTCATGACGTCCTCGGGAGTCCCGATCCGGAACCGGCCGTCGACGATGTAGACGACGCGGTCGACGAGCGGAAGGATCGGGTTGATCTCGTGCGTCACGAACAGCACGGCTGTGTCGTGCTCCCGCCGTCGGCGATCGATAAGGCCGGAGACCAACGATTGGTTGGCGAGGTCGAGGCTGAGCAGGGGCTCGTCGCACAGCAGTACCGACGGATCGCCGACGAGTGCCTGGGCGATCCGCAGTCGCTGTTGTTCACCACCGGACATCGAGCCGACCGGTGCGCCGGCGAAGGAATTGGCGTCGACCTGATCGATGGCGCGCTGCACCGTCTCCTTGCGCTGCCGCATGCCGCGCAGTCCCATGCCCCATTTGTGGCCGTCCCAGCCGAGACCGACGAGATCGCGTCCGCGCAGCGGCAGATCGTCGTCGATGTTGCGTTGCTGGGGGACGTACCCCACGCCCGACTGGCCGCGGCGAACGGGACTGCCGCCGATCGACGCGGTGCCGGACGTGAGGTGGTTCTGACCGAGCAGCACCTTGAGCAACGACGTCTTGCCCGACCCGTTGGGGCCGAGGACGGCGACGAACTCGCCCGCCGCGACGGACAGATCCAGGTTCTGCCAGAGTGTGCGGTCGCCGAAGGCCAGTCCGGCATCGCGCAGTTCTACAGCAGGCATGCGTTACAGCTTTCCATCAGCTGCCCACCGATCGGGAGGCGGATCGGCTCACGGGTTGGTGCTGAGCGCGGCCTGCAGGTCCGTCGCGGCCTTGGTCTGCCACTCGATGAACGTCATCCCGGCGGGCAGAGTTTCGGTGACCTCGACGACGGGGATGCCCGCAGCCTCGCTGGTGGTGCGAATGTCCTGTGTGACAGCGTCTTCGGTCTGAGTGTTGTAGACCAGCGCGCGGACGGACTTGGACGTGAACAGATCCCGCGTCGCGGCGATCGATGCGGGCGACGGGTCGTTGCCCTCCTCGATGGCGTCCTTGAAGTCCTCGGGGGTGCGGTCGTCGAGACCGGACTCCTCGAGGAGGTAGTGCGCGATCGGTTCGGTCTGGGCCACCGGTGCGTTCGGGAACTCGGCGGCGATCCGGTCCGTCACGTCGGTGATGGCGTGGATCTGCTCATGGAACGTTTCGGCGTTGGCGGTGTACTGCGCGGCGTTGTCCGGGTCGAGTTGACCGAGCTTGTCGGCGATCTCCTCGGCGGTGTGCGCTGCGACCTCGGCGTTGTACCAGACGTGTTCGTTGACCTCACCGTGCGAGTGGCCGTCTTCGGTCGCGGGCTCGGTTGCGGACTCGGTTGCTGCCTCGGACGTCGTCTCGGAGTCGTGATCGTGGTCCGCGTCGAGCAACGTGAAGGCATCGACGGACGGCACGTCCTTGCCCTCGGAGCCGAGGATGTCCTCGATGAACTGGTCGTAGCCGCCGCCGTTGTAGACCACCAAGGACGCCTCGGCAACCGCGGCAGCGTCACCGGGGCTCGCCTCGTACGAGTGCGGATCTGCCGACGGGTCGGCGATGATCGACTTCACGGTGGCCAGGTCGCCCGCAACGGCCTCGGCAACGCTGCCCCACACGTTCGTGGACGCGACGATCGTGATCGGACCGTCGACGGGGTTGGCCGGAGCGGACTCGGTGCTCGTCGGCTCGTTCGAGCTGCACGCGGTCAGTGCCAGCGCGGCAGCGCAGGTCAGGCCGATGAGGGCCGAGCTCTTGACCCGAGACGGGCGGTGGAAGGACGACATCGATGTACTCCTGAAGGCAGGGCTTGACGCTAATGGAAACCGTTACCGTTGTACTCTAGCTCTCGGGCGGGCTCGGTATCGAATCGGACGAGCCCAACCTCGATTTTCACTGCAGCGTGGTGTGGGACTAACGTCCCGGTTATGGCCAGGTCAAGCGAACCCCGACGTCAAGCGACGTTGGCGTCGATCGCAGCCGAGCTGAAGGTATCGCGAACCACCGTCTCGAATGCCTACAACCGACCTGATCAACTTTCGCCCGAACTGCGCGAACGCGTTCTCCAGGCAGCCAAACGACGCGGTTACGCAGGCCCGGACCCGGTCGCGCGATCGCTGCGCACCCGCAAAGCCGGAGCCATCGGACTCCTGCTCACAGAAGCCCTCAGCTACTCCTTCCGCGACCCCGCCGCCATGAGCTTCCTCGCCGGTCTCGCCGAATCCTGCGAGGCCGCAGGACAAGGGCTGCTGCTCATCCCCGCCGGAGCCGAACGCGACGACGTCCAAGCCGCAGCCGTCGTCCAACAAGCAGGAGTCGACGGATTCGTCGTCTACTCCGTCGCCGACGACGACCCCTACCTGGCCGCAGTGCGCGAACGACACCTACCGATCGTCGTGTGCGACCAACCCCGCAACATCCCCGAGGCCGCCCTCGTCGCAATCGACGACCGCGTCGCCATGAAAATGCTCGCCGCACATCTGATCTCGCTGGGACACGAACATCTTGCAGTGCTGTGCATGCGGCTCGGACGCGACCGCCGCGATGGCGTCGTACCCCCCGGGCGGCTGGCCGACAGTCACTTCCACGTCCAACGTGAACGGATCGCCGGCGTCCAGGCCGCGATGATCGACGCCGGACTCGACCCCGACACCCTCACCGTCGTCGAACGATTCGACCACACCGTGCGCTCCGGCCACTCCGCCGCAGCCCAGGCACTACAGGCCAACCGCGAGACCACCGCACTGCTCTGCACCACCGACGTCATCGCCATCGGTGCACTCAACTTCGCCAGAGTCTCGGGAATCGATGTGCCGAGCCAACTCTCGGTCACCGGATTCGACGGCATCTCCGACGCCATTCGCGAGAACCTGACCACCGTGCGCCAGGACGCCGAGGAAAAAGGCCGCCGCGCAGGCAAACTGGTGCTCTCGTCCTCGCACTCGGGCATCGTCGCCGCCGAAACCCTCCCGACCGAACTCTTCCGCGGCCGCACCGCAGCACCGCCGCCGGCTCAACCGCCCGCAATCGCCTGACCAGCTGCCCTCGCGCGCTCACTCCAGATTTGCGCCCCATTTGGGATCAATGTGGGTTTCAGTCACTCAGAGTGCAACAAAGCCACATTCATTCAGTGTCGGTTGGAACCCCGTTCGGGATGAATGTGGATTTCAGTCAGTCTGACTGCAACAAAGGCGCATTGATCCCAACTGGGGAGGAGTGAACCGGGGGTGGGGGTCAGACGGGCTGAGCGCTGAGCAATCTCGCGCAACGCAGCAGACCCAGGTGACTGTAGGCCTGGGGGTGGTTGCCGAGCGACCGTTCGGCGATCGGGTCGTATTCCTCACTGAGCAGTCCGGTCGGTCCGGCGGCGCTGACGAGTTGAGCGAACAGAGCCTCGGCCTCGGCGCGTTGGCCCACCAACAGGTATGCCTCGACGAGCCACGCTGCGCACAGGTGGAATCCGCCTTCGCCGCCGGGCAGACCGTCGTCGTGGCGGTAGCGGTAGACCGTCGATCCGCTGCGCAGTTCGGCTTCGGTTGCAGTGACGGTGGCTGCGAAACGCGGGTCCGACGGCTCGATCAGTCCGGACAGGCCGATGTACAGCGTCGCGGCGTCGAGGTCGGTGCCGTCGTATGCGGCGGTGAAGGACTGTACTTCGTCGTTCCAGCCGTTGGCGAGCACTTCTTCTCGGATGGTGTCACGAAGCTCGGTCCAGCTCGATTCTGCTGTGCGACCGAAGGTTTCGGCCAGACCGATGGCGCGGTCCACCGTCGTCCAGCCCATCACCTTCGAGTAGACGTGGTGGCGGGGATTGTCTCGGATTTCCCAGATGCCGTGATCGGGTTCGAACCAGCGTCGCTCGACGGCTTCGACCATCGCGCGGACGAGGTCCCAGTCGTCGTCGGACAGGCCGTTCTCCGACCCCGCGGCTTTGCGGGCGTGTGCGAGGGCGGACACCAATTCGACGATGGGGCCGAAGACGTCGAGCTGAACCTGTTGGTTGGCAGCGTTTCCCACGCGGACCGGACGTGAACCCGCGTAGCCGGGCAGCTCGTCGATGACGGCCTCGGGCGGCAGGCCCAGGCCCCAGATGGTGTAGAGCGGGTGCAGGCGTTCGGGTCCCGACACCGATTCGAGTACCCCGTGAATCCACGAGAGGTAGTTCTCGGCCTCGGCTGTCGATCCGACGTCGACCAGTGCGGTCGCGGTCAATGCTGCGTCGCGCAGCCAGCAGTATCGGTAATCCCAGTTGCGCACTCCACCAATGTCTTCGGGCAGTGACGTGGTGGCGGCGGCCATGATCGAACCGGACTCGGCGTGCACGAGGCCGCGCAAGGTCAGAGCCGATCGCTTCATCAGGTCGCGCTTGAGCGGCGGCAGATTCAGGCCGTCTGCCCAGTCCTTCCAGTACGATTCCGATGCTCGACGCCGTTCGACCTCGGGCCACGGGTGCTCGCTCAGATCGTCTGTGCCGAGCCGCAATTCGAGAACTATCGGCCCGTTCGACGGGTCGACCTCGGCGTGGGCGGACTGCTGGGATCCGTCGGAGACGATGTTCCAGGTGACGCCGGGGCTCCGCAGGACCATCGGGTCCGCGGTGCCGAGGATGCGCAGTCCGTCGACGTCGGGTTCCAGTGATGCCCACGCCTTTCCGAACTCCGGACGCGGCGCGAACGTGACGATGGCCGGTGCCTTGCCGGTGATGACGCGGGTCAGCGCGGTCTGGCCCTGGCCGATGTCGTGCGGGAGGTAGTCGGTGACCTGCAGGCTGGCCCACTTGGTCTGCACGGTCATCGTGCCGTCCACGTACTGCTGGCTCAACGGAAGCGATGCGCGGACGGGTCCGATGCTGAAGTGTCCGGCCTGATCGCCGCCGAGCAGGTGTGCGAACACCGCTGCCGAATCGGGCTCGGGGTGACAGAGCCAGGTGACGTCGGCATCGGGAGTGAGCAGCGCGACGGCGTTGGGGCTGGCCAACATCGTCAGTCGTTCGATGCGCGGGGCGTCGGCTCCGGAGAGCCACTGCCGACGCTCCTCGAGCAGGAACGCCAAGGCCAGTGCCACGTGCTCGGTGCTGTCGATGCGGAACTCGGCGAGAGTATCGCCCGGTCCGATCTTGACCCCGATGTCGGGTCCGTGCAGGTGGCCGAATGCCTTCTCGTCGGTGACGTCGTCGCCGAAAAAGACTGCGGCAGTGGAGGCTTCCTGATGTCTGAGGATATCGAGGGCGACGCCCTTGTCGGTGATGATGACGGCCAGCTCGATGACGGACTTGCCCTCGGTCACTTGGACGCCGTCGCGTGCGGCAGCACCGGAACGCACGGCGGCCAGGGCTTCTTCGCCCGCAGCAGTCTCGGCGTTGCGCACGTGCAGTGCGACGCTGGCCGGCTTGGTTTCGATACTCACGCCCGGATGGGCGTCGGCGATGGCTTGGAGCTCGCCGGTGATGACGGTGAGGAGCTTCTTGGCGTCGTCGTCGATGGCGTTGACGAACCCGGCGTCGAACTCGCTGCCGTGGCTGCCCACGAGCTGCACCTCGGACGGCAATCGCGAGAGGATCGCGAGATCGCGAAGAGCGCGGCCGGAGATGACCGCAGCATTGGTGCCGGCGAGGGAGGCGAGCCCGCGCATGGCGCTGACGGACTCGGGGTGCGGAAAGGCCTTCTGCGGGTCGGAGACGATCGGAGCCATGGTTCCGTCGTAATCGGACGCGACGAGCAAACGCGGAGTCCGAGCGACTCCGACGAGTGCGCGGCGAAGTTCGAGCGGCAATTCGAGAGCAGTCACGCGTCGAATCTAGGCGATGAACCTCGTCTCGGCGTACCTGGCTTCGTGCGCCCGGTGTATCACTGCTGGTCGGGAACCAGACCGGGCGATGGCGTCACACCGGAAGCAGCCGACATCGACCTCGCGGACTTGGTGACGATGGCCAACATCGCTCGCTGGGCGGCGTCGGCGTCACCGGACTGGATGGAGGACGCGACCACTCCGTGCAACCGGATGGCCTCGGGGTCTGCTTGCCGCGACATCAAGGCATGGCGGGTGCGTCCGGCGAGTACCTCGACGACGATGTCCGACATCGACCGCAACATGGGATTGCCCGACGCCTCCAACAGCGTGCGGTGAAAGTTGCAGTCGTGTTCGAGGTAGGCCTCCGAGTCCGCGGAACGCGACGTCGACGACATACCGATAACCGCCGCGGTCAGCGCCCCGCAGTGCTCGGGGGTGGCTCGGTGGGCAGCGAGTTTGGCCGCCAGAGGCTCGATACCCGAGCGCAGTTCGCTGAGCAGCAGAAGCTGCTCGGCGCGGGCAGGACCGGCCAGTTGCCAGCGGATGACCACCGGGTCGAGGGAGTTCCAGTTCTGCGAACCCAGGACCGTGATGCCGACGCGTCGCCGAACGGTGAGCAGGCCCAGTGACTCGAGAACACGAACGACTTCTCGCACCACGGTTCGCGATACGGCGAACCGCACGGCGACGTCGTCGGCCGAGATTCGGGTGCCACTCGGGATCGCGCCACTCACGATGTCGCGCCCGAGCTCGTCGAGCACCGAATCGTGGAGTTGGCGAAAATCATTGGTCTCGGTCATGTCCGATCGATCGTCCCACGGGTTGCCCGGTTTCTCGCGTCTGTCCGATCCCGATGCACCGGATGGAGCAGTATCGAGGCATGGCAGCAGAGAAGACAGGCAGAGCGCACCATCCGGTTCTCGTGGTGATGGGGGTATCCGGATCGGGCAAATCAACCGTGGCAGGCATCCTCGCCGGAGCCTTGAAATGGGACCTCCAAGAGGGCGACGACCTGCACCCGGACGCCAACGTCGCGAAGATGGCGTCGGGTCAGCCCCTGACCGACGAGGACCGATGGCCGTGGCTCGACATCATCGCCGAGTGGATCACCGACCACACCAGCACGGGACGATCGGGAATCGTGACGTGCTCGGCACTCAAACGGTCGTATCGGGACGTACTGAGCGCAGGAGCCAGGGACGGGGCGCCGGTGATCTTCGTGCACCTGGCCGGAACCAAGGACCGAATCAGCGGGCGTCTGAATGCACGGATGGACCACTTCATGCCGTCCTCGCTGCTGGACACCCAGATCTCGACACTGGAACCCCTCGGCGACGACGAGAACGCCATCGTCGTCGACATCGGCCCGCCGCCCACCAAAATCGCCGAACACGTCCTCGTCGAACTCGAAAAACGCGCAGGAATGTCCGAAAGCCACTGAGTGCTGCCTGCCTCTGCCCTCTTGCTCCCCACCCGGGTTCGGATCAATGCGGGATTCAGTCGCTCAGAGTGCGGCAATGGGACATTGATCCACACCCGGGGGCCGAAACAGGGCAGAGGTCCGGGGCGGAGTGTCCGGTAAGTGCATATTCCAAGCAAGCGCGCTTGATTTTAAGTACTACGAATGACCGAAAGGACTTGTAAAAGTACGACGAATGAGAGAAGGTGAGCTTGTTCACTTTTCAGTGAGGAGACAGCTCATGGTGCGAGGCGCACCCGCCAGGCCGGTCCAACTTCCCGTTCCCAATGCAGATGTCTGGGACTGGCAACTCGACGGTCTGTGTCGTGGTCTCGACTCGTCCGTGTTCTTCCATCCCGAGGGGGAGCGAGGCCGTGCCCGCGCCACGCGAGAAAAGACCGCCAAGCAGGTCTGCGGCCGATGCCCGGTGCTCGAGCAATGCCGTCAGCACGCACTCGAAGCGAACGAGCCGTACGGCGTGTGGGGCGGAATGTCTGCACACGATCGCGCAGACTTCTACCGCGGAGCCGTTCGTACCGCTTGATCTTGCTGTACCGGTGCTGCGGAGACTTCGTAGACGATCTCGAGGCCGTCCTCGTCATCCCATTGCTCACCCACTTCGATGAACGCGAAGCTCTCGATGAGGGCCAGCGAGGGCGTGTTGCCCGGGCTGACTGTGGCGCGAACACTACGCACTTCCTTGTGTTGCCGTGCAACGGCGAGAAGGGTTTCTACCGAACGTCTGGCATGGCCTCGTCGACGAAACTCAGGATCGACTCGGTACCCGATCTCCACCATCCCCGTCTCGTCGGGAGCTCCGTGGAAGCCGGCCACGCCGACTGGCATGGCGACGTTTGGGTCGACCATCAGCCGCGTGATCCACGCTGCATCACCGGGGATGTCGATGATCTGCTTGCTTCTCCTCCGCCACAGGCTGCGGCATTCGACCCCGGCGAGATAGGGCGAAACGCGGTGGTGTGATGCGGGAATCGACTGTCCCGTTGCCAAGGCGTGCAGCATCTCCGCGGGAATTGCGTCCAGGCGAAGTCGTGACAGCTGGGGCTGGGGATGACGCCACGGGGCATTGGTCATAGTCATTGACGAGACCTTTCCACTCTTTCCCGCCGATCAGCCTTCTATTCTCGGGTCCACGATGAGGTCGAGCACAACGCCGCTCGAGTCGAAGCCGAAACGGGAGTTGAGCGGCAAGCGATGTGCTTCAGGTTTCAAACTTTCGATACCTTGGCGAACTATTTTGGCTCAGACCCTTGTCTCTTACGTCTGTGCCGTTTTATGTTCGAAGCGTCCAGAAGCACGAAACAACTCATGCTTTTCGAGGAGTAGACATGCAGGTCAGACGAGCTATCGGGGGAGTATTCATCGGGGTTGCCGTTCCCGCGCTGGCCATGGCGGCAGTGCAAATGAGCCTGGGCTGAACCTAGACAGCCGCAACCACAAACGCCCGCTTCCGTCGCCAGGAGCATTCGCCTTCCATTCCACGAAACCGGTTGTGTGGTGGGCAATGACAACGGCGGATGTGTTGGCGGCGGGGTATACAAGCGAGAGGATGCGAGATGGCAGCACCACTGATCAATTCTTCGCAAATTCCTGCCCCGATCAAGGTCGGGTCGCGGATACCCCGGGGCACCTCGATCGATCGCATCATTGCTGCTTTGGAGCCGCTAGGGGGCAAAGTGACGCGTGTGAGCGAGACGTCAGCCCGGATTGACGCCGGCAACATAGCCATTTACCGAATGTTGGGAACATCGCTAGCGCGCGGGCGGCGAAACTTGCCAATTGCCGTCTCGATCGATGTCAGGGACCAAAAGCCCTCAGTTTCAGTGACATTGAGAGACACGATTGCCGTGGTACTCCGTGTGCGGAGTGAGGGTGATGCGGAATGAACGCGTCGCGGAGATCAACGAGCTTCTCAAAGTTGTATGACTTCCGATTCCGCGGTACTGCGAGCTACTGATCTCACAATATCGGCGGCGAATCGCGCACTAGGTGTTCTTCTCGGGGACGTTGTGGACGGTCAGTCGCTCGATGGGTGACTTGCCGCCGATGCCTGTGTGGGGTCGGTGGTGATTGTAGTGATGGATC